>NZ_JACBGA010000009.1:0-112284 GCF_021401285.1 Sphingopyxis sp. NFH-91 | reverse complement strand
CTACGCCCGCCCTCCGCCGCACGCAGCGCAAGGCCATCTTCAACAAACCAGCATCATATTATCCGAAAAGGGGGTCCCTCTTCGACGCCGATCGGGGGTCCCTTTTGAACGCCGTTTGACAATTTTATCATGGGAGGGCGCGCTTATACGTCGTGCCGACGTGCGCTTGGTGGCGTAAATGAAGAGTAGGGATGAAGCGCTCCCTCACCTTGCGGTGACGAGTCTCTTCATCCCTCTCACCGAACCGGACGTGCAAGTTTCCCTGCATCCGGCTCTCCATGCCCGCGCGCCTGACCACGCGAGGGTGGACGTCAACCCCAGTTGAGGCGACCAAATGCGTCCCAGAAGCCCGCCATGCTTTCGCGCTGATCGCGCCTCTGGACTGCATTCCATCCGTTCGGTTTCTCGATGCTGCGGTGTGGGTATCGCATCGTCCCCCCTTCCCGGAGGAGACGCAGCCGTCTGGACCCATCGGCCCATCGCAGCCGTTGCCCCCGAGCGTTGGTGGTGAAGCGATGCCGCAGCGTTCGCCACGACGTCTTTCGGTGCTTCTTCCTGAGCCAACGCCCTACGCGCTCCCATATCCATTTATCGAGCCGGGAGAAGTCCCGGCAAGCCTGTGTGGCGTAACGGTAATAGTTCCGCCACCCGAGCAGGATAGGGTTGAACTTGCCGATAACATAAGCGAGCGGGCGCCCGGTCGGGATGCCCTTCGCCATGACCTTGAGCCTGTGACGCAGGTCATTCAGCTTGCTCTTCGGGATGAAGAGGTTGCCGACCAGACGCCCCGTGCGGAGCGCCTTTGTTTGCGCCACCCGATAGCCGAGGAAGTCGAAGCCTTCCCTGACGTCGGTGACCCGGGTCTTTTCCATCGACAGCTCCATGCGAAGCTCCGTTTTCAGGAACTCCGCAAGCGCCGACTTTTCCGCTTCCGCCTGCTCCCTCGTGCCTTCGACGAGGACGACAAAGTCGTCCGCGTATCGGACCATGTAGAAGGTCGGCTTGCCGTTCGCGCGGTCAAGTGCCCGCCGGCGTGCCGCCCTCATACTTGGTTCAAGAGAGCGCATGGACCATCGCCCGTATCTCTCATCGATCGCTGTCAGGTAAATATTGGACAGCATCGGCGAGATGATCCCGCCTTGCGGCGAGCCGGTAACGGGATGACGAAGTGTCCCCTCGACCATAATGCCCGCCTTCAGGAATGCGTGGATCAGCATCAGCACCTTGCGGTCGCTGATGCGCCGTCGCACGCGCTCCATCATGACGTGGTGGTCGATTGCGGTGAAGCAGCCCTTGATGTCGCCTTCAATGACGAACCTGTAGACGGAGGATCCACGGATCGACGGATGAAGACATTTCTGGATGCGCTCCAGAGCATCATGGGTGCTGCGTCCCCTTCGGAACCCGTAAGAGGTCGGATAAAAATCCGCCTCGAAGATGGGCTCCAAAATCAGCTTCAAAGCCATTTGCACCACACGATCGATCAGCGTGGGTATGCCGAGTGGCCGGAACTGACCCGGTTTGCCGGGCTTCGGGATGAGCCGTTGCCTGACGGGTTCCGGGTGATAATTTCCGTTGCGAAGCGCCTCGCGTATTTCATCGAGGAGCCGCACGGCGCCACCGGCGCGCTGTTCGACCGAGCGCCGCGTCATCCCGTCCGTTCCCGGTGTCCGGCTGCCGCTGTTGCGGACAAGCTTTTGCCAGGCTTCGGAAAGGGTTCTGCGGTCGCATACGAGATTAAACAGATCTTCGAAGACCTTGTGCGGGTCTTCGTTGCTCCACCGATACAGCTTGCGCTGCATGTCGAGGACGAACGCGGCATTCACCGCGCCGGACATAAGCCCACCTCCTGCTTGCCTGCCATATCCACTGCCTCCCTTCGCCATGTGAACGGCTTTCCCGTTCTCGGACTACTACGAAGGCTCCGCCCCTCGTCACCACGGTCGCTGGTCGCTTCAGCCATCCGGCGTCCGAAAGCGCCGGAAGTGATGACAAGGTTCTCAGGTTCCCCCAATGATCTCTCGCTTGCTGTAGGCACCGACTATACCCCGTGTGAAGTCTGGCCTCGGCACCACGCAAACCCATGCCGGGGCTGGCGCGCGGCGAGCCGCGTGCCTCCAGTCCGCGTCAATCCACCGCAGACCAACGCTTCACCGGCCAGCGGCTTGCGCCGCAGACCGACCCGCCCACTTCCGAGTCGGCGAGTTCCATGTTTAAACGGGGCGTCCGCCATCGGTTCGGTTTCCCTTGCCATGGCAAGCTCGCTGGCCGGACCGCTCACGGGGTCGGAAGTCCCCGCCCGTCCGGCTTTGACGGGTTCTGCTGATTTATGGCTCCCCGGAAGCACCCGGTTCACCTCACCCATCTGCTTGTCGTCGCATGTTGCGTCACACGACGCGCGGGGCATCTCACCCCGCGAGATCATAAGGAGCATGAAATTGAAATACCTCCTTTCTTTCAACGTCAGAACCTGACGCACGGATTGCCGTCATGGCGATCTTCCACCTCTCTGTTAAAGTCATCAGCCGGTCGAGCGGGCGCAGCGCCGTGGCCGCCGCTGCTTATCGCGGAGCCGAGCGGCTGCATGACGAACGGCTCGGCCGCGACCATGACTTCACCAACAAGGACGGGGTCATCCATTCCGAAGTGCTGCTGCCGGAAGGCGCGCCGGAAGAATTTGCCGACCGCGAAAAGCTCTGGAATGCGGTCGAGGCCGCCGAGAAGCGCAAGGACTCGCAGCTTGCCCGCGATGTCGAATTCGCCATTCCGCGCGAGCTGACCAAGGAACAAGGCATCGAGTTGGCGCGCGAATTCGCCGAGGCCGAGTTCGTCGACAAGGGCATGATCGCCGACCTCAATGTCCATTGGGATATTGGTGCGGACGGCCAGCCCAAGCCCCACGCGCATGTCATGCTCACCATGCGCGAAGTCGGCAAAGACGGGTTCGGCCCGAAGGTGCGCGAGTGGAACATGGCTGAGCTGGTGGAGCAGTGGCGCGAGCGCTGGGCCGATCACGTCAACCAACGCCTTGCCGAACTCGATATCGATGCGCGGATCGATCACCGCAGCCTGGAGGCGCAGGGCATTGCACTGGAGCCGCAGGACAAGATCGGCCCCGCCGCATCGCGCATGGGCGTGCGCGGGCTTGAGGCCGAACGGATTGAACAACACCGCGCTGTCGCGCAGCGTAATGGCGAGCGGATCATCGCCAATCCCGCTGTCGCGCTTGATGCGATCACGCACAGCCAGGCCACTTTCACGAACCGCGACCTTGCCATGTTCGTGCATCGGCACAGCGACGGGAAAGAGCAATTCGATTTGGCCATGAGCGCGGTGCGCGGTTCGTCCGATCTGATCGCGCTGGGCAAAGACGGACGCGGCGAAGAGCGGTTCACATCGCGCCAGATGATCGAAACCGAGCAGCGGCTCGGTCGCGCTTCGGAATTGCTGGCAGAACGCGAGCGGCATCAGGTCGAAGATCGTGGCCGGGAAGGAGCGCTGGCGCGCGCAGCGGAACGTGGCCTGGCGCTATCCGGCGAGCAGCGCGCGGCGTTCGAGCATGTCACCGATAGTCGCGGCCTCAATGTTGTCGTCGGCTATGCCGGGACCGGCAAGAGCGCGATGCTGGGCGTGGCGCGCGAGGCTTGGGAAAGCGCTGGCTATACCGTTCGCGGTGTCGCCCTTTCCGGCATTGCCGCCGAGGGACTTGAGCATGGTTCCGGTATCACGTCGCGCACCATCGCCAGCCTTGATCATCAGTGGGGCCAAGGCCGCGAATTGCTCACTTCGCGCGATGTGCTGGTGATCGATGAAGCGGGCATGGTCGGCACGCGCCAGATGGAGCGCGTGCTGTCCCATGCCGCCGATGCAGGCGCGAAGGTTGTCCTGGTCGGCGACCCGCAACAGCTCCAGGCCATCGAAGCCGGGGCTGCATTCCGGTCGATCCACGAACGGCATGGCGGCGTCGAAATCAGCGAAGTGCGCCGTCAGCACGAAGGCTGGCAGCAGGATGCCACACGGCACCTTGCCACCGGGCGCACCGGCCTTGCCATTCAGGCCTATGGCGAACGCGCCATGGTCCACACCGCCGAGACGCGGGAGGCAGCGCGTGGCGAGCTGATCGAGCGTTGGAATCGCGACCGCCAGGCCAGTCCCGGCGATACGCGGATCATCCTCACCCACACCAATGACGAGGTGCGCGAACTCAATGACGCGGCGCGCGGTAGGCTGCGCGCCAGTGGTGAACTAGGCAACGACGTGGCCATCCGCGCCGAGCGGGGCGAGCGTCATTTCGCCAGCGGCGACCGCATCATGTTCCTGCGCAATGAGCGGGGTATGGGCGTCAAGAATGGCACACTCGGTACTGTAGAACAGGTGACGCCGCAGCGCATGGCGGTCCGCACCGACGATGGTCGCAGTGTCGCCTTCGACACCAAGGATTATGCGCACATCGATCACGGCTATGCAGCGACGATCCACAAGGCGCAGGGGATGACGGTGGACCGCGCCCATGTGCTGGCGACGCCGGGCATGGACAGCCACGGTGCCTATGTGGCGATGTCCCGCCACCGTGACGGCCTTGCCCTGCATTATGGCCGCGACGACTTCGCCGATCAGTCGAAACTGGTCCGCACTCTAAGCCGCGAGCGCGGCAAGGACATGGCGAGCGACTACAAGCCTGAACAACAGTTTGCCGAACGGCGCGGCATCACGTTCCGCGAGCGGATCGTGGAGATTGCGCGGCAGTTGCCGGAACGGGCGAAGTCGATCTTCGCCGGATTCCGCCCACCGGCCCAGAAACTCGAAGCTCTGCCGACCGATCAGGCAGGCTTGTCCGATCAACGCAAGGCCGTCGAACGCTACGCACGTGCTGCCGCCGACATCGGGCAGATGCGTGAACAGGGATTGCCGGTCCTGCCACACCAGCGCGACGCGCTGGAGAAAGCCGGAAAGGCGCTCGACGCGATCCGGCCCAATGGAACAGCCGACCTCGCCAGCGCCTTGCAGCGTCAGCCGGGTCTGGCGCGCGAGGCTGCCGATGGCCGCAGCCAGGGCGCGATCCGGGCCATGCAGCTTGAAGCCGCAATCCGCGTCGATCCCGCGCAGCGCGCCGACCGCTTTGTCAGCGACTGGAAGCGGCTTGGGCAGGCGCGCGAGGCCATGCAGCGCGATGGTGACACCAAGGGCGCGCAGAGGCTCACCAACCGTATGACGGATTTGGTGAAGGGGCTGGAGCGCGACGCGCAGGTCGAATCCCTGCTGCGCAGTCGCACCCGTGAGCTTGGCATCAAGACAGAACTCGGTCGCGATCTGGCCCGCGACCTTGCCGCTTCCATCTCGGTGGAGCGGAGCCGGTCAATCGGCATGGGCCTGTAGGAGAAACGCGATGGATACCGATACCGATGACGTAGAACTGCCGCTCGACCTTGAACCGGAGCCGGAGCCGGAACCCGACCCGGCCACCCTGGATACCGCTGGCGATCCCGCCGCCGAGGCTTTCGCCCGCCTGGAAGGCGAATTGGCTTTGATGCGCCGCGCGGTTCAGCACCTTGCCGCCGAGCGCGCGGACATTGTCATTCCCGACTATGGTCCGACCCTCACCGACATGGCCAAGCGGATGGGCGCGATCAGCGAGAGCCTGAAGGGCATTGCGCGCCATCCGGCATTGCAGATGACCCCTGACAGCATTGGCAATCGGATCGCTGCCGCAGCCGAAGCCGCGCGGCGCAGCGATCAGGACAGGATAAGCCAGGCCCGGAGTGACTTGAACCACGCCGCCCAGGAAATGCGGAGCGTCATCTCCAATGCGCGCACCGCTGCCGAGCAGCGGCAGCAGCTCTACCAAGTAGCGGGCGGAGCCTTGCTGGCAGGCATACTGCTTTGGTCCTTTCTTCCTGGCACCATTGCCCGTGTCATGCCGGAAAGCTGGCACTGGCCCGAACGCATGGCAGCGCGGATGGTGGGCGCATCCTCTCGCTGGGACGCAGGCGCACGGATGATGCAAAGCGACAGCCCGGAGGCATGGAATGCACTTGTGCAAGCTGCCGAAATCCAGCGCGACAACCGCGATGCCATTGACGCTTGCCGAAAGACCGCTGCAACCTCGAAGCAGGCAGTCCGATGCACCGTCAAGATTCGTCCAAGCAATCGAGAAGGGGAGACAGCAGCAACGCCAGCGGGGGCCGCGACACGATCCCAGAGAGGGGCATAACAGCCCATTCCGACCCGCACAAAATGTGGGAACGAATGTGGTTTCGATTTTCCGAAAAAGTCATTTTATCCTTTGAAAACAAAGCGATAAATGACTTGAATGGTAGCGGAGGAGGGACCCACATCGAGGCATTAACCATCTGTTTTCACATGATTTATTTTGACATCCGGTCGAAAATCGCCCCACTTTCAGCCCCCATTCGACGAATAGTTTGCGGAATACGACAGACCGTTTTTGTCAGTTCGCTTCCTGCGATGTCTCAGATGCCGTCGTTCCGCGCGGGCGACGCTGCATTCGATTTGCGGTGAGAAAGCGGCGGATACTGTCCACCATGATGACGGTCGCGCGCCCGACTTTTGCAGCCTCGATGTCCCCCGAGGCGATCAGCTCATATATGGTCGAGCGCCCCAGACCGGTCATGCGGCTGGCGTCAGGAATGCGAACACTGATCGGTTCGATCGGCGACCGGACGTCGCCGGTCGTCACAATTGCTCCGCTTCCGCGGCGGTGCATCGCTATGTTCTCCGCCGCTGCTTGCTGAACTCCCGGTCGCCGGCGATGAAGCGTTCGATCATCGGCGGGATGAGCTTCTCCGGCGCCAGCGCCGATGCGAGCCCTGTCAGCTTGGCATGGACCTCGGCATAATCCGCGAGGTCGCGCGCCAGCGCGCCCGATATCTCGAGCGTCAGCTTCACCGGTTTGTCTTCGGCGATCGGACCGAGGCGGAGCTTCGTCATCGCGCCGCCTCGATGTCGATCGGCTCGAGTATCAAATCGCGCGTGACGATGACGCGGAACGCGAAGCCCGGGCGCACTGTGAGGGTCGGGGGAACGGATAGTTCGCGCTCGACAACCCGCCTTCCCGCCTCGTTCGTGCCGTCCTGCACCCCGGCGCGCAAAGCGCGCACGAGGTCACTGTCGCCACCCGACACCAATTCGGTCCCGACGCCGAGAAGCGAAGAGATCAGCGCAGCGCGGAGCATCCGGCCCCACGCGACAATGCGGTTCCGCCGCCGCACCGAGGCCGGATTCGACCGGTCGACCGCCGTGCTCGCGCCCCGGTCGATTTATCACATGAGCGGCGAGGTTCGCGACGACTGGGAGCATAGCATCGCGGCGATCAGCGTACAGAAGCCTGAGCAGTTGGTGGGCCGTAATGTTAGATCCGTCGCCCGCGGGCGCATCGGGAAGTTGGCAAGCCCTGAATAGTGCTTGATCGCTGGCGACCGCGAAGGCGATCAGCTGTTCGAGCGTCATGCCGTCTTCGGCATAGATGTCGTGCAGCTTCGGCGAGACACCGGCGAGCTTGAGGCGCTGCTTCACGACGGCAGGCGTCACCATGAAGGTGGCGGCGATGCTCTCGATGTCGCTGCCCTGTTCGACGAGCTTCTGCATGGCGCGGAACTGGTCGAGCGGATGCAGCGGCTCGCGGTGGACATTCTCGGCGAGCGAATCCTCCTCGGCCGACACGATGTCGTCGTCGCGCACGATGCACGGGACCGGTTCGGTCTTGGCCATGCGGCGGGTCTTGACCAGCTGCTGCAGCGCGCGGAAGCGGCGCCCACCCGCGGGCACCTCGAACTTGCCCGTTTCCTGGCCATCCTCGTCGCGCTGGGCGCGAACGGTCAGGCTCTGGAGCAGGCCGCGCCGCTCGATATCGGCCGCCAGACTGTCGATCGACACCCCGGCCTTCACGCGGCGGACATTTGCCTGGCTCAGGACGAGCGCGCTGAACGGGATGTCGCGCGCGCCGCTGAGGGTGATTTTCACATGCTTCGTCATGACTTGTCTCCATGACGAGCCGCCGAAAGACTCTCTCTCGACCCCTGGCCCGTCATGGCTCCGGCGCAGCCCTCTTCCTCTTGGGAACAGGACCACGCCAGACCGACGCGCCGAGCTGGCGTCAGCGAACCGAAGCCAGCAGTTTCGCGCCCTTTCCTTCCAGCTCGAGACGCGCATCCTGATGCGGCCGGTCGCGCGCGAGCGCGTTGATGCCCTGCACAAAGTCGAAGATCGACGTCGGCGGATGGCCCTCTTCCTGGAGGACCGTCGCGATGATCTTGTCGGTCTCGCCTTTCGAGAAGCCGCGCTTGCGCAAGAAGGTCTGTCGCTCCTCGACGGTCTTGGCGACGATCGCGGTGCGCGCGGCACTGATCCCGTTCAGGAAGGACCCCGGCGACGAGGATGCGAAGCGCTCGAGCGCGGGCGAGGCTTCCTGCGCGAAGCGGCCGGCCGCGAATTTGCTGTGCCGGATGCTGATCTCCTCGAAACCTTCGGCGCCCCAGATGTTCCGGTTCATGCACACGGCGCGAAGATAGAAGGTCGCCATGCCGAGCGTCTTCGACCCGACCTCGCTGTTCCAGCAGTAGAAGCCGCGGAAGAAAAGGTCGGGGTCGCCGTTCGGGAGGCGCCCGGCTTCGATCGGGTTGGCGTCATCGACGAGGAAGAGGAACACGTCGCGGTCGCTGGCGTACAGCGTGGTCGTGTCCTTCGTCACCTCGACGAAGGGATTGTGATGCATCGTCGACCAGTCGAGCATGCCGGGGATCTTCCAGCGCGTGTCGCCGGTGCCGTTGCCCGCAATCTTCATCACGGCGGACACGAGTTCATGGTCCCAGATGCGGCCATAGTCGGGGCCGGTCACGGCGCGCAGCTCGGTGCGGCCGTCGCCGGTCTCGAGGGTCTTCACCAATTCTCCGCGATGCGACAGCAAGCCATGCTGCATGTTGATGCCGGCAAGCGCTGCAGGCAGTTGGCGCAAATAGCCAGCCGGCGCGCCCACGAGGCTGCAGAGCTGGCCGAAGGACCAATGGGTCGGCGCCACGGGCTCGCTGCGGTCGGGGAGCCTGAGCACCAGCCGCTCGGGATTGTCGGATGCGGCCTCGACATGGATCGCGCGCGTTTCGACGGTGCGAGTCGTGGCAGCGTCGGCCCGCGCGCGCACCGCTTCATAAAGGTCGGGCAGCGAGAGATAGCGCTCATCGTCGGGTCACGAGAACCATTCGGACGAGACGCGGCCGAGCCGCTGGCCGCGCGAAATATCGACCTTGTAGCCAAGCGGCTGGCCCGGCGCCGGATTTTGGGTAAGTGGGGTCATGACCTTGCTCCATGACGGACGCCGGGAGCCTCTCTCCCAACCTCTTTCCGTCACGGCTTCCGGCCGGACTCTTCCTCTTCGGACACCGAAGGTGGCCGCCGGAGCCTGCCCTCGGCAGGTCCGGTGTCTTCGGGCCCTAGCGCGGCGCCATGCGGATCGCGCCGTCGAGGCGGATCGTCTCCCCGTTGAGCATCGGATTCTCGACGATTGCGCGGACCATCTGCGCATATTCCTCGGGCTTGCCGAGGCGGCTCGGGTGCGGAACCTGCGTCCCGAGGCTGTCTTGCGCGGCCTGCGGCAAGCCCATCAGCATGGGCGTCAGGAAGATGCCGGGCGCGATGGTGACGACGCGAATGCGGTGCTGCGCAAGATCGCGCGCGACAGGAAGCGTCATGCCCGCGACGCCGGCCTTCGAGGCAGCATAGGCCGCCTGCCCTATCTGCCCGTCGAACGCCGCAACCGAAGCCGTGTTGACGATGACGCCGCGTTCTTCGCCGATTGGCTCGGCTGCCGCGAGACGCGCGGCGAACTGGGCGATGACGTTGAAGCTGCCGACGAGATTGATCTCGACCGCGCGTCGGAAGGCGGCGAGCGGATGCGGCGCATTCTCCTTGCCGACGGTCTTGATCGCCGGCGCGACGCCGGCGCAATTGACGAGGAGGCGCGTGACGCCAAGGGCCGCCTCGGCAGCATCGAGACCGGCGGCAACGCTCGCCTCGTCGGCGACATCGACCCGCGCGAACAGCCCGCCGATCGCCGCGGCATGCGCCTCGCCGACTTCTTCGTTGAGATCGAAGATCGTCACCTTCGCGCCGAGCCCCGCGAGCATCGCCGCGGTCGCGCCGCCAAGGCCCGAGGCACCGCCGGTCACCACCGCGGTCAGATTGTTCACTTCCATATCCGTCTCCGTTCAGCTGTGCGCCTGCGGCGCAAGGTCATCGCCCGCTCATGCCAAAGGGCCCGGCGGACCGACCGCAGGGCCTCATCGCCAGGCCGGGCCGCTCAATCTTCGCGTGCGATCGTAACCTTGATGCCGTCGAGCGCGTCGTCGAACGGAATCTGGCACGAGAGGCGCGACGTTTCGTTGCGGTCCTCCGAACTGTCGAGAAGATCATTTTCATCGTCGCTCATCGCCGGCAGCTTGCCGACAAAGGCGGGATCGACATGGATATGGCAGGTCGCGCACGAGCAGCAGCCGCCGCACAGCGCGAGCAGCTCGTCGAATCCGTTGTCGCGGATCACCTCCATCAAGGTCAGCCCGGCATCGGCCTCCAGCGTGTGGGCGGTCCCCTCGCGATCGACCACGGTCAAACTTGGCATGCACTAAACTCCATCTGGTTATGCGGCTGCCGCGGGCAGCAAGGATTTGAGCGGCGTTTCGGGATCGGCGAGCTGCTCGGCGGTCGCGACGAGACCGGCGGTCACGATCATGCGGCCCTGGACATAGTCCTTGGTCGCGTTGACGCAGTCGATCGCGATCACCTTGCCGGCTTTCAGATAGACGACCGAGAAGCTGCGGCTCGCGACATCGCCGCGCAGCACGGCGCGGTCGTGACCGGTCGACAGTCCGGCGGTCTGAAGCTTGAGGTCATATTGGTTCGACCAGAACCAGGGAATGGCATGATAGGGGGCTTCGTCGCCGACGATGCCCTTGGCCACGACATTGGCCTGGTCGTTGGCATTCTGGACCGATTCCAGCCGGATCACGACGCCCTCGGCATAGTCATTCTCGTGCGCGGCGCAGTCGCCGATCGCGTAGATGTCGGGGAGGCTCGTCTTGCAGAGACGGTCGACGAGAACGCCGTTCCCGCCCTCGGCGCCGGCCGCGATCAGCGGCTCGACCGCAGGAATGATGCCGATGCCCACGATGACCAGATCGGCGGGAATGATCTCGCCGTCGGCAAGCCGGACGCCGGTGACCTGCGCATCGCCCTCAAGCGCTTCGACCGACACGCCGAGGCGCAGGTCGACGCCATGTTCGCGGTGCTCTCGCTCGTAGAAGCGCGACAGGTCGGTGCCGGCGACGCGGGCGAGCACGCGGTCGAGCGCTTCCAATAGCACCACCTTCTTGCCCGCCTTGCGCAGGACCGCCGCGGCCTCGAGCCCGATATAACCGCCGCCGATGACGACAATCTGGCGCGCCGTCTCGGACGCCGCCTTCATCGCATCGGCGTCGGCGCGCGTGCGCACGCCCTGGACGCCGGGCAGATCGCCGCCGGGGATCGGCAACATGCGCGGGGAACCGCCGGTCGCCCAGACGAGCTTGCCATAGCCGATCGTCTCGCCGCGGTCGGTCGTGACCTTGTGCGCGGCGGGATCGACCGAGACGACACGCTGGCCGAGGAGCATCGCCACGCCGCGCTCGTCCCAATATTTGGCGGGGCGAAGCTGGATGCGCTCGAACTCCTTCTCGCCCGCGAAATATTCCTTCGAGAGCGGCGGGCGTTCATAGGGGAGCTCGGGCTCGTCGCCGATGATCGCGATCGTCCCCTCGAACTTCTGGGTGCGGAGCATGACGGCGACCTGCGCGCCGCCATGCCCTGCCCCCACGATCACCACATCAAAGTCCATCGCGTCCCCTGCCATCGCGCCCCTTATCCTCTCAGTTGGCCGCGCCAGGCAGCTTCACCCGGGGCGCCACTTCCTTTGCGGCGAGCTCGAGCGAATGGAACCAGGGAGCGGGATCGTCATAATAATCGTGCGATTCGATCTGGAGCGTTCCCCAGCCGCCGCATTTTTCGAAAAGATGGTTGAGCTTGTCGACCACGGTATCGGGCGAGCCGACGACGAAGACATTGTCGACGAGGAATTCGAGATCGGCGGCCAGCGGGTCGATGCCGGCATCCTTCGCGAAGCCGTCCATCATGCCGAAGCGGCGCCAGATGGGGATGAGATAGCGATTGAAGCAGAAGCCGATCGGCCCCTCCATGACGAGGCGCTTGGCCTCGGCGTCGGTGTCGGCGACGAAGACCGTCTGCGACACGGCGTGGCGCGAGCGGTCGGGGGTGAAGCCCGCCTTGATGTTCGCCTCGGAGTAAATTTCCCAGTGGCGCTTCAGCGCGTCGAGACCCGAATAGATCGAGACCGGCTTGAAGTTGCGCTCGCCGGCGAGCCGCATCGAGGGCGAATTGGCGCTGAAGCCGGTGACCGCGAACTCGGGGAAGCCGCCGCCATAGGGCGAATAATTGGCGAGCTTGTGCTGCTCGTCCTCCTCGGTCAGCGCTTCCTCCTCCTGGGGGAAGCCCGCGTCCCAATATTTGCCTTCGTAGAAGAAGGGTTCGCGCGCCCAGATCTTCTCCATGATGAAGAGGGATTCGCGCACCATGTCGTTGAGATGCTCGGTGTTCTGATCCTCTTCCTTGATGCCGTGCATATAGGAAGCGAGCGGATAGGCCCCTGCCCCGATGCCCATGAAATAGCGGCCTTCGAGGATCTGCGAGAGCCAGCCGACGGTCATCGCGAGCTTGGTCGGATTATGGTGCGGCAGGATATGCGCCATCGGCGCGAACTTGATCTTCTCGGTCTGGAGCGCGGCAGCCGCCATGATCAGCTCGGGCGCCGGGATATTCTCCCAGATCTGCGAGGCGTGTTCGGAAATCATCATCGTCGAAAAGCCCGCCTTGTCGGCGGCGATGGAGCTTTGCACCCCCCATTCGAACGTCTGACGCGCAGTGCGCCCCGGACGCATATAGGGGTGAAAGATCAGACCCGTGTCCATGCTCATAATGTCTCTCCCAGCCGGCATTAAGCCAGTCGGCTTAAATTGACCTTTTGAGGCATCGGGGTCAAGAAGAATCAACATAGGCGTTGATAAAATCTGCGCGGGTCGGTTGACCTGCCTGCGCGAGCGAGCCACACCGGGCCATGATCAATGCCGCCATTGCCCAGACGATCCCGACGCCGCCCGGCGAGGCGAAGCGCGCGCTCATCCATGCGGCCGAGACGATTTTCGCGCGCGACGGTATCGAGGGCGCCTCGCTGCGCGAGATCGCCGCCGCCGCGGGGCAGCGCAATCACCATGCCGTCCAATATCATTTCGGCACCCGCGAGGCGCTGGTGCAGGCGGTTTTCAGCTACCGGATGTGGCAGATGGAAGCCGGGCGCGTCGTCATGCTCGGCGACCGGCCCGACGAGGCGATCGATCTCAGGACGCTGATCGGCACGGTCTTCCTGCCGCAGATCGAGCTCATCGATGCGCATGGCGACTATGCCTATGCGGCCTTCCTCAGCCAGTATCTGATGCGCCATGAAGGGCGCGGCTATGGTAATTTCGGCGAGGATTTGCCGCCCGCGCTCGCGCGCACGCTGATGCTGCTGCGCGCTCATATGCCCGCGATGCCCGACACTGCGGCGCAGCGCCGCCTGATCACCGCCTGCTTCATGTTCCTCAACATATTGGTGATCCATTCGCGCGGGATGATGGGACAGTCGGAGAAGCTCGAGCTGATGCTCGACGATACGATCGGCCAGATCGAAGCGGCGCTGGCCGCTCCTTATGCCGGCGACGCCGCCGGCTGAGCCGTCAGGCGAAGAAAATCTCCTTCGCATGCTGCGTGTCCATATATTCGCGCACTTCCTGCACGCGCCCGCCGCGCACCTCGACGAGAAAATGATAGTGCGGCGTGTACACCCGGCCATCGAGCAGTTCGGCGCGGCCCTCGGCCTCGACCGCGACATGATCGCCCTCGGCAATCATGCTTTTGGGCTCGATCCGCAGGCACCCGTCCTTGTAGATTTGCGTCGCGCCGGCGAGCAACGGCCCGAAACTCGCCTTGTCATAGCGCCCCGACATGCCGTCGAGCCGCCCCGATACCCACCAGCCGCCGTCGTCGGCCATCGCATCGAGGATCGCCGGGACATCGCCGCTCGAGAAAGTCTCGAAGAAGCGGCGCACCACTTCCTTGTTCGCGGCGAGGCCCGCCTCAGCCGTCATCGCTCGCCACGATGGGCTGGCGGCCGACGATCTCGAGGCCGAAGCCTTCGAGGGCGGCCATCTTGCGGTTGCTGGAGGTGAGCAGCGTCATGCGTCCGACGCCGACATCGCGCAGGATCTGCGCCCCGAAACCATAGTCGCGGTCGCTTGCACGCTCGGCATATTCGCGCCGCCCTCCGCCGACGCGGCGCGAGATCGACTGCGGATCGGGGTCCTGGATGAACACCGCGACCGCCGGGCCGTCATGCGCGGCGAGCTGCTTCAAGGCCGCCGGCACATAATCGGGATGGGCGTTGCGATAGCCGAGCAGATCGGCGGTGAGATCGAACTGGTGGACGCGCACGAGCGTGTCGCTGTCGGGCTTGATCGTGCCGCGGGTGAGCGCGACATGCTCGCCGCCGTCGACCTTGTCGCGATAGACATGGATGGTGAAATCGTCGCCATAATGGCTGACGAACGGCCCCGAGGCGACGCGCTCGACGAGCATTTCGGACTTGCGCCGGAAGGCGATGAGGTCGGCGATCGTGCCGATCTTCATGCCATGTTTTTCAGCAAAGGGAATGAGGTCGGCGAGGCGCGCCATCGAGCCGTCGTCGTTCATCACTTCGCAAATGACCGCCGCCGGGATGAGCCCCGCAAGATTGGAAATATCGACCGCCGCCTCGGTGTGGCCGGCGCGCACGAGCACGCCGCCGTCGCGCGCGACGAGCGGGAAGACATGGCCCGGCGAGACGATGTCGCGCTTCGGATCGCGCGAGTTGATCGCCACCGACACGGTGTGGGCGCGGTCATAGGCCGAGATGCCCGTCGTCACCCCTTCGCGCGCCTCGATCGAGACGGTGAAGGCGGTGCCATGGCCCGAGCGATTGTTCTGCGACATCTGCTCGAGTTCGAGGAAACGCGCGCGCTCGGCAGTGATGGTGAGGCAGATGAGGCCGCGGGCGTGCGTCGCCATCTGGTTGATACGGTCGGGCGTCGCAAATTGCGCGGGGATGATGATGTCGCCTTCATTCTCCCGGTCGTCGGCATCGACGAGGATGAAGGGCTTCCCGTTGCGGGCTTCGGCAATGATGTCCGCGATGGGCGATATCGCCGTCACCGGGTCATGCCTGGGTTTCGATACAGGCTGCAAGGTCATGATAGCCTCCGCGGAAAAAGAGCAACGGGGTGCCGGTGTCGCGCATCTCGAGCGCCTGCACGGCGCCGACAACGAGAAGATGGTCGCCGATCTCGGTCACCGACGCAATCGAGCATTCGATCCAGGCGAGCACATCGTCGAGGAGCGGCAGGCCGGCGGGCGTGGTGCCGCAATCGATCCCGGCGAACTTGTCCTCGCCCTTGGCGGCGAAGCGGCTCGAATGATGCTTCTGGTCGGCAGCGAGGATGTTGGCGCAGAAATGCCCGGTCGCTTCCATCTGGGGCCAGCTCGTCGACTTCTTGTCCGGAAAGAAGCCGACGAGCGGCGGATCGAGCGAGATCGAGGTGAAGCTTCCGACGACCATCGCGTGCCGTGCGCCGTCGTGCGTCGCAGTGACGACGCAGACGCCGGTCGGATAGCATCCAAGAACATTGCGAAAGTGGCGGGGATCGATCGGCGTGGTCATGGGTCGGTCCCTCAGCGCCCCGTCCAGACGGGCTTGCGCCGCTCGGCGCTGGCCACCTCGCCCTCGCGCTTGTCGGCCGTCGACGCATATTGCTCGATCGACTCGAAGCGGCTCATCAGCGCGACCTCGAGCGGATGCCCCAACCGCGCATTCGCGGCTTCCTTCGCGGCCTGGTTCGCGAGCGGCGATGCCGCCGTGACCTTTTCGGCCCATTTCTGCGCGGTGTCGGCGAGATCGGCGAAGGCGACGACTTCGTTCACGAGGCCGTAGCGTTCGGCGACGTCGGCCTTGATGCGGTCGCCGGTGAGGATCATCGCCATGCCGATGCGGTAAGGCAGCTGGCGCACGGCGCGGTGGACGACGCCGCACTCGCCGATGATGCCGACCTTTGTTTCGGGAAGTCCGAACTGCGCTGTATCGGCAGCGACAATGATATCGGCGCACATGGCAAGCTCGAAACCGCCGCCGACGCAGAAGCCCTGCACGGCGGCCACGAGCGGCTTCTTCAGCGTCACCATCGGACCGCCGATGCCGGTCAAGCCGCCGGCGAGCGCCATGCGCGACTTGCGTTCGGCACCGCGCGAGACATCCGCCCCGATGCAAAAGCCCTTCTCGCCTTCGGCCGAAAGGATCGCGCACCAGATGTTGGGATCCTCGTTGATCGCGGTCCATGCCTCGAACAGGAGGTCGTCCATTTCGGGGGTGATCGCGTTGAGCCCCTGCGGACGATTGAGCCGTACATGGGCGATATTGCCCGTTACCGAATATTCGACATCAGCCATCTTATTCCCCGTTTTCTTTTCTGATCGGTTTGAGCGGCGTCGTCGGCTCGCGCCGGTATTCCGCAATAAGGTCTTTCATCCCGATCTCGGCTGCGCGCGCCTTCACCGCCTTCACGGCGTCGGCCTGATGGAGCAGCGCATCCATGTCCGCGACATGGGCGGCTGCCTGGCGAAAGCCCTGCGCCTCGGCGGCGCGGTTGATCGAGAGTTTCTTGATGCGCAGCACCTCGGGCGGCGTCAGCGCGATCCGGTCGGCCAGCCCTTCGACCGAGGCGACAAGATCCTCGGCGGGAACCGCATGATTGGCCCAGCCCCATTCGACCGCGGTGCGCCCGTCGATCGAATTGCCCGGAACGAAGGACAATTCCTTCGCCCGCTTCGGGCCGACCAAGGTCGACCAGATGGGCGCGAGATAGCCGCCGCCGATCGGGATTGCGGGCTCGCCGATGCGGGCATCCTCCGCCACCACGGTGATGTCCGCAAAGACGCACATTTGCGTCGCGCCCGCGATGCAATAGCCATGGACCGCAGCGATCACCGGCTTGGGATGATCCCAGATGGCGATCCACCGGTCGAGATTGCGCTGGAGCCGGTCGCGATCTGCAATCGGGTCGAGGCTGGTGCCGCCGCCGAGCTTGCCGACCTGATCGAGGTCGAAGCCCGCGCAGAAGCCCTTGCCTTCGGCGCGAATGCCGATCACGGGGCCGCCATTGTCCTTGAGATATTCGAGCGCTTCGGAAAACTCCTCCAACATCGCCGCCGACAGCGCATTGGCGCGGTCAGGGCGATTGAGAACGATCCAGCTGATACTGCCGGCGTGATCGATCCGGATTTCGGTGAATCGATCGGTCGGCGATGTCACGCAACGCGCTCCGTCGGGTTCGCCGTCTTCACATGATAGTCGGTGCCCATCGTCGTCTTGAGGACGCGAACCTTGAACTTCCAGACGCCGTCCTCTTTCACGACCACGTCATGATATTGGCCGTAAAGGATGCCGTCGGGGCGGTCCTTGGCGTAGCGGTGGATGGCGAGCACGACCGCGCGGACGGTGGCTTCGGTATCGCTGACAAAATCGACGCAGATGTTCGAGACATGGTGACTGGTCGCCTTGAAGAAGGTGCCGATTCCATCAAGCGTCTTCTTATAGGCTTCAATCCCCGTCGCGCCAAAATTCGGCGCATAGTCGACGACGCAGTCGTCGGTGAACATCTCGGCCATCTTGTCCGGCATGTTCATGTCGAGATAATAGGCATAGTCGAACAGGATGCGTTCGATCGCCTGCGTCTCGACAAGGCGGCTCAATGTCTGTTCATTATTCACTAGCGGTCTTCCTACAGGTCTAAAAATGCCGGAGGGAACCGCAGCCCCCTCCGAGTTTGCCCAATTTTACCGGTATTTGAACGACAGGGTGGCGCCATAGGTCGCCGGCCGGCCCGCGTAGCGTGCGACGGTGTCGTAGTAGCTCGCGACGTTCGTCCAATAATATTCGTTGCCGACATTCTTGCCCCAGATCGAGAACTGCCAGCGGTCGTCCTGGCTCTTCACGCCTGCGCGAAGGTCGAGCAGTGTATAGTCGCCGATCTCGTAGCCCGGCGCGTTGCCGATGATCGCGGTCGTGCTGCTGCGATGAGTGAGATCGGCGCCGACGAAGGCCGCCATGCTGCTCGAGACCGGGAATTCATAGTTGAAGCCCGCGCCCACCGAATATTTCGGCGAGTAAGGGAAAGGCGCTCCCGAGAAGTCGTCGAACACGCCGGCGCCGCTGAAGCCCTGGAACTCCTTGATCTTCGAGTCGACGTAAACGAGGTTCGCATAGACGTTGAGCCCGTCGGTCGGCTGCGCGTTGAGTTCGACTTCGAAGCCCTTCACGTCCGAGGTCGGGATGTTCACGAGCGCATCGAGGACGCCGAACACGGGATCGAGAAGCTTCGAGCGGAGCTGCTTGTTCTTATAGTCGTAATAGAAGGCCGCAGCGTTCGCCTGGAGGCTGCCGTCGAGCAGGGTCGCCTTGACGCCGAGCTCGTAGGACAGGAGCGATTCCTGCTTCACGCCGGTAAGCTGCGCGGTGGTAGCGGCCGCCGACGACGGGAAGCTGCCCGCCTTGTAGCCCTTGGTCACGTTGGCGTAGAGCAAGGTGTCGCGGTTGGGTTTCCAGTCGAGACCCGCTTTGAACGAGATATTGTCCTCGTTGAGCGTGCCGGCGAACTCGCCCGGCAGATAGGTCGGCGCCGCGCCGTTGATCCCCGTCACATCGATCGTCAGACACTGATCGGAGTCGAAGGTCATGCCCGACGGCGGCAATCCGTTCTGCGCGCGGAGCAGGTCGCTGATGCCGGTGAAGATCACGCCATGCGGCTGGCCGGCAAGGCTGAAGAAGCAGGACGTCGCGCTGCGCTCGGACTTGGTATAGCGGATGCCGGCCTTCGCGGTGATCTGACCGAAGTCGATTTCGCCGTTTGCAAAGCCGGCGTAATTCTTGATCGTCTGCTGGCTCTGATAGCCCGAACGGGTAATGCCGAGCGCCGCGGCGACCGTCGAGTCCGGATAGGTCAGGATGTAATAATCGTCGCCCTTGTCGCGCGAATAGTTGCCGCCGATGACCCAGCGGAAGTCCGAGCTGCCCGAGTTGGCGAGACGCAGTTCCTGCGAGAAGGTGCGGACCTTGCCGGTGAACTCGGCGACGTCGAAATCCTGCAGCGTCACGCCGTCGCCGTCATAGGGCATGTCCTGATTATAATGGACATAGGAGGTCAGCGAGGTGAGCGTGACATTGTCGAAAATGTCGAGATCGATGCGGCCGACGGCCTGCCAGAACTTGTTGTTCGAGCTCGGGTTGATCGACTCGGTGAAGTCGGCCGCGCGCGGACGCTCGGGTGCCTTCGGGTAATTTTCGACCGCGGTCGGCACGCCCGGGATGTTCGGACGATAGAGGATATATTGCACGGCCTGCGGATCGCTCTTGTCGACCCAGCCATTGACGTTGAGCTGAACGCGCAGCGTTTCGGTCGGGTTGATGTCGACGAGCAGGCGCGCGGCATAGGTCTCGGTCTTGCCGGTCGTCGCGTCGTTCGTATAACCCTTCTGCCAGTCGCCCGAATGGATCGCCTTACCCGAAAGGCGAACGCCGATCTTGTCGGACAGCGGGCCGCTCACATAGGCTTCACCCTGGATCGTGTCGAAGCGGCCGTAGCTGATGCTGCCGCCGGCCTCGAAGCTGTCGGTCGGCTTGGCGGCGATATAGTTGATCGCACCGCCGGTCGCATTATTGCCGAACAAGGTGCCCTGCGGACCCTTCAGCACTTCGACACGCTCGAGGTCATAGGCCAAATTGTTGGTGAGCACCGGGAAGGCGAGCGGCGCTTCGTCGAGATAGACCGACACCGCGGGATAGGCGGCAAGCGTCGTTTCGTAGAAGCCGACGCCGCGCAGCGTATAGACCGGCGTGTTCGAGCCGCTGTTGGTGTAGGAGAGGCCCGGGACGGCATTGGCGAGATCGGCGAGGCTGTTGATCTGGCGGTCTTCGATCATCGAACCGCTGATCGCCTGCACCGTGACGCCGACGTCGTTGATGTTCTGCTCGCGCTTCTGCGCGGTCACGACGATCGCATTGTCGTCATAGCTCGTTTCTTCGGTGGGCGGGGGCGGCGTCGTCTGGGCGACGGCCGGGCTAGCCGCAGCGATGGCCATCAGCACGGCTCCGCTGCCAAGCAGCGTGGACCGGAAGCGCATTTTCTCCTGGGTCATCATGTCTCTCCTCCCAATATGCCGGCCGTGCTCTTCGGCGCGTCGGCGGTTCATTCTATATCAACAACTACGTTGACGATTTAGGCGCACGAAAGCGGGTCGTTGGTATTAAGCTCCGAAAATCAGGTCAGTTTACGTGGCAGATCCGATGGAGCGGGCTCGGCGCCCGGCCAACGAACATTGAGCGGCGTCGACAGCGAGCTGCCCGCCTGGTCCCAGGTGCCGACATGGATCGCGCGCATTTCGCGGCTCTCGATCTGCCAGCGATCGTCTATGCGGCGGTAGGCGTCGATATAGCGCACCGCGGCATAGACCGTGTCGTCTCCCATCCCGAGTTCGAGATGCGCGGCGATGAGGCCGGTGGCCCGGTCGTCGCCCTGGAATTCGATCTGGACATAATTGGGGGTGTGAACGGTCTGCTTCATGCCGGCACGGGCCGCGCGCAGAAATTCGATCACCTTGTCGCGGCCCGAACCACCGTCGAACCCCGACGCCACGAAGCGCGCGTCGGGTGCGAAGCAGGCGGCCATGGTGTCGTAGTCATCGTCGTCGGTCGCACGGAAATAGGCAATCACCAGGTCGTGCAATTCCGCACGATCCTCGAGCTTCCTGATCCGTTCTTCCAGCGTCGCCAAGACGACCCCCTCCATCTATTGTTATGGACTCTAGATAGCCGCTTGGAAGCGCCAGTCAACACTAAAGTTGACAGCTTTCGACGAAGCGTTAGGGTGCCTCGCATGACGAACCTCGAAGACCTGGAAGCCTTGGCTGTCGTAGCGTTAAATGGCGCTGCCGACGGCGCGCCGCTCGACGAACTTTCCACCGCGCTGATCCAGCTTGGATGCTGCGTTTCGGTCTGTTCGCTCGACCGCGCCGCGATCGATCAGAGCATCGAAAAGGCCTTCGCCGCCGGTGCCACATTCGAGCAGGTGCAGGAGGTGATCGCGCTCATTTCGGGACTCGGCGTGCACAGCCTGATGGTGAGTTCGGTCCCCGTTCTCGAGGCCGCGCGCCGGCACGGGCGAATCGAGACGACGATGGATGCCGAGCGCGTCGCCCTGTGGGATCGCTACGTCGGCGACGATCCGTTCTGGAAGGGGTTCGAGGCCGAGGTGCCGGGCTTCCTGCAATCGATGCTCATTCTCTCGCCCGACATTTTCGAGGGCTTCTTCACCTATTGCGCGATCCCGTGGAAGAGCGGCAAGGTCCGTGCCGTCACCAAGGAATTGATCGCGATGGCGAGCGACGCGACGCCCTCGCATCGCTTCGTCCCCGGCTTCAAGGTGCATCTGCGCAATGCGATCGCGCTCGGTGCGAGCAAGACGATGGTGCGCGAGACTTTGAGGATCGCTGCCCGGACCCCCAAGCACAGCGGCACGCCCTGATCAGGCAGCCTGTCCGCGCCAGGCGAGCGCGCCGCCGTCGATGAGATAGGCGGCGCCGGTGATGAAGGACGCATCGTCGCTCGCAAGAAACACCGCGAGTTTCGCGACTTCCTCGGGCTCGCCGAGCCGCGGCAGCAGATGCGCGCCGCGCAGGCTCGCCTCGACCGCGGCGCCATCGTCGGCGGCATCGATATAATTCTGGAGCATCGGGGTACGGATCGCGCCCGGGCAATAGCAGTTCACGCGGATGCCATATTTCGCAAGGTCGGTGGCGCTCGCCTTGGTGAGCATCGCGACCCCGCCCTTCGACGCGCAATAGGCGCCCGCCATCGGATAAGAGACGAGCGCGCCGGTCGAGGCGACATTCACGATCGCGGGTGCTTTCGATCCCTTCAGATAGGGCACCGCAAATTTGGTGCAGAGCCAGACCGCCTTGAGATTGATGTCGTGGACCATGTCCCACACCGCCTCGTCGAGATCCTCGATCGAGGTTTCCGAGGTCAGGTCGGTTTCGTGAACGGCGGCATTGGCGTGGACGACATCGATGCCGCCGAAGGTCGCGGCCGCCTGATCCATCAGCGCCTGGATCGACGCCGAATTGCGCAGGTCCACCGCGATGAATTTCGCGGTGCCGCCCTCGGCCTCGATCATCGCGACGGTCTCGTTGCCGCTATGGGCATTGATGTCGGCGACGACGACCTTCGCGCCCTCGCGCGCCATGGCGATCGCCGAGGCGCGGCCCATGCCCTGCCCGCTGCCGGTGACGACGCAGACGCGGCCCGCGAGCCGCGGCCCCATGCCACCGCCGGCGGTCAACGCACCGGCCATTCGAGCGGCACATTCTCGACCGCAGCGACGATGCCCGAGTGATAGACGGGGTTGGCGCCATCCTTGAGCTTGAAGTCGGGGATGCGCTTGATCCATTCCTGGAGCGTCACCGTCGCCTCGAGGCGCGCAAGATGCAGACCCGCGCAGCGGTGCGGACCGCCGCCGAAGGTCGAATGCTGCGGCGCGCGGCGATCCCAGTCGAGTTCCCAGGGATTGCTGTTGTCGGCCTCGTCGAGCCCGTGCAGCGCGGTGGGCAGCAGGATCATGTCGCCGCGCTTCAGTTCGACGCCGCGATAGACCTGGTCGACCGCGACCATGCGCGCTTCGGACACGACGGGGAAGCGGCGGAACAGTTCCTCGACGCCGCGGCGCAGCTTCAGATCGTCGTCCCTGATCTCGGCGACCTTCTCGGGGTGGCGCGCGAGATAGATCATGAAGAAGCTCAGGAAATTGACCACCGTATCGAGGCCGCCGAGCAGCAACAGCGAGATCAGGCCGAGCGCCTTTTCATGCTCGATCGGTTCGCCGTCGATCGTGCCATTGACCATGATCGAGATGAGGTCGTCGCCGGTCCCGCCGGTGCGGGCGCGGATGATCGGCTCGACATAGGCGAAGAAGCCATTGTTGCCGGCCTCGAGCGTCGCCGCCATCTCCTCGGGGGTGTTGCCGGCGGGGCGGGTCATGTCGACCGCGAACTTCGAGAGCTTGGGCACGTCGGACATCGGCAGGTCGGCGAGCGTCATGAAGACGACGACGGGGAAGATATTGGCATAGTCGCGCGCGAAGTCGCATTCGCCCTTGGCGACGAGCGGCTCGATCAGCTTGATCGCCGCTTCGCGCACCTGCTCCTCGACGTTGCGGATTTTCGCAAGCTTGAGGCCGGAATCGAGGAGCTTGCGGTACGGGGTGTGCTCGGGCGGATCCATCCGCGTCGGCACCATCTGATATTTCTCGCCCGCTTCCTTGGGGAGGAAGATGACCTCGCTCGAAAAGAGCGGCGGATTTTCATAGACTTCCTTGACGATATGACCGCGCGTCGCGATCCAGTGTCCGCCCGTCAGCGGGGTCCAGACGAGCTCGGGCATGTCGGGGGTCTGGAGTGCCTTCCAGGCTTCATGATAGCCCTCTTCGATGCCGTCGAGCGCATACATGTCGATCTCGCGCACGAGTTCGGCGGGGATATGGTCGGGCCGCGGGGCGCGAACGCGGTCGTCCTGGATACTCGAAGCCATTGATACTCTCCTGGTTCAGCTCTTTTCGGGGTCGATGATCGCCTTGATCACCTCCCCGGCCTTGGTCGCCTCGAGCGCCGCCACCGCTCCTTCGATCCCGAAACGGTGGGTCACGAGATCGGCGAGCGGCACATCGTTCTGCAGGCGCGCCGCGAGGTGGAGCGCCTGGTGATAATGTTTGGGCTTGGGGAAGGTCGCCCCGGCGATGGTGAGATTCTTCGTCGTCAGATCGCGCGGGCTGATCGGCTGCTCGCCGATCGCGCCCCAGAGACCGAGAATGATATAGCGACCATGATTGCCCGCGAGCGAAACGCCTTCGGGAAAAGCGGGCAGCACGCCTGCCGCCTCGACGACGACATTCGGCCCGTTCGCACCGCAGAGCTCGTAGATCTGGCGGCGGCGTTCCTCGGGGCTCGATTTCAGCGACACCGTCGCCGTCGCGCCGAGCGATTTCGCGACCGCGAGGCGGCTGTCATGCATGTCGATCGCAATGACCTCGCGCGCGCCCATTTGCGCGGCGACGAGGATCGCGGCGAGCCCGACGGGCCCCGCGCCCTGCACCACGACGGTCTCGCCGAGACGCACCGGGCCGCAGCGATCGAAGCCGCGCAGCGCGGTCGGAAGGGCGCAGCCGAGCGAGATCACCGCCTCGACCGAAGCCCCTTCGGGAAGCTTGAAGAAGGCAAGGCCGTTGGGGAGCCAGGCGTAGTCGGCATAGCTTCCCCAATTGGGCTTTTCGGCATGCTCGAAGAATTGCGAATTCTCGCACGGCGTCTCGTCGAGCACGGTGCAGCTGTGGCAGCGGTGGCAGAGCGCGATCGGCGCCCAATAGACGAGGTCGCCGACCTTCACCGTTTCGCCGGCATAATCGGTCGACACGCCGGGCCCGAGCTTCTCGACGCGCCCGACGCCTTCATGGCCGAGGATGATCGGAAAGGGCATCACCCCTGCCCCGCCGTCGGCGATATGGACATCGCTTCCGCAGACGCCGCCGGCGACGATGCGCACGAGCGCCCCGCCGGCCTCGGGATCGACGATCGGGACCTCCCAGGTCTCGATCCGGTTCGGCTCGACCAATACGCAGGCTTTGCCTGTGCTCATCTTATCTCTCCCGGCGCCGTGGAGCGGAGGGGCGCCTGCCCCCGGAGACGGGCTCAGATCGACATGCGCACTTTCGGGCAAACCTCGGTGGCCAGGCGGCGGATCGACTCTTCCCAGGGCTTGGGATCGTCGAGGCTGTCATGCTGGTTGGCCACGATCTGGCCCCAGCCGCCGCATTTGTCGGCGAGGATTTCAAGCTTCTCGATCACCGTTTCGGGCGAGCCGCAGAGCACGACATGCTCGGCGAGGAAATCCTCGTCGATATTGTCGGGAGTGATGTCGACGCCGCTATCCTCGATGATGCCGTTGAACAGGCCGAACTTGACGTAGATTTCCTTCAGATATTCCTTCCACGTCCGCATCATGCCGCTCTTGAGGAAGAGCCGTTTCGCCTCGGCATCGGTATCGGCGATGAACACGTCGCGGCAGACGCGGAAGCGCTTGCGGTCGGGGGTGAAGCCATTGGCCTCCATCGCGCGGGCCCAGGTGTCCCAATGCGCCTTCATCTGCGGCGTGCCGCCGAAGAAGGAAATCGGGCTGTAGTTGCGCGAGCCTGCGAACTCCATCGACTTGCTGTTCATCGACAGCGCGGTCACCGCGATCTCGAGATTGTCGCGCCCGCCATAGGGATTGTTGTCGGCGATGATCACGTCATATTCGGGCATGGTGTCGGGGCCCGGGAAACCGGCCTGGAACCATTCGCCCTTCTCCTTGAAGGGCTTTTGTTCCCACACGCGCTCCATCAGGCGCAGCGCCTCGAGCTGGCGCGGCGGCAGCGGGCCGATACCGTCGAAGCCGTGGAGAATGGCGTCGGTGTGGTGGCCGCCCGGCGCGACGCCGAGGAAGTAGCGGCCTTCCATCACCTGGCTGAGCCAGCCGATGCGGATCGCGAGGGTCGCCGGGTCGTGATAGGGGAGGAGATGCGCCATCGGCGCGAAGCGGATATTCTTGGTCGTCTGCGCGCAGGCCGCGATCACCGCCTCGGGCATCGGGATATTCTCCCAGCCGAGCGTATAATGTTCGCCGATCATGAAATCGGCATAGCCTGCTTCGTCGGCAATCCGCGCGATATCGAGCGCCCAGTCGAACACCTGGCGCGGCGTCCGGCTCGGCGGATTGTAGGGGGTCATGAAGATCCCGCACTGCATCGACATTCTCTCTCTCCTCAAATTCTGTTTTTTGCTTGTGCGGCGATCAGGTCCAGGTGCCGTCGGCGTCCTTGGTCGAGAAGCGCGGCGCGACCTTGGCGATAAACTGCTCAAGCTCTTCCTGGTTCGCCTCGGGTTCGAGATGGCCCTGGCCGAACATCAGGAACAGTTCGTCGAAGCCGAGCTTGTCATGCGCCTTGCCGATCTTGTCGGCAATCTCGTCGGCGGTGCCGATGAGGACGTTGGGCGGGCGCTGGCCGAGCGGAATGAACCATTCGTCCCAGAACCACATATGCTCGGCCATGAGCTCGGCGGCGCGGTCCTTGCTGTCGGTGAGCATCAGGAAGCCGCCCCATGCCGAGGCCTGGGTGTTGGTGACCTCGCGGCCGACCTTCGCGGCCGAGGCGATGTAGCGGTTGTTCAGCATTTCGCAGAATTCGATATTGTCCGAGAGGACGATCAGCTTGCCGCCTTCCTCGGCCCAGAAGTCGATCGTGCGGCCCGAGGCGGCGAAGCCGCCGTAGATCGGGGGGTGCGGATCCTGGTAGCAGCGCGGCGCGATGCCGATCTGGCGAACGATGCCATTCTCGTCCTGGCCCTTGCCATATTTGGCGTAGGCGGGGTGGCCGCCCGAGCCGCCCTCCGGCGGGAACTGCCAATTTTCGCCCTTGTGGTCGAACACATCGTTCGTCCAGGCCTTCTTCACGACGCGCACGCCCTCCTCGAAGAGCGAACGGTTGCGGGCGTCCTGCTGGTCGCGCGCCTTCACATTGTCGGGGGTGGTGGCGCCGACGCCTTCCTTGATGCCATAGGCATCGACCCAGCGCGCATGATAGCCGCGCGTGAAGCCGCAATAGAGGCGGCCCTGGAGCATATGGTCGAGAGTCGCGATTTCCTCGGCGACGCGGACCGGATTGTGGGTGGTCATGGTGTAACCCATGATCCCCGCCTTCAGGCGCTTCGAGTGCTGGCCGACGAACTGGCTGAACATGCCCGGATGGTTGTTCGCCTCGAAGCCCTCGATCTGCAGGTGATGCTCGGGCTGGCAATAGCCATAATAGCCGAGCTCGTCGGCGAGCTTCACATAGCCGCGCACCTCTTCGAGAAAGCGCTGATACAGCTCGGGACGCTGGCCCGCCATGCCCTGTTCGATCTCCTTGCGACGACCGACCACGCCTGTTTGCATCAGGTGAAACTTCATCTTCCGGCTCCTCCGCCCAATCAATTCTTGTTTATCAACACATGCGTTGATAGATAGGGGGCACCCCCCTTGTCAATGACCATTTGTAGGCGGCAAGGTGGGCGACACAAAAGACCGGGAAACAACGCGCAGGCGCGAAGGCGACCCCCGCGCACAGGAGAGGATGACGAATGACGGCGTTCACGCAATGGACCGAAGTGGCACCGATTGCCGACTTGCTGATTCGCGGCGCGGCCCGCCATCCCGATCGCAAGGTGATCGCCTTCCCCGACGCATCGCTGACCTATGGCGAGCTGCTCGGCCGCGCGGCCGACGTCGCTCGCGGGCTCGCGGGACTCGGGATCACGCCGCGCTCGCATGTCGGTCTCCTTTGCAACAATGGCCCCGAGATGGTCGCGGGCTTCTTCGGCATCCTGCTCGCCAATTGTGTCGCTGTGCCGCTCAATGCGCGCCACAAGGCGCATGAGCTGCAATATATTATCGCCAACGCCGATCTCTGCGCGATCCTGACGGCCGCGGCGGACACCAGCTATCTCGATTTCCGCGAGGTGCTGGCCACCGCCCTCCCCTCGGTCGGCGCGGCGGCCGATGCGCAGGCGCTCCATCTCGAAGAAGCGCCGCTGCTCCGCCACCTCATCCTCCTGTCGGGCGACAAGCAGGCGGGCTTCCTCGGCGCCGCCGATCTCGCGGCCGCCGCTGAGCCGGTGAGCGAGGCCGAGATCGACCATCGCCGCCGCTCGACGCGGATCTGCGACAATGCGGTGATCATCTATACCTCGGGCACCACCGCCAATCCCAAGGGCTGCATGCTCTCGCACGAGTCGATGACCCGGGGTCCGGTGTTCCGTGCCCAGAACCGCTTCCGCTCGGCCGACCATGAAGTGACATGGGGCGGCGGCCCGCTCTTCCACATCGGATCGCTGGCGCCCTTCATCGGCTCGGTCGGCTGCGCCGGCACCTATATCACCGACGTCTTCTTCGATCCCGGCCGCGCGCTGAAGCTGATGGAACGCGAAGGCGTCACCGCGGCCTGGCCGTGGTTCCCGGCGATCCTGCAGCCACTCTTCGACCATCCCGAGTTCGATCCCGCGAAGCTCGACAAATTGCGCTCGGTGCTGCTGATCGGCCCCGAGAGCCTCGTCGAGCGGGCGATGACCTTGCTGCCGCAGACCGAGTTCATGCAGGCGTGCGGGATGACCGAGACCGCTGGCATCTTCGCGCTGATGGATGAAGGCGAGTCGCGTTTCAATCGCGCCAACTGCCAGGGCAAGGCGGTCCCCGGCGTCGAGGTCCGGATCGTCGATCCCGAGACGGGCGAAGATCTCCCGCCCGATTCGGTCGGCGAGATTCTGGTGCGCGGCTATTGCGTGATGTCGGGCTATTATCGCGACCCGGTGAAGACCGCCGAGGCGCTCGACGAGGATGGCTGGCTCCACACCGGCGATCTCTACAAAAGGTGCGGCGAAGGCCGGCTGACGTTCAACGGCCGCGCCAAGGATATGCTCAAAGTGGGCGGCGAGAATGTCGCGGCGATCGAGGTCGAGGCCTATCTCGCAAGCCATCCCGCGGTGCGGATCGCCGAGGTGGTGGGTAAACCCGACCCGCGCCTCGACGAGGTGCCGGTGGCCTTCGTCGAATTGCGCCCCGGCATGACCGCCGGTGCCGACGAGCTGATCGACTTCTGCAAGGGCAAGATCGCGAGCTACAAGGTACCGCGCGCGGTCTATTTCATGACCGCCGAGGAGTGGCCGATGTCGGCGACGAAGGTCAACAAGCGGGCGCTGCGCGAGCGGCTCTGATCAGGACAGGCGGGCTCAGGCCTTTTTCGCGTCGAGCCCGCCGAAGAAAATCTTGCAGAAGCTGTCGGCGATTTCCTCGGCCGAGTGCGGCCCGCCCGGCTGATACCAGCGGTGGGTCCAGTTGAGCATTCCGAAGATCGCGTTCGCCGCGATCGACACGGCGATGTCGTCGCGCAGCTCGCCCTTCTTCATCAGCTCCGAAATGAGACTCAGCACGATCCGCTCATAGGTCCGCGTCTGGGTGATGATCTGCTGCGCCCAGTCGCTCTTCTCGCTCGCGATGCGCTCCATCTCTTCCTGGATGTAGACATACATGTGCGGATAATAACGGTCGTAGGCGAGCATCAGCTGGATGATCACGGCGCGCAGCCGGTCCTTGGCATCGCGGCTGAGGTCCGCAGCGATGCGTTCGCATTCGGCGATATTGGCGTCGACGCTGAGGCGGACGCACTCGCGGAACAACTCCTCCTTGCTGCCGAAATAATAATAGACCGTCGCGCGGTCCATGCCGGCCTTGTGGCCGATCTCGGCGAGGGTGGTGGCGCGAAAGCCATTGGCCTTGAACTGGCGGCCCGCGATCTCGACCAGTTCCTCGCGCTTCGCCATATAGTCGCTATTGCCGTCGACGAGAGCCGACTTGCGGCGACGCGAGATATTACTCGCTGGTGCTTTTGTCATAAGTCTTGCCTAGCTGAACGCCCACAGCCGATCCAAACAGCTTGGGCGGACGTTCGTCAACTGGAACTAGGCTGGTCCGACACCGGTTGCCGTCGCAGCGCGGTGCCGGGCAAGCCGGCGAATATGACAGCGATCGACTTCCTCTCGACCGGGCGCGACAAGTGCGGTAAAGGGTCGCCTCGCGCTGTCCTCACCCGATCATGCGGCGGGGAATATGATTTGTCAACGCTAACGTTGACTGGCCCGCGCGGCCGCCCCGCCACCACTCCCAAGCTGCCTCCGCACGGACTGTCTACCCGGCTGCGGGCCAGTCCTTCGCCGCGCCGAGCGCCGCGCGGATCGCATCGCTGTGCGCGCCGAGCGCCGGCGGCGCAGCGCGCACGCCCGCGCCGGCGCGGTCGATCGGGAGCCGGAGCTGGCTGAGCGGCGCCGTACCGGTCTCGCCGGGGAGATCGACGAATAGCCCCCGTTCGCTCACCTCGGGAAGCGCGATCGCCTCGCCGACGCCGTTGACCCGCCCGCACGAGATGCCGGCCTCGCCCAATATGTCGAGCCATTCGGCGACGCTCCGCCCGGCAATGCGCGCCGCGATCAGCGCATCGAGGTCGGTGCGGTTGGCAATGCGGTCGGGGATGGTCGCAAAGCGCGCTTCCTCGCCGAGCGGCGGCAGGCCGAGCGCGGCGCACAGCCGCGGGAACTGCGGCTCGCTCGCCGTCGCGATCATCAGCTCGCCGTCTGAAGCGCGAAAGACGCCATAGGGCGCGGCGCTGGGCGCGCCGGAGCCCAGCTTCTCGGGCTCGTTCCCGGTCGCAAGATAACCGAGCAGCTGGTGGTTCATGAGGTTGAAGGCGGTGTCGATCAGCGCCGGGCGGACATGCTCGCCGCCGCCGCCCGCGGCGCGGCGCGCGAGCGCCGCCATCATGCCCATTGCCGCCCACATGCCGGTCCCGAGGTCGAGCACCGAGGGCGCAATGCGCACCGTCGGATCGCCCGCGCTCCCGGTGAAGCTCATGAGCCCGCTGACCGCCTGGACGAGCGCATCATAGCCGGGCATCCGGCTGCCCACCGGCCCGTCGCCGAAGGCCGATACCGAGCAGAGGATGATGTCGGGATTGCGGCTGCGGAACGCCTCATAGGTGAAGCCGAGCTTCTCGCCGACGCCGGGCGGAAAGCTCTCGACGACGACATCGGCGTTCGCGGCAAGATCGAGCAGCAGCGCCCGGTCGGCGGGATCGCGAAGGTCGAGGAGCAGGCTGCGCTTGTTGCGGTTGACCGCGAGGAAGACCGTCGCGGTGCCGTCATGCGTCGGCGGCAGGCCGCGCGTATCGTCGCCCGCGGGGGACCGCTCGACCTTGATCACGTCGGCGCCCATGTCGCCGAGGATCATCGCCGAGAAGGGCCCGGCGATGTTGGTCGCAAGGTCGAGGACACGAAGCCCCTTGTAGGTCTCGTCGAACCTCATGAGGCGCGCCGCTGCACACGGTCGTCGGTCCAGAGCTTGTCGAGCACCTGGCGAACCTCGACCCCCGTCACCCCGTCGAGCGGGGTCAGCGCATCGGCGATGAAGCGCGTCATCGACATATAATGGACGCAGCCCGTGTCGGTCAGGCAGAGCGCGACCGAGACCTTGCCGTCGGCCGAAATCGTGACATCGTCGATCAGGCCCATTTCGACGATGGTCATCGGGCTCTGCATCGAGATGCTGCACGGCTCGGGTATCTCGCCGAGCCGCGCCATGATGTCGCGCAGGAGATGGCCATGGTCGCTCATTCGCGCAGCAGACTCCAGGGCTGCGGTACGCCTTCGGCGCGGATCGCAGAAAATTCGTCGGCCGCGATGCGCGGCAGCAGCGCGTCGACATCGAAATCGTGCAGCTTCGCCGAATTGAGCCCCATGATATTGTCGCGGTCTTGCTGCGTCAGCTGGCGGATGCCGAACTCGGCGACATGCTCGGGCGCGAATTCGAAGCCGCGAAAGGCCTCGATCAGCGGCAGCGGATGCGCGAGATTGTTGCCGCTCGCGAAGAGCAGGCGCTCGGAGCCGACCTCGGTGATGAGGCGGCCGAGGATCTTGGCGAACACGCGCGGCTTCACGAGGATGTAGGAGAAAACCGTCTCGAGCGTCAGATAGAGATTGGGGTGGCGCTGGAGCAGCGCGATCGTCTCGTCGAGGAAGGCGGCGCCGCCATGCACCATCTCGAAACGGATGTCGGGGAAGCGCGACAGCGGCGAGGCGAAATCGTCGATGCCGAACGCCTCGCGCGGCGCGGGTTCGAGCCACAGCGCCTTGTGGACCGCGACGCGGTTGATCCCCGCCTTTTGGATATATTCGAGAAAGGGCGTCGCCCAATCCTCGCCGTCGAGCCGCCAGCCCTGGCCGATATTGTCGTAGAAGAAGGCGGGATAGAGCTTGACCCCGTCGATGCCATATTCGTCGATCTGGCGCCTGATCTCGTCGATCGCGCTCGCAACGATCGGCGTGCCGACGGTCCCGTACATCTTGACCCGGTCGGGATAGGCATTGCGAAAGGCGACGCATTTCTCGGGCAAGGTGATCGGGCCGAGCCCGAAGCCGAGGTTGGGGAGCGAGTGCAGCACCGCAAAATCGGCCGGGCTCTCGGCGAATTCGGCGCGCCCGATCACGTCGAAGCTCAGGTCGCGATAAAATTCGTCGGGCTGCAGGACGAAATGGCTGTTCGCCTCGTCGAACGACAATTTGTGCGACGCATAGACCGCCTCGACCTGCGGCATCGCCGCCGGGTTCTGGTTCTCGGGCGACATGTTCCAGGGATGCACGACGGCATCGATGATAAGCTGGCCGTCAAGCACCGGTCATTTGTCCTGATTGTAGCGCGGCGCGCGCTTCTCGATCGCGGCGGCGACCCCTTCGCGCAGATCGTCGCTGTAGGTCAGCGCCGCCACTCCCCAGAAGCTCGCGTTCATCGATCCCTGCAGATCCATGTGCCAGCTCTGGCGCAGCTGCTGCTTGGTGGCCTCGAGCGCGAGGCGCGGCCGCTCGGCAATCCGCGCGGCGAGCGCGACCGCCTCGGCGACGAGCGCCTCGGGTTCGACCACCCGGTTGACGAGCCCGACCGCGAGCGCCCGCTCGGCGTCGAAGATATCGCCGGTGAGCGCCATCTCGGCCGCCATGCCGCTGCCGACGAGCCTGGGGAGGAAATAGGTGCCGCCATTGCCCGGATTGAGCCCGAGCTTGATATAGGTTTCGCCAAGCTTGGCGTGGGTCGAAGCCAGGCGGATGTCGCAGGCGAGCGCGAGGTCGAGCCCGCCCGCGGTGGCGCCGCCGTTGATCGCTGCGACCACCGGCAGCCGGCTCGACACGAGGCGCTGGGTCGCCGGCCAGAGCACGCGGGCATTATAGGGTTCCTGCGCGGCGTGATGCTGTTCGGCGAGATATTTCTGGAACTCGACGAGATCGGCGCCGGCGCAGAACTGCTTGCCCGCCCCCGTCACGACGAGAACGCGTACCGAGAAATCGGCCTCGAGCTCGTCGAGCGCGTGCATGAGGTCGGCCGCCATTTCGGGGACCACCCCATTGCCGCGGTCGGGCCGGTTGAGGGTGATCAGCGCCACCCCGTCGGCGGGCCGCTCGAGCTTGATCGTGTCATAGTCCATGAAGCGTCTTCCTAATCCAGCCGCTCGAGGATGGTGACTATCGCGAGCGCATAGGCGCCGTCCAGCCACCCGCCGCCATTGACCGCCATCGCGATACGCGCATTTTCAACCTGGCGCGCCCCGGCCTCGCCGCGCAGCTGGGTCACGATCTCGTGAAGCTGGGCGCAGCCGGTCGCGCCGAGCGGATGTCCGCGGCTGAGGAGCCCGCCGCTGACATTGACAGGGCGGGCGCCGCCGAGCGCGGTCGCGCCGCTGCGCAGCAGCTCGAAGCCCTGCCCTTCGCCGCACAGCCCGATCTCCTGATATTGGAGCAGTTCGGCGGGCGCCGCGGCGTCGTGAAGCTCGATCACATCGCAATCCGCCGCCCCGAGGCCCGCGGCCTCGAACGCGCCTTGCGCCGAGTCGAAGACCGGCCGCCCTTTCGCACCGGAAGCATTGCGGCACGCGCGCACCGCGACGAGCGGAATGCCGCGCCGACGCGCTTCCTCTTCGGAACAGACGATGATCGCCGCGGCGCCGTCGGTGACCGGCGAACACATGGCGAGGGTGAGCGGCGGCACGATCATGCGGCCGCCGAGCACCTCCTCGACCGTCTGCGGGGCGCGCAGATAGGCGAGCGGGTTGAGCGCGGCATGGTCGCGGTTCTTCACCGCGACGCGCGCGAAGTCGGCGGGCTCGGCGCCATAGGTGTCGAGATAGGAACGCGCGACCTCGGCATAATAGTCCATGAGGATCGAGTTGGCACTCATCGAGCCGGGTTCGACCTCGCCGATATCCTCGATATCGGTCGACCCGCGCAGCGCGTTGAAGGCGCGGCTGCGGTCGGGATGGCTCATCTGCTCGGCGCCGACCGCAAGCGCGCAGTCGATCGAGCCGCTCGCGACCGCCTCGATCGCGAGCAGGAAGGCCGAGCCCCCCGAGGCACAGGCATTTTCCACATTGATGAGCGGCAGCGCGCCGAGCGGATGGTTGCGGAAAGCGACCTGCCCCCGGATCATCACCTGCTGGGTCACCGTGCCGGCGATCGCATTGCCATAATAGACGCGCTCGACGCTGTCGCTGTCCATGCCCGCCGAGCGCAGCGCGAGATCGGCCGCTTCGAGCGACATGTCGCGAACACCGCGGCCCGTCTGCTTGCCGAACTGGGTCATGCCGACCCCGGCGATGATGACGCGCCTCACCGGCCGCCCGCCTGCGCCGCGGCACCGCCGCCGATCCGGCCGCTATGCCCCTGCCAATATTGGTCGCGCACTTCGCGCCGCAGGATCTTGCCATAGCCGCTCACCGGCAGCGCCTCGACGAAATCGACCGCCTTCGGCTTCTTGTAGCCCGCCATATGTTCGCCGCAGAAGTCGATGATCTCCTTCGCCGTGATCGTCTCGCCCTCCTTGGGGACGACGACGGCGTGGACCGCCTCGCCCCAATAATCGTCGGGGATGCCGAACACGACGCAGTTCGCGACCTTGGGGTGGAGGATGATGACTTCCTCGACCTCGCGCGGATAGACATTGTTGCCGCCCGAGATGACCATGTCCTTCGCGCGGTCGAGCAGGAAGAGATAGCCCTGCTCGTCGAAATAGCCGATGTCGCCGGTGTGGAGCCAGCCGCCGCGCAGCGCCTCGGCGCTCGCCTCGGGATTGGCCCAATAGCCCGGCATCACGACGTCGCCGCGCGCGACCACTTCGCCCGCTTCGCCCGGCGGCAGGGGATTGTCATTCTGGTCGACGCAATGCGCCTCGACGTCGGTCCGCACCTGCCCCGCCGATCCGATGCGCGGATCGTCGGCGGCGAGCAGCCGCGCATGCGCCGCGGCGCTGAGGCCGGTGATGGTGATCGGCGCCTCGCCCTGCCCGTAGAGCTGGACGAAGACCGGGCCGAAGGTCGCCATCGCCTGCTTAAGCTGCTCGACATAGATGGGCGCGCCGCCGTAGCAGATCGCGCTCAGCGAGGAGATATCGTAGCGCCCCGGCACATAATCCTCGAGCAGCTTCACGATCTGGGTCGGCGCCATGAAGGCGATATGCGAGACCTTGAGACGCTCGACCGTCGCCAGCAAAGCGTCGACGTCGAAGCTCGCGCTGTCGCTGATCGCATTGACCGCGCCGCGCGCGACCGTCGGGAGTGCGACGATCCCGCTGCCGTGCGACATCGGCGCGCAGTGCAGCACCATTTCGCCGGGCTGGATATTGTGGAGGTCGGCGAGATAATTCATGATCACGGTGCGGACCATGCGGTGGTTCCACATCGCGCCCTTGGGCTTGCCGGTCGTGCCCGAGGTGTAGAAGAGCCAGCAGAGATCCTCGGGCGCCGCCTCGACCGCCGCGCCGAGCGCATTCGCCTCGTCGAGCAGGATCGAATAGGCCTCCGCGCTGCCGGCCGCATCGGGGCTGATCCGCCGCACGCCCTCGAAGAGCGCGGCATTCGCCGCGATCCCCGCTTCATATTCGCCGCCATGGATCAGGATCCGCGCGCCGCTATTCTCGACGATATAGGCCATCTCGCGCGGATGAAGCCGCGCGTTCACCGGCACCACGACGAGGCCGGCGGCGAAGCAGCCGAAGATGACCTCCATGATGCGCGGCGAATTGGCGAGGCAGAAGGCGACCCGGTCGCCCGGGTTGCAGCCAAGCGCGACGAGATTGCCGCCGACCGCAAGCGCGCGCTTGTGGAAGTCGCGGTAGCTGATCCGCTCGTCGCCATGGATCAGCGCGAGGCCGTCGCCCTGCTGGCGCGCCGACTTCTCCAGGAAGGCGAAGCTGTTCATGACCCGGCGCGGCGGAAGGTCGCGCAGGGGCGCCGCGCGATGTGCGCCGCATCCTTGGCGACGAACTCGACCCGGTCGTCGCACTGATAGGAGGACCAGTCCTCGGGGGCGTCGGGCTCGAGGCGGACCGCGATCTGGACGCCCTCGTCGAGCTTCACCACGCCGATCGCATAGGGAAGATCTTCCTCATGGCCTTCGGGCGCACCCTGGCGCAGCACGCAGAAGCTGTGGAGCGTGCCGGCGCCGCCGCTCGCCGCCCAGCCGAGATTCTCGGACTGGCAGTGCGGACAGGCGTAGCGCGGCCACATATTGGGTTTGCCGCAATCGCCGCATTGCTGGATCAGGAGCTCGCCCTTGGCGAGGCCTTCGCGAAATTCGGTTACGATGACAGGAAGGGTCATGATCAGGCTCCGAGGCTGGTGCGTTCGAGCAGGAGAATCTGGGCGTCCATGTAGCTGCCGCCCGAGCCGCCGATGATGGCGCGCTGGCAGCCGTCGACCTGGCGCTTGTCGGGGGCGCGGTGGAGGAGCTGGCGGATGCCCTCGACGAGCAGCGCGGTGCCGCCGCCGACCCCGGTGTGGCCCGCCGAGAGCAGGCCGCCGTTGGTATTCATGGGGAGCTTGCCGCCCGGATCGCCATGGCCGGCCGCGAACCAGCGGGCGCCCTCGCCCTTCTCGCAAATGCCCATACCCTCGATCGCGATCGCGGTGACCGCGGCATAGCTGTCGTAGATCTGCGCGATATCGGCGTCGCCCGGACCCCAGCCCGATTGCGCCCAGGCGCGTTCGGCGGCGAGCGGCCAGCCGAGGACCGCCTGATCGGGCTCCTGGCTGAGGCAATAATGGCTGACGCAGCCGCCCGAGCCCGCGACGCGGACCGCATGGCCGATGCCGCGCTTCTTCGCATTTTCGGTGCTGGTGACGACGAAGGCGCAGGCGCCATCGGCCATCGGCGGGCATTCATAGCTGTGCAGCGGGTCGGCGACCATGCGCGAGGCGAGGATCTGCTCGACCGTCAGCGGCTTGGTGTAGAACATCGCATTTTCATTGAGATTGGCCCAGTTGCGCAAGGTGACGCAGATCGAGGCCATTTCGGCGGCGGTGCTGCCCGATGCGTGCATATAGCGCCGCGTGATCATCGCGCCGATCGCGTTGAACTGGATGCCGGTCGGCAGCTCCCATTCGCCGGGGATGCCGTTCTTCGAGAGCATCGTGATCATCTCGTTGAGATCGGCCGAGCCCCAGCGTTCGCACTGGAGGACGAGCACATTCTGCGCATGGCCCGCGGTGATCAGGCCATGCGCCGCGCGCACCGCATTGTCGCTCGTCGAGCCGCCCGAATGGACCATGTAGCTTGCCTTGCAGCTGCCATGGATGCCGAGCTCCTCGACCATGCGCGAGAAAACGAGATCGGCCTGGTCGGCTGCCGAGTGCAGGTTCGGGATGAGGATGATCGTGTCGATGTCGCGCGGAACCATAGCGGCATCCTTGAGCGCGAGCAGCGCGACCTTGGTCAGCGCCTGGATGAACCCGCGCTCGGGAAATTTCCCGGTCGGGATCTCGCCGACGCCCACGAACACGGGGTCGTTGGCATCGCCCGCCGCCACATGCATCTTCCAGTTTTCCGCCATATCCTCAGCCCTCGCTTGGCCGGCGCTTCGCCAGCATCGTTTGCAAAAATGTCATCACTTCCTCGCCGTCCTGGTTGCGGACCGAATAGGTCACGCCGAGCGTGCCATATTTGGGTCCGGTCGCCTCGTGACGGCTGACCGTCGCGAGGACGTGAAGCGTGTCGCCCGCGAACACGGGCTTGGTGGCCTTGAGGCCGGTGATCTCGATGAGCGCGGCGATCGCATCGCCATAAAAGCCGCTCAGCCCGACGAGTCCGACCGCGAGCGAGAAGGTCAGCGGGCCGTGCGCGATGCGCTTGCCGAACCGGCTCGTCGCCATGAAGGCCTCGTCGGTGTGGAGCTGATAATGGTCGCCGGTGAGCCCGGCATAATTGGTGATGTCGCCGATATCGACCGTGCGGCCGCGCGTCGTCATCGAGTCGCCGGGCTCGAAGTCTTCGAAGAATTTGGGTTCCGGATCGATAAAATGTCGTGCCATGTTCACTTCCAAACAATCATTTGTTTTAGCTATGCCAGCGCCTCGCGGCTGTCAATCCCGCGCGGTCGATTTCAGGGGTCGGCGAGGATTCCGCCAAGCAGGGTATCGGCCATCAGCTCGCCGACCTCGGCGGGCGAGAGCCGGCCGTCCGGCGAGAACCACTCGGGAGTCCAGTTGAGCGCGCCGAGCATGGTGAGCACGACGACGCGCCGGTTGAGATCGGCGCGCAAGCGTCCCTCGCGAACCCCCTCCTCGACGACCTTCACGAACATGCGCTCATATTCACGCCGCTGCTCGACCGCGCCCGGCAGATTGTCGGGACCAAGGAAGCGCCACTGGTGGAAGACGACGAGTGAGCGCTCGGGATTGTCGGCGACGACCTCGAGATGTGCGACGATCATGCGGCGCAGCCGCGCGACGGGATCGCCCTCGCCATTGGCGTGCGGCTCGACCGCGGCGAGGAAGCGGCGGATGCCGTCGGCGACGATCGCGACGAGCAACGCATCCTTGCTATCGATATGCGCATAGAGGCTGCCCGGCAGCACGCCGACGGCGTTGCCGATGTCGCGCATCGAGGTGCCGGTGAAGCCCTGCTTGCCGAAAAGATGCATCGCGGCATTGAGGATCGAGCCGCGCGGCCCCGCGCCGTCGCCGCCGGCCGCTTCCGCGATCGCTGCGCCTGCGGGGCCGTCGCTCGCCATCAGCGGCCGAGCCCCATCGACTTGGCGACGATGCTACGGAGGATCTCGTTGGTGCCGCCGCCGACCATGCCATGCTTCGCCTCGCGGAAGTAGCGCTCCATGTCATATTCGGGGAGCTGCGCATAACCGCCGAGCGCCTGCATGCCGTTGGTCGCGATCTCGAACAGGGTCTGCGACGAGATGAGCTTCGCCTGTGCGACGAGCGCTGAGGATTTTTCGCCGCGCGCCATCGAAGAGGCCGCCGCATAGACGAGATAGAAGGCCGCCGAGAGGCGCGCGCGATCTTCGGCCATGCGATGTTTCAGCACCTGGAACTCGGCGAGCTTCTTGCCGAAGGCCGAGCGCTCGGAGAGATATTTCACCGTATCGTCGAGCGCGGTCTGGGCATTGCCGATCTGCGAGGCGGCGATCGAGAGCCGTTCGAAATCGAGATGCTCGCCGATATATTGCCAGCCCTTGTTGACCTCGCCGAGCAGCGCGTCCTTGGGCAGGCGCATATTGTCCATGAAGAGCGAGGTGGTGCCGAGCGAGCGGCGCACGAGCGTGTCCATCTTCTGGACCTCAAGCCCCGGCGTGTCGTTCGGCACGAGCAGCACGCTGAAATCATAGCGCCCCTCGCCGGTGCGCAGCATCATCGCGATGCAGCTGTTCGGGTGATGCGCGCCCGAGCACCAGACCTTGTTGCCGTTCACGACCCACTCGTCGCCTTCGAGGCGCGCGGTCGAGCGCGCCCCCGCGGCGTCGGAGCCCGACTGCGGCTCGCTGATCGAGATGCAGAATTTGGCCTCGCCGCGCAGGAAGGGCTCGAGATAGCGCTGGCGCTGCGCCTCGGTGCCATGTTTCGAGACATTGGTGGCGGTGAACATCGAGGTCATGATGCACGCCGCGGTGTCGAGGCTGTCCTTGCCGATTGCCTCGCAGAAGATCGCGAACATGACGGGATCGCGGTCCATCCCGAGTCCGCCATGCTCTTCGGGGATCAGGAGCCCGAGCCAGCCCTGCGCCGCCATCTCGCGATAGAGGGCTTCCGGGAACTCGCGATTCTGGTCATGATAGCGCAGTTTTTCGCGCGGAAATTCGCGATCCATGAAGCTGAAGACGACATCGCGCCACATCCGCTGCTCGTCGTTGAATGAATAGTCCATGCCGCCTCTCCTCGAACCAAAATCGCTCGCAACCGCTAAAGCCATTGCCATTAAACAAACGTTTGTTAAGATGATTCGAAGCAACGGTCAATGATAAGAGGATGACGAAGGTGAAACTTGCCGAAGAGCGCCGCACCGCGCTTGCCGCGCGCTTCCCGCGCTGGGAGCCGCTGACGCTGAGTGCACTGGCCGATCGGGTCACGGCCGAATATCCCGACCGCCCGCTGATCGTCACGGGCGACCGCGAGCTGACCTATTCCGACGTCCAGGCTCGGAGCCGCCAGCTGGCGTCGGGGCTGATCGCGGCGGGCCTCGCGCCCGGCAAGCATGTGGCGCTGATCATGGCGAACTATCCCGAATATGCGGTGGCGAAGCTCGCGATCGCGCGCGCCGGTGCCGTCTGCATTCCCGTGAACTTCCTGCTGAGGGGCCGCGAACTCGCTTATGTCCTCGGTCAGTCGGAGGCGGCGATGCTGATCACGATGGATAGCTTTCGCGGACATGATTATCTTGCCGACCTCGCCGCGATGGCAAGCGACCTTCCCCGCCTTCGCGAAACCTTCGCTTTCGAGACCGGGGCGGCCGGCGACGCAGCGGGGCTCGAACAACTCGCCGCGCGCGCCACGGTCGGCAGCGATGCCGAACTTGCGCGGCGCGAAGCCGCGTTCGACGGCCACGCATTGTCGGACATCATCTACACCTCGGGGACGACGGGCCGCTCGAAGGGGGTCATGCTGACGCACGACATGATCCTGCGCGCCGCCTATTCGTCGGCACTCACCCGTTCGTTCGAGGACCGGCGGCGGATCCAGTTCGCGATGCCGATGTATCATGTGTTCGGCTATGTCGAATGCTTCGTCGCCGCGATGATCGTCGCGGGCTCCTTCGTTCCGCATGTGCTGTTCGACCCCGACGAGATGCTCGACTGGGCCGAGCGCCTGCAGAGCAACGACATCGTCAGCGTGCCGATGATGACCCACCGCCTGCTCGACAGGGCGCGCGTGCGCGGCTTTCACGCACCGGCGCTGCGTGCCTATTTCAACAGCGGCGGGGTCAATGTCCCGACCGTCTGGAACGATATCCATGACGTGTTCGGCGTCCGCGAGATCCATACCGGCTACGGAATGACCGAGACCACCGCCTCCGCGGTCTGCACCCATACCGAAGATGACGAGAGCTGGTTCCTGCGTTCGAACGGCCGCATCAAGCTCGCGGGCGTCGCCGGCGATCCGGTACTCGGAGGCCGCATCGCCGAATATCGGGCGGTCGACCCGCAGACGGGCGAGGCGATGCCGGACGGGGAAAGCGGCGAACTCCAGGTCCGCGGTCCGGTTGTCACGCGCGGATATTTCAACAAGCCCGAAGAGACCGCCGAGGCGTTCACCGCGGACGGCTGGCTGCGCACCGGCGACATCGGCCATCTCACCGAGGGCGGCTGGCTCACGCTCACCGGGCGGATCAAGGAAAGCTACCGCTGCGGCGGCGAAATGGTCATGCCGCGCGAGATCGAGGAGCTGTTCGACAATCATCCGGGTATCGCGCAGGCCCTCGTCGTCGGAGTCCCCGATCCCAAGATGGGCGAAGTCGGCTGCCTTTGCCTCGTGCCCGAAAGCGCCGCACGCCTCGAAACAGAGACGCTGATCCGGTTTTGCGCCGAGCGGCTCGCGCGCTTCAAGGTTCCGAAGCATGTCCTGTGGCTGGCGGCAGAGGAGATCCCGATGACGGTCACCGGGCGCCCGCAGAAATTCCTGCTCGCCAAGATTGCCGCCGACCGCGTGAAGGAGACGGCGGGCTGACCGGGCCGCCGCCTCCCTCCGGCCTGGCCGCGCAAGGCGGACCGCCGCCCTTATGACTTGTCCATGCCGGCGAGCAGATCGATCGCCGCCAGCGCCTCGAGGCCAAGCCCGAGGCTGAGGCCTTCCTGCATCAGCCTCTTGTAGCGCTGGGTGAGCAGCACCCGCGAATAGCGCAGCGCAAGGTCGGTCTTCGCCGCGAACTGGGCGGCAATCGCCAACGCCCGGTCCACCACCTCCCCTTCCGGCAACAGCTCGCCGACGACGCCGGCCGCGAGCGCGTCGGCGGCCGAGAGCTCCTGGCCCATCAGGAGGAAATAGCGTCCGCGGTTGGGGCCGAGGACGTGGGTCCAGACGACATGCGCGCCGTCGCCGGGAACGATGCCGCCCATGAAATGCGGCGCGTCCTGGAACAGCGCCGTCTCGGACGCGATCACAATATCGGCGAGGACGGGGATTTCGGGATGGATGCGCGCGGGCCCGTTGATCGCGCTGATCACCGGGACCTCGATAGCGAGCAGATTGTCGAGCAGCTTGCGCCCGTCGTAGAATGTGTGGTCCCACTCGGACGGGTTCGACAGGCTGAAACTCGCGAAGTCGATCGTCTCGCACCAGACGCCGTCGGTTCCGGTCATCACGATCACGCGGTTGCCGCGATCGGCGCCGACCTCGGCGAAGCAATAGCCGAGCTCCTCATGGCTTTCCTCGGACCAGACGAACGGACCGCCGCCGGTGTGGAAGCGCATCAACAGCACGCCCGACTCGTCGCGGCTCAATGCGATATTGTTGTAGCGGTCGCTGTAGCTGTCGAAACGCGGCGAAAGTCGGCTCATGGCAACGTCCCTTCGTTGAGTGGGCCGCGCCGTCGCCGGCGCGGCCGCGGGTCAGAGCGCGGTCATGCCGCCGTCGATGATATGCTCGGCGCCGGTGATGAAGGAGGATTCATCCGACGCGAGGAAGATCGCGAGGTTCGAGACTTCCTCGACTTCGGCAAGGCGGCCGAGCGGGATCATCTTGGTGGCCTCGCCGCCGCCCTCGTCGGTCGCCGCGGCCATCATCGGCGTCTTGATATAGCCGGGGTGGATCGAGTTGCAGCGGATGTTCTGGCGGCCGAACTCGACCGCGACCTGTTTGGTCATGCCGCGCACCGCGAACTTGCTCGCGACATAGGCCAGATTGGGCGCGCCGTAGATGGCGACGATGCCCGCGATCGACGAGATGTTGACGATCGAACCGCCGCCCGCCTTCTGCATCGAGGGGATCACCGCCTGCATGCCGAGATAGACGCCGAGCTGGTTGACGTTGCACACCGCCTCGAAATCGCCTTGCGCGAAATCGAGCGTGCCGCCGATCTTGCCGAGTACCCCGGCATTGTTGACGAGGATGGTGACGGTTCCGAACGCGGCCTCGCCGCGCGCGACGACGTCGCGCCAGCCGGCGGCATCGGCGACATCGTGATGGATATAGAGGGCGCTGTCGCCGAGGCTGTCCGCCAGCGCTTCGCCCGCGCTGTCGTTGAGGTCGGTCAGGATGACCTTGGCCCCTTCGCGAACGAAGGCCTGGGCGTGCGACGTGCCCATCCCCTGCGAGGCGCCCGTGATGATCGCGACCTTGCCGCTCAGCCTGCCCATATCTCTTCTCCCAATGATTATCGAACCGGCCATTTTCGCGGAGTCGCAAAACAACCATTCGTTTTTTCATAGTCAACAACCTTGTTGATAGCAACTCTCGCGGCCGAACGCCAGCGCTCATGCGCATCCTTAGACGCCCGCTTCCTGCGTCATTATTGCCGGAAATCAGCGGATTATGACGACAAGGATGCTGCGAACGACAAGGCCCAAAACCGGTCGCCGTCGCCAAAACCGATCCAGCTTGACCTTCGGCGAGAATCGACTAAACAAACGATTGTTTGTGGACGTAGATCCGCGGTGGGAGAGGATTGTGATGAGAAACTTGCGTCTATGGCTTGCCGCTAGCGTGGCCCTCGGGGCGATCCAGCCCGCCCTCGCTCAGGAAGCCGCACCGGCTCCCGACGCTCCCGCAGCCGCCGAAACCGAAGACAGCGGTTCGGGCGACATCGTCGTCACCGCGCGCCGCAAGGACGAGCGGCTGATGGACGTGCCGGTGGTCGTGTCGGCGCTCAGCGCCGAGACCATCTCGCAATATAATTCCAACTCGCTCACCGCGATCGGCGAACTCACCCCGACCGTCATCGTCGGCGCCTATCGCGCCAATGGCGGCGGCACGATAGCGATCCGCGGCATCAGCTCGCCCGCCAACCAGACGGGTTTCGAGCAGGCCGTGTCGGTCGCGATCGACGGCGTCCAGACGAGCAACGGCCGCATTGCCCAGCTCGGCTTCTTCGACATCGAACAGGTCGAAGTCCTCAAGGGACCGCAGGCGCTCTTCTTCGGCAAGAACAGCCCGGCGGGCGTGATCTCGATCCGCACCGCGGGGCCCGGCAATGATTTCGAAGCGGGTGTGCGCGGTTCCTATGAGTTTGTCGCCGACGAAGCGACGATCGACGCCTTCATCTCGGGTCCGCTCACCGACCGCATCGGCGCGCGCCTTGCCATCCGTTACCGCAACCAGGACGGTTTCCTGCGCAACACCGCCGGACCGCTCACCAACCCCTTCTACAATCCGGCGACGGGCGCGCCGGCTGCGGCCGCCGCCTTCCCCGGCGCGTCGGACCGGCGTCCGGGCGAAGAGGAAATCATCGGCCGCGTCACGCTCGCCTTCGAGCCGACCGACAATTTCAAGGGCACGCTGCGCGTCTTCGGCGCGCATTCGACCGACTCCGGCGCCGGCGTCGCGACCCAGAATATCGGGCCCTGCACCGGCCCCAATCCGCGCGTGTCGGGGATCGCCGATCCTTATGGCGAGTGCGTGATCGACAATCGCACGACGGTCGGCGACCTGCCCTCGGTGGTCGCCGAGACCTTCCGCGGCACCGACTCGAACGGGCCGCAGAAGGGCGAACTCAACGCGATCGTCTCCTCGCTGTCGCTCGAATGGGATTTCGGGTCGATCTCGGTCGCCTCGCTCACCGGCTACAACAAGATGGGCTATGACACCTTCTCGGGCCTCGACCAGACGACCTATTCGCAGCTCGCCCAGGCCGAGAATCTCGACGCCAAGGAGTTCAGCCAGGAACTGCGCCTGTCGAGCCAGTTCGACGGACCGCTCAACTTCGTCGTCGGCGCCTATTACCAGAACACCTCGCTCAGTTCCTATTCGGACACGATGCTGAGCCTCGGCAATTATAACGCCGCCGCGGGCCGCTACACCTCGTTCGAGACGCTCGCCAAGCAGAAGGGCAACACCTATTCGGCGTTCGGCCAGCTGCTCTGGGACATCACCCCCGAACTTGAACTCGCGGGCGGAGCGCGCTGGACGCGCGAGACCAAGAAGTTCGACAAGTTCAATCTCTACGGCATCGGGGCCTTCAACAATGCGGCGACCGTCTATCCGGGATCGGACACGCCGGGTCATCTGAAGGGCGATTTCGAGGACGAGAATGTCTCGCCCGAAGTCACGCTGAACTGGCGCCCGGACTCGAACCACACGATCTTCGCCGCCTATCGGACCGGCTTCAAGTCGGGGGGCTTCGGCCTCACCAACCCGCTGTCGACCGCCACACGGATCGGCGACGTCGACTTCGGCTCGGAAAAGGCGCGCGGCTTCGAACTCGGCGCCCGCCTGATCGGGCTTGACGGCCGGCTCAACATGAGCGCGGCGCTGTTCAACTATAAATTCTCGGATCTTCAGGTGAATACCTATGATCCCGCGCGCATTTCCTACACGATCAACAATGCGGGCGCGGTCAAGCAGCGCGGCTTCGAACTCGACGCCAATTTCCGCGTTACCCCCGAGCTGACCATCCATGGCGCGGTCGCCTATGTGCGCAATCGCTTCAACGACTTCACCGGCCAATGCTATTCCTATACCTTCCCGACCGGCACGACGCGCGCCACCGCGGTGCCGCCGCCGAACTGTTCGTTCGTCAACACCACGGCGCTCACGCTCCAGCAGGTCTATGATGGCCGCGCGCCTGCCCGTTCGCCCGACTGGGCGGGCAATGCGGGCGCCAAGCTCGCCCTGCCCGTCTCGAACGATCACGAGATCCGGATCACCGGCGACGCCTATTACAGCGGCAGCTATTTCGCCGCCGATACGCTGGCACCGCCGACCGAGCAGAAGAGCTTCTGGCGCCTCAACGCCAGCATCACCTTCGCCGAGGTCGACGACCGCTGGACGGTGGGGCTGATCGGGCGCAACCTCACCAACAAATATTATCTGCTCTATGCCGCCGACCGCACCGGCGGCGCCGGGGTCCCGGGTATGATCGGCGAACAGCGCGGCGTCGTCTCGCGCGGCCGCGAAGTGTCGCTGCAGGCAAGCTTCCACTTCTAGCGGGAGCAAGACGGTCCGCCTGGGGGCTGGCGGACCGTCTTCGACAAGCGGGGGACAGATACGCAAGCTGCGGCACGGGCACCGCGGCATCGATGGGATAATAAGATATGGCCACCAGCGCCGCCGTGCTGAAAGATGTTCCCCGCGAAGGCGGCCTTTATCGCTGGTATGTCCTCGGCGTCCTGATGCTCATCTATGCGATGAACTTCATCGACCGCCAGATCGTCACCATCCTCGCGCCCTATCTGAAAGCCGACCTCGATCTCACCGACGCGCAGATCGGTCTCCTCTACGGCACCGCCTTCGCGATGTTCTATGCCCTGTTCGGCATCCCGCTCGCGAAACTCGCCGACGGCTGGAGCCGGGTGAAGACGCTGTCGATCGGGCTCGCCTTCTGGTCGTCGATGACGGCGCTTTCGGGCCTATCGAGCAATTTCGTCCAGCTCGGCGCCGCGCGGCTCGGGGTCGGGATCGGCGAGGCCAGCGGCTCGCCTGCCGCGGTGTCGCTCCTTGCCGACTATTTCCCCAAGCGCATCCGCGCCTCGGTCTTCGCGCTCTACACGACGGGCATGTATCTCGGGCTTGGCCTGTCGCTGATGATCGGCGGCTATGTCGTCGCGACCTGGCCCGGCAGCTTCGGGCTCGCGGGCTGGCAGGCGGCTTTCATCATTGTCGGCCTGCCCGGCATCCTGCTCGGTGCGATCGTCTATCTCACGATCCGCGAGCCGGTCCGCGGCGCGCTCGACGGACTGCCGCAGCCCTGCAGCCCGCATCCGTTCCGCGACGTGTTCGTCGAGGCGGCGACGATGTTCCCGCCATGGAGCGTCGGCTCGCTGAAGAAGCTCGGCGCAAGCCCGGCGCTCGTTCGCGCCAATCTCGGCGCCCTCGCTTTCGTGACCCTCATGATCGCCCTTCTGACCCTGGGCTCGGAAGCGATCCTGCCGCCCGACCGCCGCCCGGTCGTCTTTTCGATCGGCGATTTCGACGTCACGAGCAGCCTCATCCAGTGGCTCGCGATCGGGATCGGCGCCTATGCGGCGACAAGCTGGATCCAGGCCATTCGCCTCCGCGATCCGATCGCGTTCGCGCTCACCGTCGGCGCGCCCGCCTATCGCACCATGGCCGCGGCGGGCGGCATTCTCGGTATCTACACCTATGCGATCGGCGCCTTCGTCTTCCTCTATGGCTCGCAATTCCTGGCCATGGGCCCCGAAGCGGGATTCACGCTCGGCGCGATTTCGGCAATCGCCGGTGCGAGCGGGACCGCGATCGGCGGCACGCTCGGCGACATCATCAAGCGCCGTTATCCAGCGGGCCGCATGTATCTCCTGTTCGCGGCGCTGCTCGGGTTCACCGCACTGACCTTCGTCCAATTCAACACCGGCGACCGCCAGACCTTCTTCGTCACCTATTTCTTCGCGCTGTTGCTGCTCACCGCCTGGCCACCGATCATGCTCGCGACCGCGCAGGATCTTGTCATTCCGCGCCTTCGCGGCGTCGCGTTCGCGGTGCAGACGCTCGCGAGCAGCCTCGTCGGGCTTGGTCTCGGTCCCTATATGGTCGGGCTGATCAGCGACGCGACGGGCGATCTTAGGCTCGCGATCCTCTCGCTCTTCGCGCTGATGCCGGTCCTGCTCCTGCTCGTCTGGCGCTGCGCGCGCGTTCTCCCCGAGAGCGAGCGGACGGTCGTCGAGCGCGCGCGGGCCGCAGGAGAGGCGCTGTGACCGCGCCCGAAAGGATCGAGGATTATCCAGTCCGGATCAGCGAGAAGGTGCGCTACAGCGATACCGACCGGCAGGGCCATGTGAACAATGTGCTGTTCGCCTTCTTCTTCGAGGCGGGCCGTGTCGATGTCCTCTTCATGCGCGGGAGCTCGCCCCCCGATCACTGCGCCTATGTGCTCGCGCGCTCGACGATCGACTTTCTCGACGAGCTGCACTGGCCGGGCGATGTCGAGATCGGGACGCGGATCGAGAAGCTCGGCGGCAGCTCGATCAGCATCCGGCAGGTCCTGTTCCAGGGCGGGCGCTGCGCCGCGACCTCGGACAGCGTGATGGTGCAGGTCGACCGGCCGAGCCGCAAGGCCTGTCCGCTTTCCGACGAGGCGCGCACGATCCTCGGGCAAATGGCCGCCCCGGCGGCCGCATGAGGCTCGCGGCGCCCGAGATCCGGCGTGCCGCGCTCGAAGCGCGCCATGGCCCCTGGGCCTATCGCAGCCTCGCCGCCCTGTTCGAGGAAGTGGCCGCAGACTATCCCGAGCGGCCGTTCGTGATGACCGCCACCGCGGTCGAGACCTATGGCGCCATGCTCGACCGGTCGCGGCGCACCGCCGCGATGCTCGCCGCCCACGGGATCGGGGCCGGAGACCATGTCGCGATCCTGCTACCCAATGGCATCGCCTTCGTCGCGGTGAAGCTTGCCATCGCGCGCCTCGGCGCGGTCGCGGTGCCGCTCAACTTCAACCTGCAGCGGGACGAACTCGCTTATGTGATCGGCCAGTCGGATGCGCGGGCGCTCGTCGCGATCGACGGATTTCGCGGCCGCGACTATATCGCCGATCTCGAGGCGATCCTTCGCCCCGGCTTCCCGGTCTTCGTCGATTGCGCCGCAGGCGCGCTGCACCGCTGGCACGCGCTGGACGACTGGGAGCGCCACGCGCCGGCGCGCGGAGCGATCGCGGCGCGCCCCGCCGATCTCTCCGATATCATCTACACCTCGGGAACCACGGGCTCGCCCAAAGGCGTGATGCTGACCCACGATATGGTTCTGCGCACCGCTTATGCCAGCGCGCGCGTGCGCGCTTTCGAGGATGGAAGGCGCCTGATCTTCGCCGCGCCCATGTATCATGTGCACGGGCTCGTCGAATGCCTCGTCGCCGCGCTGTTCGCGGGCGGCGCGGTCATCCCGCAGGACCGTTTCGATGCCGCCGAGCTGCTCGCGCTCGCGGTGCGCCACGAGGCGAACGAGATCAGCGGCGTTCCGACGCTGACCGAGAAGCTGCTCGATGCCGCGCGCGGGACGGACTTCGTCTGCCCAAGCCTCGCCTGCGTCTTCAGCACCGGCGGCATGCACCGCGAGACGATCTGGGAGGAGTTTCGCTCCATCTTGGGGGCGCGCGAGATCGTCACCGGCTATGGAATGACCGAGACCACCGCCTCGACGACCTGCACGCTCCCCGAAGAACCGATCGCGCGCGTCATGACGGGGAACGGGCGGTTCAAGGATGCAGGCGCGGCCGCCCCTCCGGGCAGTCCCTGGCTCGCCGAATATCGGGTCGTCGACGCCGAGAGCGGCGGCGAGCTGCCACCCGGCACCAATGGCGAACTCCTCGTCCGCGGCCCCGGCGTGACGCATGGCTATTACAAAAAGCCCGAAGAGACCGCCGCGGCCTTCGCGTCCGACGGCTGGCTGCGGGTCGGCGACATCGGACGCGTCGATGCCAAGGGCTATCTCACCCTCGCCGGCCGCTCGAAGGACGTCTATCGCTGCGGCGGCGAGACGGTGATGCCGCGCGAGATCGAGGCGCTGCTCGAAACGCATGGCCAGGTGCGCGAGGCGCATGTCGTCGCGATTGCCGACGACCGCATGGGCGAGGTCGGCTGCGCCTGCGTCGTCGCGACCGAAGTCCCGCCCTCTGCGGCGGCGCTGATCGCGCTCTGCGAAAGCAAGCTCGCGCGCTTCAAGGTGCCGCGCCATATCCTCTTCTTCGAGGCGGGAGAGATCCCGGTCACGCCGACCGGCCGCGCGAAGAAATTCCAGCTCGCCGAAATGGCGCGCGAACGGCTCGGCCTGGAGGCGACATGCGCGCAGTCGTAAGCCACGGCAAAAAAGACTTCCGGATCGAGAGCCGCGCCGATCCGCGCCCCGGCACGGGCGAGGTGCTGGTGCGGCCGCTGTTCAATGGCCTCTGTTTCACCGACAAGCATCTCTTCGACGGCCATGTCGAGCGTGCCGCCGACATCGTCATCGGCCATGAGTTCAGCGCCGAGATCGTGGCGCTCGGCGATAGGGTCGACGACTGGAGGCCGGGCGACCACGTCTCGGTCGACCCGCGCATCCGCTGCGGGACCTGCCTCGCCTGCCGCGCCGGTCTCGAGACGCTCTGTCCCGATGGCGGCTTCCTTGGGGTTCGCGGCGCCGACGGCGGCCTGGCCGATCTCTGCGTCGCACCCGCTTATGGTCTCTACCGACTGCCGGAGGCCGTCTCGCCGCTCCAGGCTGCCTGCGTCGAGGCCGCCTGCTGCGCGACGCGCGCGCTGCGCTCGGGCGCGATCGTGCCGGGTGACAATGTCGTCCTGCTCGGTCTCGACGACTATAATCTCTTCGTGGCGCAGTGGCTGAAAGCCCAGGGCGGGCTCGTGATCGGCGTCGACGGCGCGTCGGTCCGCCGCGAGGCGGCGCGCGGTTTCGGCGCCGCCACCTGCCTCGATCCTTCCAGCGATAATATCGTCCGCGCGGTGCGCGCCGCGATGCCGTTCGGCGCCGATGTCGTCGTCGTGGCGCTCGAGGATTATGCACCCGCGGCCACCGACTATCTGGCGCTGGCGCACCGTCTCGCGCGCATCCAGGGTACCGTGATCCTGATCCGCGCCTATGGCGCCGAGCCCTTCGCGCGCATCCAGCCTTCGACTGCCTGGCTCAAGGAGCTGACGATCCGCCACTTCGGCAATTTCTTCGGCAATGAGCCCGCGCGCGGCGGGCGCGATCGCGGCGACTGGCAGGTGACGCTCGACGCGATCGGCCGCGGCATCCTCGCCGCGCCGCCGCCGCAGACCGAGCTGGTCCCCTTCAGCGCCCTCAAGACCGCCGGCGATATCGGCGCGCTGTTCGACGGGCTTCCCGGATCGGCGGCGAAGATCGTCGTCGATATGGCGGACTAGGCCATGACGATCGCGCGCTTGCCGTTCGCGGTGTCAGCCTTTGAACATCAGGCTGCGCAGCAGCATGTTCGCCATCATGTCGCCGATTTCGGCGGGACTCGCCGTCCCCTTCGGCGAATACCATTCGGGGGTCCAGTTGAGCGCGCCGAGGATCGTCAGCACCGCGATCCTCACATTCAGGCTCTGATCGAACACACCCTCGGCGATGCCGTCCTCGAGGATGCGAATGAAGGCCCGCTCATAGCGCTGACGCTTGGCGATCGCCGCCTCGCGATAATCGTCGCCGAGAAAGCGCCACTGATGGAAGACGACGAGCGAGCGCTCGGGATTCTCGGTGACGACGATGATATGCGCGCGGATCGCATCGCGCAGCCGCATGCCCGCCGATCCCTCGGCCGCGGCGATCGGCTCGACCGATTCGAGGAAATGATTGATCCCGGTCTCGACGATCTCGACGAGCAGCGTCTCCTTGCTGTCGATATGCGCATAGAGGCTCCCGGGCAGGACGCCGAAGGCCTTGGCGATATCGCGCATCGAGGTGCCCGTATAACCCTGGCTGCCGAACAGCCGGACGGCGATGTCGAGGATCGACGACCGCGGCGTCGATGGGGATATTGCTGGAGCCGTGCCCATGGGAAGTATCTGTTGCCTAATCCTGGTCGCGCCCCGATGTCGGAGGCACGCAATTGCCGTACATCCGTTCCGATTACTACCGAAGGCGCCCCAACGGCAAGCCGCGCGCGCAAAGCGATTTCAATCGCACCCGCGCGCGTTGGCGGCCGCCACTTCCGTGCTAGGGTGAACGGGTTGCCGAAGGCCTTATTGTGTCCTCGGCCCGATCGCGCTATGCGAATAAAACAACTGTTTGTTTGAGGATCGATGACAATGGCCAGCACGAGCGAAAGCGCGACCGAGGAGCAGCATCTCGCAAGCGAGGCCGCGCGGGCCTTCCCCACCCCGGCCGAGGAGCAATATCCGCTGCCGCCAAGCGTGGTCGATGCCAAAAACTATACCGATCCGGCGCTGTTCGACCGCGAAATGAAGGCGGTCTTCCACAAGAGCTGGTTCCCCGCCTGCCCGTCGGTCGATCTCAAGGAGCCGCGCGACTATGTGGTTTGGGACCGGCTCGGCCAGTCGATCGTCATCTCGCGGCTCGACGACGGCTCGGTCTCGGCGTGGCACAATGTCTGCCAGCATCGCGGCGCGCGGCTGCTCAAGGAGTCGGGCTCGTGCAAGGGCGGCCGCTTCGCCTGCCCCTGGCACGGTTTCCAATATGATCTCAGCGGCAAGGTGAAGATGGTGCCGCTCAAGGGCTCGTTCGAGGCCGAACGGCTCGAGGACCTCCGCGCGCCCGCGGTGCGGGTCAAGGAATGGGGCAGTTTTGTGTGGATCTGCCTCTCCGACGAGGTGCCCGACCTTCTTCCCTATCTGGGGACGATCGGCGAGGAACTGAGCTTCTACGGTCTCGAGAATTTCGAGACGCGCTACCGCTTCACGCTCGAGCTCAACGCGAACTGGAAGATGGTCGTCGATGCCTTCAACGAGACCTGGCACGTCCCCTTCACCCATCCGCGCACCCTCGGCAAGCTCGTCCACTGGCGCGACGCGCATTTGCGCATAGCCAATCCCCATAGCTGGATGACGCTGCCGCTCGAAGGCTTCACCGACCGGATGGGCGATGTCGACCACCGGCTGAAGAACATCTGCCACTATCTCGCTTTCCCGAACACGATCTTCAGCTGCTTCCCGACCCATTTGCAGAGCTGGAACATCTGGCCGGTCAGTGTCGACAAGACCTTGTTCACCGCCTGGGGCGTCGTCGGTCCGACCCCCGAGGGTCTGCGCGACGAGGAATGGCAGGCGCAGAATGACCGCGACTGGAAGCATTTCTGCGCGGTCTCGGCCGAAGATGCCGAGGTCCTCAACGACTGGGGCACCGTGTCGCAGTCGCTCGGCGCGAGCCAATATATGTTCAACACCGCCGAGAGCCGGCTGACCGCCTTCCATGCCGAGGTCGCGCGCCGCGTCGCCCTCGAACAGTGATGGCCGCGCGCGAGTATCGGCAATGAGCCGCATCGGCGTCGGCATTATCGGGCTCAGCGCCGGCGCAGGCTGGGCGGCGCGCTCGCATCTCCCCGCGCTGCGCGCGCTCGGCGACCGGTTCGCGATCACCGCGGTCGCGGGCTCGTCGCCCGAGCGCTCGCGCGCCGCTGCGAGCGACTATGCTATCCCCTTTGCGGCGGATTCGGCCGATGCGCTGGCCGCGCACGCCGACGTCGACCTCGTCGTCGTCGCGGTGAAGGTCCCCGAGCACCGCCGGCTCGTCGAAGCGGCGCTTGCCGCGGGCAAGGCGGTGCTGTGCGAATGGCCGCTCGCGGTCGATGCCGCCGAGGCCGATCGTCTCGCCCGCGCCGCGGCAGACGCCCGCATAAAGACCTTCGTCGGGCTCCAGGCGCGCGGCACGGCAGCGGTGCAGCGCCTTGCCCAGCTGATAGCCGACGGCGCGATCGGCGATATCCTCGCCTCGAACATCAGCGCGGCGGTCGGTGTGCCATGGGCCGGCGTCACCGACAGCAGCCGCACCTATCTCAATCGCACCGCCTCGGGTGCGACGATGCTCACCATTCCCTTCGGCCATTGTCTCGATGCCATGACCTTGGTGCTCGGCGATTATGCGCGGTCGAGCGCCGAGCTTGTCACGCGCCGCACCGAGACGCTCGTCAAGGACGAGGGGGTGATGATCCCGACCGATGTCGCCGACCAGATCATGGTCGCGGGCCGCCTCGCGAGCGGCGCCGCCGCCTCGCTCCACTACCGTGGCGGTCTGTCGGCGGCGGGCAATTTCCGCTGGGAGATCAACGGCACCAAGGGGGATATCCTCGTCACCGGCGGCGATGGCCATCTGCAATATGGGCTGGTCGAGATCGCGCTCGCAAAGACCGGCAAGGCTCTCGCGCCGCTCGCCCTTCCCGCCGACCCGCTGCCGCCGCATGCGCGCGCGATCGCCGCGCAATATCGGGCGATCCACGCCGCGCTTGCGGGCGCGCCCTCTACCGTTCCGGACTTCGCCCATGCCGCCGCGCTGCACCACAAGCTCGGCGCGATCGCCGCCAAGGGCACCGCCAGCTGACAGGAGCCGACATATGGACACCGACTTCGAGACGATGGTTCGCACCCTCTGGGACCGGCAGCAGATCCACGATTGCCTCATGACCTATTCGCGCGCGGTCGACCGTCTCGACCGCGAACTCCTGCTTTCGGTCTATCATGACGATGCGATCGACGATCATGGCGTCTTCGTCGGCAGCCCGGTCGAGTTCGCCGACTGGGTGATCGACATGCACAGCCGCGCGCATCTCTCGCATCAGCATTGCCAGTTCAATTCGACGATCGAGCTCGACGGCGACACCGCCCATGCCGAGACCTATTATATGTTCGTCGGCCTCAACCGCGCCGGCACTCCGCTTGCCAGGTCGGGCGGGCGTTATATCGACCGCCTCGAAAAGCGCGACGGCCGCTGGGCCATCGCCGCGCGCCTCTGCTTGCGCGACTGGGCGCCGCTCACCGAGATTCCGGAAACGCTCGACCAATCGACCCTGACCGTCGTCGCGCTCGACGAAGCGACGCGGGCGCGGATGCGCGCCGGACCGCAGCCCGCGCGCGATCGCTCGGACCCCAGCTACGCGCGCCCGCTCCCCATCTCGCTGCCTTGAAATTATCTGTCAGCACCGGTGTTGACGCTCCACCCAAGCCCCGTTATCAACACTCTCGTTGACTACGCGAACACAAGCTCTCGCGAGTCCCGACACGATGCCTGGAGAGAGGATCAGCGGCATGGACTGCGGAATATTTCATACCCCCTATAATTTGCCGAACCGGTCGCCCAAGCAGCTCTTCGAATGGTCGCTCGACATGGCGCGGACCGCCGACGAGGCCGGTTTTCGCGACTTCCTGATCGGCGAGCATTTCACGCTGGCCCGCGAAAATATCCCCTGCCCCGATTCGGTGATCGCGGCGGCGGCGACGATGACCGAAACGCTGCGCTTCGCGCCGATGGCGCATCTCCTGCCCTATCACGATCCCGCCACCCTCGCGGTGCGCGTCGCCTGGCTGAGCCGTGTTCTCGAGGATCGCTATTATCTCGGCGTCGCGCCGGGGGGCCACCACACCGACGCCATCCTCCACGGCTATGACGGCATCGCACCGTTGCCGCCGCGCCAGCTCGAAGCGCTCCACCTGATGGAACGCGTCTGGAAGAACGAGCCGTTCCAGGAGATCGGCGAATATTTTCAGGCGGGTTTCCCGGGACCCGACAATATGCCCGGCTATCATGTCGAGATCGCGGATTCGACGCCCTGGCCGGGCATGGAGATTGCGGTGACCGGTCTCTCGGCCAATTCGAACTCGATGAAGTTCGCGGGAGAGCGCAACTATACGCCGATCGCCTTCTTCGGCGGCACCGAGCAGATGCGCCTCCATTATGAAACCTGGGCCGCGGCGATGGAATCGAAGGGCCACACGCCCGAGCGCAAGCGTTTCTCGATCTGCCGCGAGGTCTTCGTCGCCGATACCGACGCCGAGGCAAAACGCCTCGCGCTCAAGAGCGGCATGGCCGAGAGCTGGGAGCATTATCTCTTCCCCATCTACAAGAAGTTCAATCTCTTCCCCGGCATCATCGCGGACTCGGGCAAGGATCTCTCGCCCGACGACCTCGACATGGATTTCCTTGCCGATCATGTCTGGCTCTGCGGCTCGCCCGAAACGGTGGCCGAGAAGATTGCTTGGGTGGTCGAGAAGGCCGGCAGCTTTGGCCAGCTATGCGTCAATTCGCACGACAGCATCGACGATCCCGAGCCGACCCGCGAGTCGCTCCGCCGGTTGTCGCAGGAGGTGATGCCGCTGCTCGACAAATAAGGGGGGACCCGGCGGGGCCGCGAGGTCCCGCCGCGGTTTTTGGCCCGCAAGACGGCTTGCTGCGGCAGGCCAGGTAATTGGGAGACGCCGAGATGGCAACCGAAGCACCCGCAACCGACGACCGTGCACGCACCGAACGGCCGCCGCACGTCCCGGCCGACCGGGTCTATGAGATCGACATGTACAAGCCCGACGGCATCGAGACCGAGGGCTATCTCAAATCGTGGAAGACGCTGCAGGACAAGGATTTGCCGGGCCTCGTCTGGTCGCCGTTCAACGGCGGCCACTGGGTCGCGACGCGCGGCGCGCTGATCAGCGAAATCTACAAGGATCCCGAGCGCTTTTCGAGCCAGGTTCTCTTCATCCCGAAAGCCGCTGGCGAGGCCTATTCGATGGTCCCCTCGAAGATGGATCCGCCCGAGCATCGCTCGTACCGCGAAGTCGTCGACCGCGGCCTCAACCTTCGTTCGATCCGCGAACGCGAGCCGCAGGTCCGTGCGATCGCGGTCGAGCTGCTCGATTCCTTCGCGAAGCGCGGCCATTGCGATTTCGGGAAGGACTTTTCGGACGAGTTCCCGATCCGCGTCTTCATGGCGATCGCCGACCTGCCAATGGCCGACGCCCCGAAGCTCCGCGCCTTCGCCTCGGGCATGACGCGTCCCGGCGGCAACACGCCCGAGGAAATGGCCGCCAATCTCGACCGCGCGAACAAGAGCTTCTTCGACTATGTCGAAGTGCTGATCCAGGAGCGCCGCGGCAAGGGCGGCACCGACATCATCAGCCTGTGCATCCACAGCGAAATCGACGGCAAGCCGATGCCGCACCAGAAATTGCTCGGCATGATCTCGCTGCTCCTGCTCGCAGGTCTCGATTCGGTCACCAACTTCATGAACATGATGATGGATTTCCTCGCGCGGCACCCCGGCACCGTCCGCCAGCTCGCCGACAATCCGGCCGACATCAAGCGTGCGGTGGAGGAGATGTTCCGCCGCTTCCCGCTCGTGGCCGCGGCGCGGATGATCGCGCGCGACATCGAACTCGACGGTGTCGAACTCAAGGCGGGCGAAATGGTGCTCCTGCCGACCGCGCTCTCGGGCCTCGACGAGCGGCAGAATCCCGATCCCTGGAAGCTCGACGTCAAGCGCGGCCGCCCTGCCCATTCGACCTTCGGCGAAGGACCGCACCGCTGCGCAGGCCTGCATCTCGCGCGGCTCGAGACGACGATCCTTCTCGAGGAATGGATCCAGCGCATTCCCGAATTCCGTGCGAAGGCCGGATCCGAGCCGCATTATGAATCGGGCGTCGTCGCCTCGGTCGAGAATATTCATCTCGAATGGGATGTCGCTTGACGGGCCTTCCTCCCCAGCCCGCGAACGACGATCGCTCACCCCGGCCGCGCGGCCTGCCATGAAGGCGGTGATCTGCGAGGCCTATGGCCCGCCGAGCGAGCTCAAGGTCGCCGAAATGACGCCCGCACCGCTTGCCCCCGACTGCGTGCGGGTGCGGGTCGCCGCCGCGGGCATCAATTTCCCCGACACGCTGATCATCAAGGGCGGCTACCAGCTTCGCCCCGACTTCCCCTTCGCGCCGGGGTTCGAAGTGGCGGGGAGCATCGTCGAATGCGGCGCCGACGTTCGTGACCTGGCGCCCGGCGATTATGTCGTCGGGCTTACCGCCGCAGGTTATGGCGGCTTCGCCGAATATGCCGACGTCCGCGCCGCCGAGGCGGTTCGCGTCCCCGACAGCATCGACGAGATAACTGCCGCCGCCATCTATACCGCCTATGGCACCGCCTATCACGCCCTCGTCCAACGCGGCGGCGTGAAAGCGGGCGACTGGGTGGTGGTGCTGGGCGCGACGGGCGGCGTCGGTCTCGCCGCAGTCGATATCGCCTCGGCGCTCGGCGCCAAGGTCGTCGCGGTCGGCTCTTCGGAAGAGAAGCTAGCGCTCGCCAGCAAGGCGGGGGCGTCGGCGACGCTCGTCTACCGCGAGGGACAGCTGTCTGCCGATGTCCGCGCAGCGACCGGCGGCGCCGCCGACATCTGCATCGACCTCGTCGGCGGATCGGCCTTCACCGAAATGACGCGCGCGATGGCTTGGGAGGGCCGGCTCCTCGTCATTGGCTTCACCAGCGGCGAAATCCCGTCGCTCGCGGTCAACCTGCTTCTGCTCAAGGGCTTTTCGGCGGTCGGCGTCTATTGGGGCCGGTTCGCCGAGCGCGATCCCGAGGGCAACGCACGCAACTTCGCGCATCTCTGGGAGCTGCTCGCGTCCCGGCAAATCGCGCCGCACATCCATCGCGTGTTGCCGATGGAGCGGGCGGCCGAAGCGCTCGACGAGCTTCTGGCCCGCAAGGTCGCCGGCAAACTCGTCCTCGCGCCGTTTGGCACCTGACAGGTTGAAAGGCGAACTATGGCCGATCTCGACGAACTTCTCGCCAAGCAGGATATCATCGAAGTCCTGCATATGTACTGCCGCGGAGTCGATCGCCTCGACGAGGAACTCGTACGCGGTATCTACCATGAGGATGCGTATGACGATCACGGCTACTGGAAGGGCCGCGGCTGGGATTTCGCGCCCTTCGTGGTTGGCCGGCTGCGCGAGGCGAACGACTGGACGACACATTCGATCACCAATGCCCTGATCGAACTGCGCGGCGACAAGGCGCTTTGCGAGTCCCAGGTGATGGTGCATCTGAAGCGACGCGGCGCGGGTCCTGTGCTCGTGGACGTGATGGGGGCGCGCTATGTCGACCGTTTCTCGCGCCGCGACGGGGTTTGGAAGATCGACGAGCGCACCGTGGTGCTCGATTGGCACAAGGTCGAGAGCTGGGGCGCCGAGAGCGCGCCGATCCCGCTCGATGATTTCACCACGGGTCAGCGCGACCGCGGCGACGCAATTTATATCATGCAGGAAAAGTTGACGCTGCGCTGAGCAGCGGCCCACGAGGAGAGAAAGATGATCATCGGCGTCCATCACACCGCGATCTCGACACATGATATCGAGGCACTCTCGGCCTGGTATATCGAGATGTTCGGGCTCGAGAAGCTGTGCGACGACGGCTGGTCCGACGCTCCGGAACTCGACAAGATTGTCGGCCTCGACAATTCCGCGGCACGCTTCATGCTTCTGAGCGGCGGCAATCATTGCATCGAGCTGTTCGAGTTCAGTTCGCCCGAGCGCGGCGAGCACACGCCGAGCCGCCCCGTCTGCAAGCCGGGCTTCACGCACATCTGCTTCGCGGTCGACGACATCGTCGCGGAGCATGCGCGGCTCAGCGCCGCAGGCATGGAATTTTTCTCGGCTCCGACGGTAGCCGGCGGGCGTCCGCTCGTTGCGACCTACGGCCGCGACCCCGACGGAAATGTTGTCGAGCTGCTGCAAGTGATCGACGATGGTCCATTCGCGTTCCCGACGACGCAGCCGCAGTGGAAGGTCGGGCGGAAGGACTGAGAGGAAAGAGCCATGACCGCAATCCGGCCCGAAAAAGACGTCGACATCATCTTGGTGCACGGGCTGTTTATCGGCCCATGGGCATGGGACCGGGTACGCGAACATCTGCCCGACGAGTTCACCGTCCATACGCCCGAACTGCCGTTTCAATCGCTTGCCTCCGACGCCGCGCTGGTACGCGGCCAGGTCGCATCATCGGTTGCTGCCGGTCGCGCCGTCCTGCTCATCGGCCATAGCTATGGCGGGATGGTGATTTCCGAGGCCGGCCATGACGCGACCCATCTTGCGTATCTCGCCGCGCTCGCTCCTGAGCCCGGGCAGACCACCGCCGACGTCGCGGCTGGCTGCGTAACCGATCTGTGCAATGCCGCTATGATCCCGTCCGACGACGGCCAGACGATCAGCATCGACCCGGAGCAAGCGCCGGCAGCCTGGTACCATCTCAGCAGTTCCGAGGACGCGGCGGCGAGCATTGCCCGTCACCGTTCGGCGCAGGCCTCGATTTTCGGCGAGGCGGTCGCGCGCCCAGCCTGGCTCGAGCGCCCGTCGACCTATATTCAGTGCACAGAGGATCGCGCAGTCGATCCAGGATATCAGAGCAGCATGAGCCGAAGGATGGTCACCTTGGCCAGCGTGAGCGGTGACCACTCCGCTTTTATCTCGGTGCCTTCCAAGGTCGCCGCTGTCATCGAGATGCTCGCAAGGTCCTGCGGTGCGAGTAGCATCGGCCGCTCGCCGGGCCAGGAGAAGCGTCTCACTCCGCCATAAGCCCGGCATCGATCAGATGATCGCTGGCGGTGATGTAGGACGCAGCGTCTGACGCCAGGAAAAGGACGAGCTCCGATACCTCGCCCGGCTCACCGATCCGCCTGAGCATCGTCATCTGCTCGCGAAGCCCCCGCTGTGACCCCACCGCGGTAGCCATCGGCGTTTCGATAAAGCCCGGAAGCACTGCGTTGGCGCGGATCCCATGTTTCCCATATTGCCCCGCGACGAGCTTCGTCATGCCGCGCACGGCAAACTTGCTTGCGACATATGCCAGGTTGGGCGCGCCGCGCGGGACGCCCGTACCCGCAACCGAAGAGATGTTGACGATCGATCCTATGCCGGCGCGCAGCATCGAGGGTATGACGCTGCGCATACCGTAGAAGACACCCGTCTGGTTTATTGCGATGATGCGGTCCCAATCCTCGTCGGACAGGTCCGCGGTCATCGCGGAAGGACCGAGAACCCCGGCGTTGTTCACCGCTATCGTTATCGGACCGAAGCGGGCCTCGCTTTCGCCCACAACTCGGGTCCAGTCATCCCTGCTGGCGACATCATGTTTGAGAAACAAGGCGTCGCTTCCGAGCTCAGCCGCTAAAGCCTCCCCCTCGTCTTCGAGCATGTCGGTTAGGACCACCCGTGACCCCTCGGACACGAACAGGCGGGCATGCGCTGCACCCATCCCACGCGCTCCACCCGTTATGAGCGACACCTTGCCTGCCAAGCGATCCATCGAGAACACTCCTGAAACGAACATTTGTTTGTTCAAATGATGCACGCCATCGTGCCCTCACGCAAGGTCGCTTGTCTCAATATTCTCGTGTCTTCACGAGGCGGTACGTGCCGAACCCGACGCGCTCCAGAATGCCCTCCTCGCACATCATCGTCATGTCATGGCGGGGCACGCCGATGCCTACAAAATCCTTCGCCCGAACTGATTATCGGGAGGCCGCGCGTTCTGTACAACGCTCTCGAGGAAGATTTGTGACACTCTCTCGTCGGCGATTTTGAGGTCTGCGGAGAGCGACTTTTCTGGCGTAGCTGATCCTCAATGACGCCAAATTCTATCGGAAACGCTCGCCGGAACATCTTCAGACGCGGCATAGCGATCATGGCCGAACACCAACCGATTATCGCTCTTTCTTGCCGGTTTTCGGCTTGTCGAGATCAGAATAGACGTGCAGAGATACGGTTCATTCTTCGGTAAAAAACTGTATAAAGATCGGATTTGGAGGCGGCATGCCCAGGGCAAGCAAATTAGCGACCGAGAGCGTCAATGTGGTCGAGATTGACAATGACTGGGACCTTCTGCTCGAAAAAATAGCGGATCGTTCGCGCCGCCACACCGAACGAAAGCAGGATCGAAGCAAGCGGACCGAACAGCAGATCCTGACCGCAGCCCTGCGCGTGTTCTCACGCGACGGGATTTCCCGCTCGAGAATCGCCGATATCGCGGCAGAATCAGGCATTTCGACCTCGACGCTCTATGAATATTACAAAAGCAAGGAGGATCTGGCCTATGACCTGCCTCTCAAAAATCTCTCGGCCTTCTTCGAATCCTATCGGAATGCGCTGACAGGCGAGGAAAGCGCGCGCGAACGTCTGATAATTTATCTGACGATGTCCGCCGATTATGCCCGAGAACATGCGGATTGGGCACGCCTATTCTACCTTGAAATCTGGCCAAGCGTTCTGGTTGTCGACACCGAACTACAAACCAGCATCAACGACTTCGCGAGGCCGGTACTCAAACTGCTTGAAGAAGGGATTGCGGAAGGTTGGGTATCGCCGAAGCAGGATATCTATGAGACGGCAGCGCTGATAATCGGCGGCTCAAACCAGCTCATCATCACTTGGCTATTGTACCGGAAACCCAAGAATTTGACAAAGGCGGGATCCGAGATGGCCGAACGAATGGTACGACTGCTGGAAGCCGAAACCAAAATCGACATCTAGTCACGCCACAAGACCCTCATCGCTGACAGAAGTGGCATTGCGAGCACGGCCTGTCAGGTTCGCCGCAGTCTGCTTTAGCGGATGAACTTTCGGACATAATCTTTGCCGAGGCCGACCTGTTCGAAATGAGCCGCGGCCTGCTCGATCCGCGTGAAGACGTCGGCATAGCCCGTCGCCTTGCCGTCCTCATCGAGCTCGATCAGCGTTCCCGTGATCCAGAACAAGGTTTACGAGAAGCCGTCGCCGGTCAGCGTGTGGATATCGCCCGGCGCCTCGAAGACATAGCTCCCTTCCTCGGCGCGCCAGTCGCGCTCGAGATAATGCCAGGTTCCGCGAATGACATAGCCGTGCACCGGCGACGGATGCGCGTGGCGGCTGATGAAGCCGTGCATGTCGATGCGAACGACGTTCGTCCAGGCGCCGCGCACGGTGTCGAAGAGGAGCGGCCGCATCCAGACGTCCGCCGTTGCGGCGGGTACCCAGTGGCGGGGATCCCCGGACACTGCCGTCTCGACGATCTCGGCCGGGCTCCACGGGCTGACTTCCACCATCGCCCTCATCTCCTCATCAGCCATTCGCCGGCGCCGCGGCGCGTCACAGCGATCAGACGATCGGGCGCTGCTCGACGATGGACAGGCCATAGCCTTCGAGCGCCACCAGCGACTGCGGCGCATTGGTCAGCAGGATCATGTCGTGCACGCCGAGCTCGGCGAGGATCTGGGCGCCGCCGCCATAGTCGCGAAGCTCGAGGCTGCGCGCGATATCGCGCCGAACGGGATCGCTCGACGGGACGAGCGCGCGGCTCACATAATCGTTCACGAAGCGGTTGATCATGACGATGACCCCGCTCCCCGCCGCGCCGATCATCTCCATCGACTTTTCGACGAGGTGCGTGCGGTCGGAGGCCTCGGCGAAGACATCGTGCATGATCGACAGGAGGTGCATGCGCACGAGCGTCGGCTTGGCCGGATCGATCTCGCCTTTCACGAGCGCCAGCGTTTCCTCGCCGGTCGACTCGTTCACGAAGGCAATCGCTTTCCACTCGCCGCCAAATTCGCTCACGACCTTGCGTTCGCCGATGCGCTTCATCATCCGGTCGTGCTTGCGGCGATAGGCGATGAGGTCGCGGATCGTGCCGATCTTCATCTCGTGCTTGGCCGCGAACTCGACGAGATCGTCGAGCCGCGCCATGCTGCCGTCGGCCTTCATCACTTCGCAAATCACTGCCGACGGGTTGAGGCCCGCGAGACGGGCCACGTCGACCGACGCCTCGGTATGTCCGGCACGCACGAGGACGCCGCCGTCGCGCGCAACGAGCGGGAAGACATGACCCGGAGTCACGATGTCGGCAGAGCCGCGCGAGGCATCGATCGCCACCGCGATCGTACGTGCCCGGTCGGCGGCGCTGATTCCGGTGGTCACGCCTTCGCGCGCCTCGATCGATACGGTGAAGGCCGTTTCGTGCCGCGTCCGGTTCTTGTTCGACATCATCTCGAGCCCGAGCTGCTCGCAGCGCTGCTTCTGCATCGCGAGGCAAATCAGGCCGCGGCCATGCTTGGCCATGAAATTGATCGCATCGGGAGTCGCCATCTGCGCCGGGATGATGAGGTCGCCTTCATTTTCGCGGTCTTCATCGTCGACCAGAATGAACATGCGGCCGTTGCGCGCCTCGTCGATGATTTCCTCGACCGTCGCTATCGCGAGCTTGGCCATGTCGCTCTCCCCTCGTGCCGCGATCATGGAATCCGCTGTTCCCACATTACCCATGATCACGCTCCTTCGAGTCCCACAGAAATCCAATGATCTATCGAATTATCTACGCCTAGGAATCAATTTTGCCAAGAGATACCTTGAACAATTCGCAGACGGTGTTATCAATATCCGATCTTTCATCGGTTTTGGAGCTCTCACTTGGCCGATAGCGCCGTCCCTTTGCAGGCCGACTGCTGCCCCGACGATCACCGGGCCAATTTCGTCGCGCAAATGCGCGTGGTGCCCGGCCCCGTCGCGCTGATCTGCTCCGCCGACGGCGACAAGCGGACGGGCATGGCCGCCACCGCCTGGAACTCGCTGTGCGCCGAGCCGCCGATGCTGCTCGTCTGCGTGAACCGCTCGGCGAGCGCGAACGAGATGATCGTCTCTTCGGGGCGGTTCAGCGTGAACCTTCTCTCCACCGACGATGTCGAGACGGTCGCGATCTTCTCGGCGCAGCGCGGCCTTTCGGGCGCCGCGCGATTCCTCGACGGGCAATGGGACACGGGCGAGCTTGGCCAGCCGATGCTGAAGGGCGCGGTCGCGGTCTTCGAATGCGAGCTCGAGGCCAGGCACAGCCATGGCACGCACGATATCTTCATCGGGCGGGTGCGGCATATGACGAAGACCGTGGGCGCCGAGCCCTTGCTCTATATGGACGGCGGATATTGTACGCCCGCGCCGCTGGCGGCGGGGTGAAAGGATAAGCATAAGGACGGGCACAAGGCACGCGCGAGACGGCCGGCCGCGATCGGGATCGAGTGATGTTGGGCAATTCAAAGGACAGGACAGATGATTGACAAGCTGGCCGCTTCCGCCGCCGAGGCCGTATCGGGCCTGCACGATGGCGCGGCGATCATGATCAGCGGCTTCGGCGAGGCGGGCGTTCCCGCCGAACTCATCGACGCCGTCGTCGATCATGGCGCCACCGACCTCACGATCATCAGCAACAATGCCGGCACCGGTGAGGTCGGCATCGCCGCGCTCATCAAGGCGAACCGGGTGCGCAAGGTCATCTGCTCCTATCCGCGCATGGCGAACTCGGTGCATTTCGAGGCGCGCTACCGTGCGGGGGATCTCGAGCTCGAACTCGTCCCGCAAGGCAATCTCGCCTGCCGCATCCAGGCCGCGGGCTCGGGTCTCGGCGCGGTCTTCACGCCGACGGGCTATGGAACGATGCTCGCCGAGGGCAAGGAAACGCGCGAGATCGACGGGCGCCAATATGTGCTCGAATATCCGATCCACGCCGATTTCGCGCTGGTGAAAGCTTGGGCCGCCGATCGCTGGGGCAACCTCGTCTACCGCAAGGCAGCACGCAACTTCGGGCCGATCATGGCGATGGCGGCGAAAAACACGATCGTGCAGGTCGACCAAGTCGATGCGCTGGGGACGCTCGACCCCGAGATCGTCGTGACCCCCGGTATTTTCGTCAATCGCATCGTCGCGATCCCGACCCGCTCGGCGGCGGCGGCCTGAAGGAGATATGGACATGCAGCGGATGGATCGCGAAACCCTCGCGGCGCGCGTCGCCAAGGACATTCCCGAAGGCGCCTATGTCAATCTCGGCATCGGGCTGCCGACGAAGGTCGCCAATTTCCTCCCCACCGAGGGCGACTTCTTCCTGCACAGCGAGAATGGCATTCTCGGCATGGGGCCGGCGCCCGCCGAGGATGATATCGACTGGGATCTCATCAACGCCGGCAAGCAGCCGGTCACGCTCCTCACCGGCGGCTGCTTCTTCCACCATGGCGACAGCTTCTCGATGATGCGCGGCGGCCATATCGATATCTGCGTGATGGGCGCGTACCAGGTGTCCGAAAAAGGTGATCTCGCCAACTGGCACACCGGCGCGCCCGACGCGATCCCGGCGGTCGGCGGCGCGATGGATCTCGCGGTCGGCGCAAAGCAGGTCTTCGTGATGATGGACCTCCTGTCGAAGACCGGCGAGAGCAAGCTCGTCAAGGAGTGCAGCTATCCGCTGACCGGTCTCGGCTGCATTTCGCGGCTCTATACCGACCTTGCCATCTTCGACCTCGGTCCCGACGGCGCGAAGGTCGTCGAGATGGTGGGCGGCCTCGATCTCGCAGAGCTCAGAAAGCTCACCGGCCTCGAACTCGAAATGGCCGCCTGACGCGGTGGCGGCGACGCCGGAACCGCTCGTCTTCGGGGCGTTCGCGCTCGACTGCCGCGCCGACGGCGTCGCGATCGCCACCTTTTCGCGGCCGCCGGTCAATGCCTTCTCGATCGCCGAATATCGCGCGCTCGGCGATCTCATCGCCCATGTCGAGGGCGACGCGGCGATCCGCGTGCTTGTCCTCGCCGCCCCCGACGATGCGCGGGCCTGGTGCGGCGGCGCGGATCTCCACGATTTCGAGGGCATCACCAAGGCTGCGCGCGCCGAGCGCTATGCGTTCATCAACAGCGTACTGCCGCGCTTTCATGCGCTCGACCGGCCGACGATCGCGGCGATCAACAAGCCAGCGATCGGGCTCGGCATGGTGCTCGCGAGCCTCTGCGACTTTCGCGTCGCCGCCGCGTCGGCGGCGTTCGCGGTGCCCGAGATCAATTTCGGCCTGCTCAGTGGCGGCGCCGGCCGCTTTTCCGCGCTGCGGCTCCCCGAGCCGAAGCTGCGCGAGATGCTCTACACCGGGGCGCGCTTCAGCGCAGCGGACCTCGCGCCGACGGGTTTCTTCAACTATGTCGTCGAGGAGAGCGAAGTTCTCCCCCGCGCGCTCGCGCTGGCGGAGCAGCTCGCGGCGAAGGATCCCGCAGCGATGCAGGCGCGCAAGCGCGACACGCTCGAGCTCGAAGGCACGGCGTGGCTCGCCGCCTATGAACGCTCGCAGCGCGCCTCGGGCGATCTCGTCGAAAATGAAGCGAGCCGGAGCGGCGTCCAGGACGCACTCAAGTCGCGGAGCGGTTCCGACCGGCCGCCTGTCGGCTGACCAGCCACGTTCCGGCTGACCGGCCCGATGCCGGCCGAAGCCTTAGCGACCCTGCCAGACGGCGGGGCGCTTCTCGAGGAAAGCGGTCACGCCTTCGACCTTGTCGGCGGTGCCGAACAGGCCCGCGAAGGCCTGGCGCTCCATCGCGAGATGCGCGGTCTGGTGGCTCTCGAACCCTGCGCGGACGAGCGCCTTGCCCTGCTGCATGGCGAGCGGCGCGCGCGCCGCAATCTTCTCGGCGAGCTCCAGTGCCGCGGCGACGGCATTGCCGTCGCCCACGACATCGGTGACGAGTCCCGCGTGCAAGGCTTCGGCGGCGGTCAAGGCTTCGCCGAGCAGCACCATCTTCATCGCGCGGCCGCGCCCGACGAGGCGCGGCAAGGTCGCGGTTCCGCCGGCGCCGGGGATGATCCCGAGATTGGTTTCGGGTTGGCCGAACTTTGCCGAAGCACCGCTCACGACAAGATCGCAGCACATGACGAGCTCGTTGCCGGCGCCGAGCGACCAGCCCTCGACCGCGGCGATCAGCGGCTTCGAAAAGCCGCGAATGCGCGCCCAGATCGCGGGCCGCGGATCGTTCATCGCCCCCGCGGTATCGCGCGAGGCAAGCTCGCCGATATCGGCGCCGGCCGCGAAGACCTTCTCGTTTCCGGTCACGATCACCGCGCGCACGGCGGGATCGGCGGCCGCCGCGTCGAGCGCATCGGCGATGCGGCCGAGCAGGTCGGTCGCGAGCGCATTGCGTTTTTCGGGCCGGTTGAGACGGAGGAGGAGCACATGCTCGGTGCGCCGCTCCGCGGTCAGGCTTGCATCGGCTTCGCTCACGTCCAGTTCCTCATATATTGCGACGGGCGATACATCGCCTCGCCGGTTTCGTCGGCGATCGCCGCGAGCGCGCTGCGCACGCGGCCGCGGCCGTAAAGATCGGCCCAGGCAAAGGGGCCGACGGGATAATTGGCGCCGAAGCGCATCGCGGCGTCGATGCCCTCCTCGCCCGCGACATGCTCGAACACGGCATCGGCGGCGGCGTTGGCGATCTGCGCGAGCGTGCGGCAGACGATCAGCCCCGGGCGATCGGCGATGCGGATCGCGGCGCGCCCGAGCGCGCTGGCAAGATCGATCACGACCTCCGCCGCTGCACCGTCCGACGCCGCAAAGAGGATCGGCCCCTCATTCTCGGCGAGCGTCCAGTCGATCAGCGCGACGGGCGTGCCGGTTTCGGCCGCGATTGCGCTTGCCGGGCGCCCGGCGGTGATGCCGATCGACGCGCCGCCGACGGCGAGGAGGTCGCCGGGCGCCGAGCGAAGCAGGGTCTCGGCTTCGGCGCGGCCTTGTCCGTCCGGAACCGCGCGCGGCACCGCATCGACGCTCGCGGGCGTCGGAGCACCGTCCGAATAATCATAGATGCCGCGCCCCGTCTTGCGCCCATACCAGCCGGCGTCGACGAGCGCCGCCTGCGCGCGCTGGGGCACGAAGCGGGTGCGTCCGAAATAGGCGTCATGGACCGAGCGGGCGACGGTGAAATTGACGTCCTGTCCGATGAAGTCGGTCAGTTCGAGCGGCCCCATGCGAAAGCCGGCGGCGCGCACCGCGGCGTCGATCGCACCGGCGCTCGCCGCCTGCTCCTGGAGCGCCGTGAAGGCCTCGGCATAGAAAGGGCGCGCAACACGATTGACGATGAAGCCCGGCACATCGGCGACGGGCACCGCGACCTTGCCCCACGCCTTGGCCGCCACCGTGACGGTGTCGGTCGCGGCCGCATCGGTTGCCGGACCCGAGACGATCTCGACCAGCTTCATTGCGCCGGGCGGGTTGAAGAAATGCATGCCGATAAAGCGTTCGGGCCGCGCCAGCGGCTTTGCCAGGCCGGCGATCGGCAGCGAGGAGGTGTTGCTCGCAAGGACCGTATCGGGGCCGACGATCGCCTCGAGCTTCGCGAACAGCTCAGCCTTGATCGGGGCATTTTCGACGATCGCCTCGATCACCAGCTCGCTGTCGCCAAGCGTGTCCAGATCCTCGGTGCAGATGATGCGCGCGAGGGTCGCCGCCGCATCGGCGGCATCGAGGCGCCCCTTGGCGACGAGTCCGTCGAGCGCCTTGCCCGTGCGCCCCCGTGCGGCGGCCAGCGCGTCGGCGGACAGATCGAACAGGCGCACCGTCGCACCGCTTTGCGCGGCGATCAGCGCTATCCCCGATCCCATCGCACCGGCGCCGCACACGGCGACCCGCGAAACTGCCGTCATTCGCTTTCTTCCCGGAGGCGGACGAGGATCGTGCCATGTTCGACGAGCGCGCCCGGCGATACGCAGACTTCGGCAACGACGCCCGCGGCGGCCGCAAGGAACGGCTCCTCTTCGTCGAGAACCGAGAGACGCGCGAGTTCGGCGCCCGCTGCCACACGGTCGCCGACCGCGAGGACCGTCACCAAGGTCGCGACATGCGGCGCCGCGATATCGCGCAGCGCGCCGGTTACCCCGGGATCGAAGTCATCGTCCGCACCCTCGGACGCCGCTTCATACTCCGCGGCGAGCAGCGGATTGGGGCCGCCGCCTTCGCGCGCGATAAAAATCTCGCCGCGCGCATCGATCACATGGGTTTCGGTCCAGTCGCCCTCGAGGAAGCTCCCCATCAGCGCGCGCAGGTCGTCGATCGCGGCGGCGAACGGGTCTTTGACGTCGCTCATGCCGCGGCCTTTCCAAAGTCGGGAAGCACGACCTGCTCGAGCCAGCGTGTGTGGATCCGGTTCTCGACAAAATCGGGATGGGTGATGATCGCGCGCTGCAGCGGGAGCGTCGTCGGCACGCCCTCGATCGCAAATTCGTCGATCGCGGCGACGAGCCTCGCGATCGCGTCGCTGCGGTCGCGGCCGTGCGCGATCAGCTTGCCGACCATGCTGTCATAATAGGGCGGGATCATCGCCCCGGCGGACATATGGCTGTCGAGGCGAATGCCCTCGCCCGTCGGCGGCTCCCAGCGCGTGATGCGCCCCGGGCTCGGCATGAAGTCGCGCGCGGCATCCTCGGCGTTGATACGCAGCTCGATCGCATGACCCGACAGCTTGATGTCGTCCTGCGCGACCGAAAGGCCCGCGCCGCCGGCGATGCGGATCTGCTCCTGGACGAGATCGAAGCCCGAGATCATCTCGCTCACCGGATGCTCGACCTGGATGCGGGCGTTGACCTCGATGAAGTAGAATTCCTGGCGCTGGACGTCGAAGAGGAACTCCGCGGTGCCCGCGTTGCGATAATTGACGCTCGCGGCGAGGTCGACCGCCGACTGGTGAAGCTGCGCGCGCAGCGCGTCGGACATGGCGGCGCAGGGCGCCTCCTCGATCAGCTTCTGGTAGCGGCGCTGGACCGAGCAGTCGCGCTCGCCGAAATGAAGGACGCTGCCCTTGCCGTCGCCCATCAGCTGGACTTCGACATGGCGCGCCTCGGGGACGAAGCGCTCCATGAAAAGCGTGCCGTCGCCGAAGGCCGCGACGGCCTCGGCCGAGGCGCGGTGAAAGCCCGCCTCGGCATCGTCGCCATTATGCGCGATGACCATGCCGCGGCCGCCGCCGCCCGCCGAGGCCTTGAGGAGCACCGGATAGCCGATGCGGTCGCCCTCGCGGCGCGCGTCGGCGGCGCTCGCGATACATTCGCTTCCCGGCACGAGCGGGACACCCGCGGCGCCCGCCATCGCGCGCGCCTGGAGCTTGTCGCCGAGCGCGTCGATCATGTCGGGCTCGGGGCCGACGAAGGCGATGTCGTGCTGGTTGCAGAGGCGCGGGAGGATCGAGCGCTCCGACAGGAAGCCATAGCCCGGATGGAGCCCGTCGCATCCGCTTTCGCGCGCGGCATGGACGATGAGGCGGGGATCGAGATAGGATTTGGCGGCCGCCGCCGGCCCCACGACGATCGCGCGGTCGGCAAGACGCGCGGCGGCGCTGTCGCGGTCGGCCTCGGACACCGCAACGACCGTCTCGATATCGAGTGCCTGCGCGGCGCGAACGACCCGAAGGGCGATCTCGCCGCGATTGGCGACAAAGAGGCGCTTGATCGCCATCAGCCTTCCACCACCACGAAGAGCGGCTGGCCGCCCTCGACCATGACGCCGTCCTCGACGAGGATGCTGTGGATGCGGCCGGCCTTGTCGGATGCGAGCGCGGTGAAAAGCTTCATCACCTCGATGAGGCAAAGCTCGTCGCCCACCGCGATCGTGTCGCCGACCTCGACATAGGGTGCCGAGCCGGGCTTGGGCGAGCGATAGAAAGTGCCGATATTGGGGGCGGTGATGATCACGCCGCCGGGCGGCAGCGCGCCCGCCGGATCGGCGGCCGCTGCAGCAGGCGCCGTGGCGGTAGGGGCGGCAACCGGGGCGGCCGCCGGAGGCCGGGCCGCAGGTGCCGGCGCCGCTCCGCCCGCCTGCCCGTCCCGGCGAACCGCCATCCGGCCCGCCGGCGATGCGTCGCGAGAAAGATAGATTTCGATGTCGCCGCGCCGGATATGCACTTCCCGAAGCGACGAACGCTCGAACTCCTGAAGCAGGAAAGTCAGTTTCTCGGGAAATTCGCCGGAGCTCATTCTTGTCGTCCTGAAAAGAGTACGGGGTCGCCAGCGATGACGACCCCGCACGCTGGGAGAGCATTTAATATTTGAACTGGACCGATACGCCGTAGATCGCAGGCTTACCACGGTAGCGGACGAGCGTGTCAAGATAGGTCGAAACCGCCGTGATATAGGACTCGTTGGTCACGTTGCGGCCGAAGACCGAGACGCGCCAGCGATCGTCTTCCGCGGCAATCCCGGCGCGCAGATCGAGCGTGGTGTATGACGGGATGACGAAATCGTCGGCGCGCAGCACCGCGGTTTCGAACGTCGCATTCTGCTTGCCCTGATAAACGAGCGTCCCGCCGACGAAGGCCTTCATGTCGCTCGACAGGTTGGCCTCGTACTGCGCGTCGAAATTGGCGCTGAACTTGGGCGTATAAGGCAGCTTCGAACCCTTGAAGTTGCCCGTGAAACCCTGAGCGTTATAGATGGCCAGACCATCGGGGGTTGCCGAATAGTCGTCGGTGACCTTGCTCTTGAGATAGGTCGCGCCCGCCGAGAAATTGAGGCCGTCGACCGGTTCGGCGGTGAATTCGCCCTCGAGGCCCCAGATATAGGATCCGGGAACGTTCAGCATCTTCTCGAGCAGGCCGAACACCGTATCCTGGATACGGCCGCGGACCTGCTTGTCCGAATAGTCGTAGTAGAAAGCGGCGCCATTGAGCTGAACGCGGCGGTCGCCCAGCGGTGCCTTGAAGCCCGCTTCATAGGCAATCACCTTCTCCTGCGTCGCCGGCGAGTATTGGTTGACGCGTGAGGCGCCGATCGCAGAGAAGATGCCGGCCTTGTAGCCCTGGCTCACCGTCGCATAGAGCAAGGTCCCGCCGTCGAACTTGTAGTTCGCGCCGATACGGAAGGAGACATTGTCCTGGTCGAGGCTGCTCGCCACGGGGACAAGCGTCGATTGCGCCGTCCCGAGCAGAAGGTCGCCCGTCGTCGGGAAGCACTGGCCGGGCAGGATCGTGATCGGAACGCTGTTGAGCGCCGAGCCGAAGACGAGCGCCGTGCCCTGCGCCGTATCTTCCGGCGGATCATTGTAGCAGTAGAGCGCATCGAGCTCATTCTTCGTATAGCGAATGCCGCCCTGTACGGTGAAGTTCGAGCCCAGCTCGGCTTCGATGTTGCCGAACAGGCCGAAGGTCTTCTGCTTCGAGTTGTAATTGTTGCGCGTCAGCGTGATGAGGTCGGAGTTTGCCGAATAATCGCCGAGGAAGAAGAAGTTGTTCTGCTCGGTCTTGATGTTGTCGAAGCTTCCGCCGACGATCCAGTTCACCGCGCCCATGTCGCCGGCGATGCGAAGTTCCTGGTTGAACGACTTCACATAACCGTCGAGCGGCACGTCGACGACGCGGGCGGTCGTGCCGTCGAGGTCCTGCGCATATTCGATATTCTTCTTCGCATAAGCGGTCGTCGAGGTGATCGTGACCGTGTCGCTCACCGAGAAATCCGAGCGCAAGGCGAACTGGTAATAATCATTGTCCGACTTGCCGAGCAGGCCGTCGCCCCAGTCCGCACCGCGGGCGCTATCGCTGATCGGCGTTCCGAGCAGCGCGTTGGCACCGGCGCGTACCCCGGCATTGGGGCTCGACAGGCGGCCGGCGACGACGGTCTGGCGGCCGAGGAAGGAGGCGTCATAGCCCGGGCTCGTCGGCGTGGTCAGCTCGGCGTAGCGCGCCGCATCGACATAGCCATAGGGGTTGCCCGAGGCGGTCAGCGCAGCCTGCGTGCCGTAGATATTGAGGTTGGTGCCGGCATATTGCGAGGCCAGCGGATCCGAGCGATCGCGCGCGCCGGTGGCGGTGAACAGGAATTTCACCGCGCTCAAGGGTTCGAACTCGAGCGAGAAACGGCCCATCAGCTTGCGCTCTTTGCCATTTTCGTCGTCGGGCCGCGAGAAGCTGCGCTGATAGGCTCCACCGGTCACGCCTTTGACGGCAAGGCGGGCGCGCAGCGTATCGGTCAGCGGGCCGCTCACATGGCCTGACAGTTCGAAGCGATCGAAGCGTTCATAGGACGCAAAACCGCCCACTTCGAAGGTGTCGGTCGGCTTGCCGACGATATAGTTGATCGCGCCGCCGGTCGAGCTCTGGCCGAACAGGGTGCCCTGCGGCCCTTTCAGCACTTCGAGGCGCTGGATGTCGAGGTCGAGGCCGTCCGACATGAGCGGGACGTTGCGCGGAACTTCGTCGGTGTAGATCGACACCGACGGCGCGGCGCCGAAGGTCGCGTCATAGAGGCCAATACCGCGAAGCGTGTAGACCGGGGTCGAATAGATCGACTGGGTGAAGGTGAAACCCGGGACGAGCTTGGCGAGATCCTCGGGACCCTTGATGCCGCGCTCGCCGAGGCTTTCGCCGGTCGCCGCAGTGATGGTGAGACCAACGTCGTTCAGCGCCTGCTCGCGCTTGTTCGCGGTGACGATGATCTCGTTGTTCGAGGCTTCGGTTTCCGTATCGGCCGGAGGTGCCGCCGGCGCCGTCTGCGCCGCGACCGGCACAGCTGCCAGCATCGCCACCAGCATGGCGGACGAAGCGAGGAATCTATTGGTTTTCATATCAGGCACCTCCCATTTTGCGACCGCCCTGCCGTGCAGCGTCGATCGCCCGTTTTTTTGACTATCCAGCGATCATGGCTCCATCGACGACATGTTCTGCGCCGCTCACGAAGCTTGATTCGTCCGAAGCGAGGAACAGCACCACCCGCGACACTTCATCGGGCTGGGCCAGTCTTCCCAGGGGAATGAGGTCGGCGGCTCCGCCGCCTTTTTCGTCTGTCGCGGCGACCATCATCGGCGTCAGAATATATCCCGGGTGAACCGAGTTCACCCGGACGCCGGCGTGGCCGTATTGCGCCGCGATGAGCTTGCTCATCCCGCGAACGGCGAATTTGGTCGAGCAATAGGCCGCATTGGACGATGCGCGCGTCCCCAGCATGCCCGCGATCGATGAGATGTTGACGATCGAGCCGCCGCCGTTGGCGATCATGTCCGGCAGCACGGCCTTCATTCCGAGGAAGACGCCGAGTTCGTTGACGCGAAAGACGTCGGTGAATTCCTCGGCGGTGAACTCGAGGATCGATTTCACCGGGCCGATGATGCCGGCATTGTTCACCAGCACCGAGACGGGACCGAATTTCGCATTGGCCAGCGCGACGACGCGGTCCCAGCCTTCGGGGCTTGCAACGTCGTGCGGCGCGAACACCGCGGCGTCGCCCAGTTCGCGCGTGATCCTCTCGCCATCGTCGGAGTTGATGTCGGTCAGGACCACGCGCGCGCCCTCGGCGGCAAAGAGACGGGCATGCGCCTCGCCCATACCCTGGGCGGCCCCCGTCACGATCGCCACTTTTCCGCCGAGACGTCCCATGGTCAGGCCGCTTCCGTCGCGCCCGTGGCGATCTTCGGTGCGACTTCCTCCGCCAGCAGCTTCATCGAATGCTCCCAGGGTTCGGGATTGTCGATATAGTCGTGGCTGTAGATGAGGAGCGTGCCGAAGGGCCCGCCGAGTTCGCTCATCCAGTGATCGAGCTTCTGGCGCACGGTCTCGACCGACCCGACGATCCAGACATGTTCCGCGAGATAGGCGGCATCGACATCGGCGGGATCGACATTCGGATCGTGGAGCAGGCCCTTGAGCACGCCGAAGCGTTCGTAGGTCGGCTTGATATAGGCCTTCCATGCGTCGCCGATGCCGCCTTCGATCGCGAGCTTGCGCGCTTCCTCGTCGGTTTCGGCGACGATGACGTCACGCACGACGCGATGGGCCGAGCGGTCCGACGTGCGGCCCGCTTCGCTCATCTTGTCGCGATAGGTCTCGAAATGGCTCTTCAGGAATTCATTGCCGGCATAGACCGAGGCCGGGATGAAGCCGTGCGTCCCGGCAAAGGCGATCGACGGCGACGGCGCGGACAGGCCGGTCATCGCCATATGGATATCCCCGCCCCAGGGCCGGACGTCACGCAGCTTCTTCTTGGGGTCGGCCTCGGGATAGCCGGCGTTCCAATATTTGCCTTCGACACTGAAGGGCTCGGCCTTCCATACCTTCTCCATGATGTCGATCGCCTCGAGCATCATGTCGTGGTTCTTCGACATGTCGGTGATGCCGCGCAGCGCCGCATCGGTCGGATAGGCGCCGGTCGCGACGCCGAGCATGTAGCGGCCCTCGAGGATCTGACTCAGCCAGGCCGTCTGGACGGCGAGCGTCGCGGGGTGATGATAGGGCAGCAGGTGCGCGAGCGGACCGAATTTGATGTTCTCGGTCTGGAGCGCGGCCGCGGCAATGACGAGTTCGGGGCTGGGGATCGATTCCCAGTCGAGCGTACCATGCTCGCCGACCCAATATTCGGTGAACCCGACCTTGTCCGCATGCACGGCCTGGCGGATCGCCCATTCGAAAACCTGCTTGGGTTTGCGCTCCGGCCGGAGAAAGGGCGTCTGAAACATACCGATTTTCATGTTGGATACCTCGTTCCTAAAGGGTCAGCGCGATGGGGCGGACCCGATGCTTCAATAGCCCGGCCACGCATTCGCCGCATGGCTTTGCGATGCGGCCGACCGCGGGGCAGCACCCATCCAGGCGTGCGATGATTTTTCGGAGAGCGAACAAGGAGGGAGCGGCGCGAAAGCGCGCGGCAGACGCCGGATCGGCGTGCGTGCTCCGGCCTTAAGGCTGAAGCGGTGTCCAGCGGTTGCCGTGACGAATGCCATTTGCCGATTCTCCCAAAAGCCGCCGCACAGCTTCTTTCGGCTGGTGCGGCATCAATCTCCTACGCCGACCGTCACCTAGCGTCAAATAAAATCGACCATTCGTCGGAAAACTTCATTTGCGTTGCAAAAATGCGACTCTCCTTCTCTCGCCTCACCTGCCCTCTCACATCCTAGAAAATGCCAGCATATCGTAGCGATTATCGCCTCAAGACAGCGCCAGATAATCGCCGATTGACCATGGCGCGGCGCTGGTCCAAACTCGAACAATAAACGGTTTTAGAAAGTCGGGTTGATCATGAGTGTCCAGGACATCGCCGCCGCGGCCGTCACGGCAGCAGGATGGGAGAAACTCCTCGAGGAGATATTGGCGCGAGCGACTCGGGACACCGAGCGCAAGCAGGACCGCAGCCGGCGAACCGAGCAGCAGATCTTCAACGCGGCTTTGCGGGTTTTTGCGCGCGACGGCCTGTCCAGATCGAAGATATCGGACATCGCGGCGGAGGCCGGGATCTCGACCTCGACCTTCTACGAATATTATAAGAGCAAGGAGGATCTCGCCTACGACGTCCCCATGTTCTACCTCGCCGACTTCTTCGAAAGCTATCGCGCCGCCGCGCCCGCCTCGATGAGCGCGCGCGAGCGGCTGCTCCTCTATCTTACCATGTCGGCGGACTATGCCCGCGAGCATGCCGAGTGGGCGCGCCTCCTCTATCTCGAGATCTGGCCGAGCGTTTTCGTCAGCGAGACCGAGCTCCAATACACGATCAACGACTTTGCGAAGATCGTCCAGTTCCTGGTCGAGATCGGCAAGGTCGAGGGTTGGGTCGATCCGACGCGCAACAAATATGATACCGCGGCGATCATCATCGGCGGCTCGAACCAGCTCATCATCACCTGGCTGCTCTACCGAAAGCCGCGCAACCTCACCAAGGCCGGCGCGGAAATCGGCGAGCGCATCATCCGGCTCCTCGAATGCGAACGCCGGGCGACCTGAACGCGGTCCGGTCGTCGCGGCGCGAGCCGGGCGCCCCGGTCGTCAAACGTCCCAGACGAGCGTGAAGGGCTTCACGCTGCCGACGATCCCGTTGGTGTAGGCGAGCGGGCGATCCTCGCCGAGCCGGAACTCGGGGATGCGTGCAAACCATTCCTGCAGCACGATCTTCATTTCCATGCGCGCAAGATGCGCGCCGGGACAGGTGTGCGAGCCCTTGCCGAACGTCGAATGCTTGCGCCCGGGCCGCTGGAGCCTGAAGTCCAGCGGGTCGGCGTTCATGCCTGTGTCCATCGAGACGACGATCGTCGACGACATCACCATGTCGCCCTGGCGGAGCGTCACGCCGTCGAACTCGACATCGGCCCGCACTTCGCGCGACGAGGTGACGACCGGAAAGCGGCGGAAGAATTCGAGCAGCGCATCGTTGATGAGCGCGGGGTCGGACGCGATCGCGCGGCGGAGCTTCGTGTCGCGCGCGAGATAGGAGAAGGTGAAGCCAAGCATGTTGACGACGGTATCGAGCCCGCCGACGAGAACCTGGGTGCAGATGTTCAGCGCCTCGATCTCGCTGAGCTCGCGTCCCTCGATCTGCCCCTTCACCATGCGCGAGATCATGTCCTCGCCGTCGCCGTTCCGCCGCGCCGCGATCACGGGCGTGAGATATTCGCGGAACGCCTCGAGAACTTCGGGGTAGGTCATCGACCCGTCGGGCCGGGTGAACTGGTCGGCGAGATGCTTGAGCTTCGGCAGATCGGCGAGCGGCAGGTCGACGAGCATCATGAAGATCGTCACCGGAAGCTGCTCCGCGAAATCCTCGACGAAGTCGCAGTGGCCGCGATCCTTGAAGCCGTCGATCAGCTCGGCGGAGAGATCGACGATCGCCTGCTCGATCGGCTTGAGCGGCTTGGGTCCGAGATTCTCGTTGAGCAGGGTCCGGAAAGGCCGGTGCTCGGGCGGGTCGAGCGACAGCGGGATGAGGCGATAGGCCTCGCCCGCCGCTTTGGGTACGAGAACCGTGTTATTCGAGAAGCGCTCGGGCTCGGACATGACGATGTCCGATAGCTCGGCGGTGAGCGCGATCCAGTGGCCGTCATTGTGCGGCGTCCACATCAGCCGGTGCGGCGCCTGCTCCATGATCGCGCGCCAGAAGGCGTGAAAATCCATGCCGTCCGGAATCTCGCGATAGATATCGAAGTCGAAGACCCTGTCCGCCGGGACATTCTCCGGCCGCGGCAGGGCGAGCACATCTTTCGTGTCGAACGCGCCAACTTCCATTCGAGCTCTCCCAGGCACCGGACCGATCCCCTCTCCTAGCCGATACCAGGCCGAAGAAAAAGACTGTTTGTCGGATTTATCCTTGGACACGCCTCATTTTCCGCATATATTGCGCGCAATCATCAAAAATATCCGATGTTATATCGGAAAAATACGGAAGAGGTGTCATGAGGCTCAATCAAAAGGTCGCAATCATTACCGGCGCCGCGCAGGGCATGGGAGCCGAGCACGCCCGCCGTTTCGTCGCCGAGGGCGCCAAGACGGTCTTCACCGACATCAATGCCGAGGCCGGCGCCGCGCTCGAAGCCGAGCTCGGCGAAGCGTCGCTCTTCGTGCGGCACGACGTCGGCAGCGAAGCCGACTGGGCGGCGGTGGTCGCGGCGGCCGAAGCGAAATTCGGGCCGGTTTCGGTGCTCGTGAACAATGCCGGGATCATCGGTCCGGTCGCTAAGGCCGCCGATCTTTCGGCGGCGGACTTCGAGACGGTGTGCCGTGTCAACCAGACCTCGGTTTTCCTCGGCACCAAGCATGTCCTCCCCTCGATGGTGCGCGCGGGAGGCGGCTCGATCGTCAACATCTCGTCGATTTCGGGGATCGTCGCCATCTATGGCACGCCGAACGTCGCTTATGCCGCGAGCAAATTCGCGGTGCGCGGCATCACGAAGCAGGTCGCGATCGAATATGGCGAGCATGGCATTCGCGCCAATTCGGTGCATCCAGGCTATATCCGCACCCCGATGATGACCGAGGCGCTCGACGCCGACCAGATCAAGGTCGCGAGCGGGTCGGTCCCGATCAAGCGTGTCGGCGAAGTCGAGGATGTGTCGAACCTCGTCGTCTTCCTCGCGTCGGACGAGTCGGGCTTCATCACCGGCAGCGAATATATCATCGACGGCGGCCTCACCGCGCTATGACGGCCGCGGCCGAGCAGGCCGCAGCGACGGCGGCGCCCGCGCAGGCCGCGGCGCCGGCGCCGTCCGCCCTCGCCTCCGAGCGGGCGGCGGGTGAATGGCGGAAGAGCTGGCATCTCGTCCTGCTCACCGCGATCGCGCTCACCTGTTCGCCCGCGACGCTCCCCGTCTATACGATCGGCGTGCTCACCGGCCCCTTGCACGACGCTTTCGGCTGGGGCCGCGGCACGATCCAGGCCGCGATCCTTTTCAGCACCGGGCTCGGAATGGTCGGCGGACCGCTTGCCGGCTGGATGATCGAGCGGCTCGGGCTTCGGCGATCGGTGCTGCTCGGCGTCACCGGGCTTTCGGCCGCCGTCGCGGCCTGCGCGTCGATCACCGGCGCAGCCTGGCAGCTCTATCTCTTCTACGGGCTGATGGCGCTGCTCGGGGCGGGAACCGGCGCCGTCTCCTGGACCTATCTCATCGTCGACCGCTTCGAGAAGACGCGCGGCCTCGCGCTCGGCATTGCGCTGTCGGGCACGGGCATCGCCGCGATGCTGATGCCGCGCATCGCCGCCTTCGGCCTCGACCAGGGCGGCTGGCAGGCGAGCTATCTCATTCTCGGCGCCTATGGGCTTTTCTTCATTCTCCCGCTCTGCGCGCTCCTGCTGCCGCGGCGGGTGCTGCATGCGCCGGGCGGCGGCGATCGAGCGGCGGCGTTGCCCGCATCCGGCGTGACGCTCCGCGCCGCGCTGCGGCGGCGACATTTCTGGCTGCTGGGCGCGGCGACCTTCTGCATCTACGTCGCGGTCGGCGGCCTCATTCCGACGATCGTTCCCGCGCTCACCGACGCCGGGCTCTCGACCGACGAGGCGGTCTCGATCATGGGCTTCTTCGGGCTCGCGATCATCGTCGGGCGCATCCTCATCGGCTCGCTCGTCGATCATATTTGGGCGCCCGCGGTCGCGGCCTGCGTCCTCGTCCCGGCCGCGGCCGCCTGCTTCGCCTTCCAGCTCCCCCTGTCCTTCGGCGCCTATGCGCTCGCCGCGATGCTCATCGGCATGGCCACGGGCATGGAACTCGACATGCTGGGTTTTCTCGCGACGCGCTATTTCGGGCTCGCGCATTTTGCGCCCATCTACGGACGTCTCTACATGTTCGTCTCGATCGGCGCGGGCTCGGCGCCGCTCGCCTTCGGCAGCGCCTATGACTGGACCGGAAGCTATGCGCTCCCGATCTCGCTGGCGGCAGGGTTGCTCCTCGCGGGCGCCGCGGGACTTCTCGCGCTCGGACGCTATCCCGACCAGGGCTTCCCGGACCGCGAAGACGCAGCGCAGCCGGTCTGAGGCGAAGGCGCGCGGCATCCTGATCGGACGGCGCGCAGTGCCCGCGGGGCGTGAATGCGCGTCCCGCTTGAGCCAAAAGCGCCTCAGCGCTTGAGGCTGACCTCCATCGTGCCCGTCTTGACCTCGACGAGCGGTAGCGCCGCCACGCTCATCAGCTTGCGGACCTGCTCGAGTTCGGGCGAGGAGAGCAGCGGATAGTCGCGGCGCACGGGACCTGCCGCGCGCATCTTGTCGATATCGGCCTGCGGCACCGTCGCGCGGTAGATGAGCTCGTCCTCGTCGTCGGTGCCATATTGTTTCTTGAGCTCGTCGAGATCGGGATCGGCGGGCGGGTTGGCAAGCACCTCGGCGGCGCGCGCGCTGTTCATGATCCGGTCCATCACGTCGGGATCGACGGGCGCGACGGTGTCGCCGTAGAAGCCCGCCGCATATTGGACGACCTCGTCGGGCACGGTTCCGTAGCGCTTGCCGGTGACGATATTGAGCACCGCCTGGATGCCGACGAGCTGGCTGAAGGGGGTCGCCATGCCGGGATAACCGAGATCGCGCCGCACCGCGGCGACCTCGTCGAGCACGTCCGACAATTTGTCGGTCATATTGTGCATCTCGAGCTGCGCCTTGAAGGTGCCCATCATCCCGCCCGGGATCTGATGCTCCTCGGAGAAGGCGTCATATTCGGCATATTGATCGACGAGGAAGCCCGCCGATTTGCCGACTGCGCGGAAATGATCGGCGACCGGCTGGAACAGGCTCTTGTCGAGCGAATGGCTGTGGCCCTTGATCTCGATATTACGCACCATGATCTCGGTCGAGGGGACCGACGGACCGTTCGCCATCGGGCGGCTCGCGGTGTGAAGCACCGAGACGCCGAGGTCGACGGCATCGAGATAGGCCTTGGCCGACATGCCGAGAAGATTATTGGCGTGAAATTCGATCGGCTTGCCGTTCGCCGCGGCGACGATCCCGGGGAGGAGCCCGATCAGCCTCTCCTTCTCGAGCACCCCGGCAGTGTCGTAGAGCAGGATGCTGTCGACGTCGGGGCTCGCGGCGAGCTGTCGGGTCTTTTCGGCAAAATATTCATTGGTGTGGACGGGCGAGAGCGCGAACATCACGGCGCCCGCGACATGCGCATTGGATTCCTTCGCGACCTTCGCGAGGCGTAGCATATTGTCCATGCCGAACAGCACGTCGTAGATCCAGAAGGAGCGCACGCCATGCGCGCAGAGCCGGCGAACCCAGAGGTCCATCAGCGCGCGCGGACTGACGCTGAAGGTGACATTCGCATTGGCGCGCAGGCCCGCCCGAACCGGCGTATCGGGCATCGAGGCGACGAGCAGGTCGAGGCCTTCCCAGTAATTTTCCTGGCAATAGCGGGTGAGCACGTCGAGCATGCCGCCACCCGTCAGGTCGATCGTCTTGAAACCCGTCTTGTCGAGCAGCGGCGACACCGGAAGCGCCATTCCGGCGCGCATGCGAAGCCCCCAGAGGCTCTGCTGCCCGTCGCGCATGGTTTCGTCGAGAAATTCGATATGAGCCATTTCGTCCTAAACTCCAGGAATCGCGTCGGCCGCCATCAGTCGGCCTCGATATAGATGAGCGGCTGCCCGCCTTCGACGAGCTGCGCGTCCTCGGCGGCGATATGCCGCACGGTGCCTGCGATGTCGGTGCGCACCGAGGTGAATAATTTCATGACTTCGATGAGGCAGACTTCCGTGCCCGCGGCGATCGCCTGCCCGACCTCGACAAAGGCGGGCGAGCCGGGCTTGGGCGAGCGGTAGAAGGTCCCGAGGTTGGGCGCGATCACTGCGGTCCAGGCGGGATCGATCGCAGGCGCGGACGCCGCAGCGCTCGGCGTCGCACCCCCCTCACCCCTGCCGGCCTTGCCTGCGCCGCCATTGCCGGCAGTTACCGTCCCGCGCGGCGGCGCAGCAGCGGCCGTCCCCGCGCGGGACAGGCCAGCATGCGGCGGCGCGGCGCGCGGCGAAGCCGGGCGCTCGCCGCTATCGGCATCGGTCGAAAGGCGGAGGCTGAGCTCCGGCCCCCGAACCATAAGCTCGCGCAGCTCCCCTTTCCGGAACAGCTCGACGATGATCTCGAGGTCGCGGGTGGTGCGTTCATCCATGACCGGCCGGCCCTCTCATCATCTCAGGCCGCGGCGCGGCTGGCGGTCCCGGCTTCGCCGCGCATGGCGAGCGCGGCGGCAAGAACGCGCGCATAGTGCCACGACGGCGTGCCGATTGCATGCTCCAGAATTTTCGCGCGGCGCAGGAAGCGATGGAGGCCAAGCTCCCATGTAAAGCCCATGCCGCCGTGGATCTGGATCGCGTCGTTGCAGGCATCGCGCGCGATCTCGGTGCAATAGGCCTTGGCCGACGAGGCGCTGCGCGACCGATCGTCCATGCCTTCCGAACAGGACCAGAAGGCGTAATAAGCGGTTGCCCGTCCCGCCTCGACCGCGACGGCGGTATCGGCGCAGCGATGCTTGATCGACTGGAAGGCGCCGATGACCTGTCCGAATTGCTCGCGCGTCTTGGCGTAGTCGACCGCGACATCGTGCATGCGGCCCGCGATGCCGATCGCGAGGCCGGCGTGGACGGTCGAGGCGAGATCGAGCAGCGCCTCGAGCGCCGCTTCGCCGCGATCGGCGCCGAGCAGGCTCGTCGCCTCGAGCGGCACGGCGTCGAAGCTGACCGCGGCCAGACCCGCCGAGGGATCGAGCGATTCATGATGACGCACCCCGACCCCCGCTGCCGTCCGTTCGACCAGCACGAGCAAGGGTCTGCCGCGATCCTGCGCGGTCACGAGAAAGAGATCGGCGTCGGCGGCACCGGAAACGGCAATCTTCGTGCCGCTGAGCGCACCGCTGCGCATCTGGGTGGCGCAGCGCGTCGGGTCCTCGGCGCCGCTCTCGGCGATGGCGAGCGCCGCGCGCACCTCGCCGGCCGCCAGCGGCCCGAGCCAGCGCGCGCGCTGCTCGCTGTTCCCGAAGCGCGCGATGACTTCGGTCACGAGAAGCGTGCTCGCGACGACCGGCGGCGCGAGCCCTGCGCCCAGCGCCTCGATCGCAAGCGCGCAATCGACGAGCGTGAGACCGACGCCGCCGTCTGCCTCGGGAACGAGCAGCGAGAAGAGTCCGAGCGCGGCGAGCGCGTCCCAAGCGTCGCCATCGGCGGCGCGGTCGAGATCGGGACCCGCGAGTGCGGGATAATCGGCGAGAACATTGCCGACGGTCTCAGCGAGGTTCTGCTGCTCCTCGTTGAATGCGAAGTCCATGTCCCTCTCCCTTTCGCCGTCTAGCGCGGCAGGCCGAGCAGTCGCTCGCCGATGATATTTCGCTGGATCTCCGAGGAGCCCGAATAGATGCTGAAGGCCTTCGACTGGAGATAGCTCAGCTGGAACTTGCCGCCGGCATCCGCGAGCGGGTCATTGTCCGAGAGAACCGCCTCGGGCGACAATATGTCGAGCGCATTCTCGTACATCCGCTGCGCGGCATGGCTCCAGTAGAGTTTGACGACCGAAGCATCGGAGCCGCGTTCGCCGCCATTTTTGTACCGGCTGAAGCTGCGAAGCGCGATGAGGCGCATCGCCTCGACCTCGGTGATCGAGCGGCCAAGCTTCTCCTGCACGCGCGGATCGTCGATCGCGACGCCGCCGTTCGAGGGTTTCGACGCCGCGACGTCGATGAGCTTTTCGAGTTCCTGCTTGAAGCGGATCTGGCGCCCAAGGCAGTCCTCGGGACCGCGCTCATAGGCGAGCGTCGTCATCGCGATGCGCCAGCCCTCGTTGATGCCGCCGACGATATTCTCCGCCGGGACCTCGACATCGTCGAAGAAGGTCTCGTTGAACTCGCTCTCGCCCGAGATCTGCCGCAGCGGCCGGATCGAGATGCCCGGGCTGCTCATGTCGATGAGGAGAAAGCTCAGACCCTTGTGCTTGGGAAGATCGCCGTCGGTGCGCACGAGCGCGAAGCACCACTGCGAATATTGGGCGAAGCTCGTCCAGATCTTCTGGCCGTTGACGATGAACTTGTCGCCCCTGAGTTCGGCGCGGGTGCGCACCGAGGCGAGGTCCGATCCGGCATTGGGTTCGGAGAAGCCCTGGCACCAGATTTCGTCCGAGGAGATGATCTTGGGGAGGAAGCGCTTTTTCTGCTCTTCGGTGCCATGCCGCAGGATCGTCGGGCCGGCGAGATTCTGCCCGATGATATTGAGGCTTTCGGGGGCCCGGGCGCGCGCCATCTCCTCGGCAAAGATCGCCCGCTCGGTCAGCGTCGCGCCATGTCCGCCATATTCGACGGGCCAGTTGATGCCGGTCCAGCCGCCGGAGTGGAGCTTGCGGTCCCAGTCGGCGCGGAAGAGATAGCGCTCCTCCTCATCCTCGGGTTCGAAGACCGTCTCGCCCCAGCCCGCGGGAAGCGCGTCGGCAAGCCATGCACGCAGGCGCTGGCGAAACTCCTCCTCGGCGGGGCTGTAGCTGAAGTCCATGGTTCAGCCCCGCTTCGCGGCAGCGGCGAAATCCGGCGCGCGCTTCTCGCGGAAGGCCTGGACGCCCTCTTCATATTCGGGGGTGAGATAGGCGATGGTCTGCGCATAGCCTTCATATTCGAGCATCTGGTCGAGCGTCGCGTTGGTCGACTTGTCGAGCAGATTCTTGGTCATGGCGAGCGCCGTCGGCGAACCCGCCGCGATTTTCGAGGCGATCGCGCGGGCCTCGGCGATCAGCGTGTCGTGCGGGACGACATGGTTGACGATGCCCATGACCTGCGCCTCGGCGGCGGGCACCTTGCGCGCGGTGAAGCAAAGCTCCTTCGCCTTGTTGATGCCGATGACGCGGCCGAGCAGGTAGAGACCGCCGAGATCGGGAACGAGGCCCACCTTGGCGAAGGCCTGCATGAAGCTCGCCTGGTCGCTCGCGATGATGAAGTCGCACGCCAGCGCGATGTTGAAGCCGGCCCCGGCGGCGGCACCGTTGACCGCGGCGATGACGGGCTTCTCGAGCCGGAAGAGCGGTTCGACGATATTGCGCAGGATGCCGCGGTGGCGCGTGCGGCGCTGTAGCGGGGTCATGTCGTCCTTGCGCGCCTTGAGGTCGGCGCCGGCGCAAAAGCCGCGCCCGGCGCCGGTCAGGATGACGCAGCCGACATCGGGATCGGCGGCAACGCGCGCCAGCGCGTCCTCGAGCTCGGCATAGAGCTCGTCGGTCGTCGCGTTCATCGCGTCGGGACGGTTGAGCGTGATCGTCGCGATCCGCTCGCTCACTTCGTAGAGGATATTCTCGTAAGACATGGCGGACCTTTCAGAAGCTGGACATGTCCGGCGGCACGTGCGCCAGATCGCCTTCGGTCGATTCCGGAATGGCGAACCATTCCTCGGGGATTTTCTTCGGGATGCGGAAATCATGCGCGGGAACGACGATGTCGGAGGCGAGCTGGACCCGGCGCATCGCGGCCTGCCAGTCGCGCTCGCTTTCGCTCCGGATATTCCCGGTGATGAAGGCGTCGGACAGCGAGCGCTGCGGATAGTCCGTCGCGCGGGCATCGGCCGGAAACCAGTAGCGATAATGATCGCCGAGGTCGGAGGCGATCGCGACGATCCCCTTCGATGTCCGGATCAGGGGCACCTGCATCCCGGGCGTGTGGCTCGGGACCTTGAGGACGCGGAAGCCGTCGAACAGCTCGGCGTCCCCATCGAGGGTGCGGATCTGGCCCGGCCGGCGGCGCGCCACCAGATTGCCGATCGTCGACTGCCAGTAGAAGACCCGCTGCGACGGCACCGGATCGGCCGCATGCGAAAGCTCGTCGCGCTGGATGACGACGCAGGCGTCGGGGAACAGGTCGAGATTCTCGGCATGGTCGAAATGGCCATGGGTGAGGACGACATGGTCGATATCGGCCGGCGTCAGCCCCTCGCCCGCGAGCAACTCGGTGAGCTTGGCATGACCCCCGCCCCATCCCTTGACCTTGAGGCGCTTGGTGATGTGCTCGATCTCGGCCATGCCGGAATCGATGAGCACATTGCGCGTTCCGTCGCGCGCGAGCCAGACATGCACCGGGTCGCGCTGGATGGCCCCGCCATGCGGCAGGTAGAGCTCACCGATGAGCAGCGAGTCGATGCGCCACTCGGTCACTCGTCGATAACCTCGAAGCGTTCGATGTCGGCCATCGAACCCTTCCGTTCGCCGGTGGTCCAGATGGCACGGACACGCGTACCGGGCTTGATCTTCTCCTTCGCCTCTTCGAGGCTGTCGATGTCGATCATGTGAATGAGGCGCGTCGATGCGCCGTCGAGAACGATTTCGGCATAGACATAGGGCGGCTCGCGGGTCTGCCCGACGAACTCCATGTTGATGATCGAGCAGCCGCGGATCGTGCCGGTGTCGGCGCAGGCTTTCCAGGTGCCGGTGCGCTTGTGCGTGATGTCGTCGACTTCGCGCGGCGGGAGCAAGGCATCGTCGCCGTTCGAGGTGCGGACCCCGATGACGCGCCCGAACTCCTTGATCTCGTCGAACATGCGCCCGTAATAGGGGCCGTAGGCATGCTCATAGGGCAGCGCGAGCGAATATTTCACCGAACCGAGCGGTTCCTCGGTCTCGGCAAGCGGCGAGACGGTTCCGACCGGAGCATCGGCCGCGACGCGAAAACCCCTGATCGCGGTGATCGCCTCCGACGCCTCGTCTTCCCAGACCGCTTCCAGCCGCTGCCCGATCTTGAAGTCGCCGAGATCGCCGATCAGGCGGTGGGCAAATTCATTGTCGCAGCCGTCGAGACGGAGGAGCCCGATCACCTGGCCGTCGACACGCGTGAAGCCCGTCAGTTCGCCGGTGTGCGGCACTTCGACGAAGTTCTCCATCGGGTCGCTGTTGATCGCGGAGAAGTCCTGCGCCGGCGCGACGATCGAGCCGTCGGGAAAGCGCGAACCGACGATGCGGCGGTTCTTGGCCTCGGCAAGGAAGGTCCCTGCAGCGCGGCCCGGCGTGAGCGTGTAGGGCAGCGCGATCTGCGCATTGAAGACCGGAAGTTCAATCGGCATCGTTTCGGGTGCTGAATACATGTCGTCGTCCCCTATGCGCTCAGGACCGCGCAGCCGCGCAGGTTGGCCCAGCCGCCGCCGGACTGGACCAGTGCGAGCTTCGCATCCTTGATCTGATGGCTTTCATTCTTGCCCATGACCTGGGTCGCGGCCTCGATGAGGCGGATCACGCCGACCGCGCCGATGGGATTGGCGCCCATGCAGCCGCCCGACGGATTGACCGGAATATCGCCGTCGAGCTGCGTCGCGCCCGAGGCGATGAGCTCGGCGGCCTGTCCCGGCGGACAAAGGCCGAGGCTCTCATAATAGTTGAGCTCGAAGCAGGAATAGGGCTCCTGCACCTCGACCACGTCGAACTGGCGGCGCGGATTGGTGATGCCGGCCGAACGGTAGACCGCGCGCGCGGCGAGTGCGAGCGGCTCGGAAATCATCAGCGAGCGCTCGGGGGCGTTATCGGCTTCGCAATAATAGGCCATGCCCTGGATCCATGCCGGGCGATCGGTCGACTTGTGGGCGACCTTTTCGGTGGCGAGGACGATCGCGGCAGCGCCGTCCGAGATCGGCGGAACGTCGAGAAGCTTGATCGGCCAGCACAAGGGCTTCGAGGCGAGCACCTCGTCGACGGTCACTTCCTTCTTCATATGGGCATAGGGATTGGCGATGGCATTCATGCGGTTCTTCACCGAGACCATCGCGGCAGCTTCCTCGGTATGACCGAGCACGTCCATGCGCGCGCGCCAGTAGGCGGCCGAGAAGCCCATGATCCCGACCGCGAACTCGCGGCCCCAGAAGGGGTCGTAGAGCGTCGAGATCGAATATTGCAGCGGCCCCTCGGAGAGCTTGTCATAGGCGACGACGAGCGTCCGGTCGGCATAACCGCCCGCGACCTGATAATAGCCGGCCAGCGCGCCGGCGAAGCCCGCGCCGCCGCCGCTGGTCACGCGCAGGAGCGGCTTGCCCTGCGCCCCGATCGCGTTCGCAACCCAGAGCTCGGGATGGTTCACGGCGCCGAACAGCACCGGACCCGTCGCGACGACGATCGTGTCGATGTCCTCGATCGTGAGCTTCGCGTCGGCGAGGGCGCGGTCGACCGCTTCGCGGACGAGACCCGCCTGGCTGACGTCGGTGCGGCGACGCGAGTGGTGGGTCTGGCCGACCCCGACGATTCCTACATGTCTGGTCATTGTCACACCTCGAGGCTGAATACGCAGTTGCTCTGCATCGCGACGCCCGTGCTGCCATGGACGACCGCCTTGCTCGGCGAGCCGCCGCCGTAGAGCTGCGGCTCGCGCAGCTGTCGGACGGCTTCGGCGAGCCGGAACATGCCGGTCGCCATGATGGGATCGGCGGGCAGCGCGCCCCCCGAGCGGTTGACGGCGACCTTGCCGCCCCGGGCCGCCGAAAGACCGTCGCCCTGCTTGGCGAGGCCAAGCGCCTCGATCGCCATGAGTTCGGAGACGACCGACGAGGCACTGACCTCGACAATATCGGCCGAGGACGCGTCCCAGCCCGACGCGCGCGCCGACATGGCGGCGGCATTTTCGAGCGCGCGGAGCCGGCCGCGGTCGCGGTCGGCATAAGCGTGGCAATCGGTATTCGATCCCATGCCCGTGACGAAGACGGGCGTTCCGCCGCTCCGCCGTGCGGCATCCTCGCTCGCGATCAGGATCGCGACGGCGCCGTCCATCGGGCGCGCCAGCATGAGTTCGGTGAGCGGCGCGGCGGCCTCGGACGCCGCGAGCACGGCGTCGAGATCGGGAAGCTCGTCGATTGCGACGCGTCCACCCGCTTTCGCGTCGGCCCAGCGGGCAACCACCAGCTCGGCGAGATCGCGCTCGCTGAGCTTGCCGCCCGACAGATAATGCTGCGCCTGGATGCCGGCGGCGGCGCGCTGGTTGAAGCCGACGGGGCGCTGGTAGAAGGGCTCGACCTGCGAGGCCCAGTAATTTTCGACCACCGACTCGGACGGCTTGGAATAAGCGACGAGAAGGCCGACCGACGCAGCCCCCGAGCGGATCTTGTTGACCCCGTAGAGCGCCGAGAACAGCCCGTCCTCCTCGACCCGCGCCTCTTCCTTGTGGTGCGCCCCGAGCGCGCCGAGAAAGCCGCAGTTCGAGATCGAGCGTCCGTCGAGAACGTCGCTGCCCGAGTCGATGACGAAATCGACATCGTCGATCGAGAAGCCCGATCCCTTGAACACCGAGGTTACGACCGACGAGATCAGGTCGATGTGCTGCGCGTCGCGCCAAGCGGGCCGCAGCTCCGCTTGCGCAGTCGCGACCACTGCCACCTTCTTCAGAGCCATCCATGGCCTCCCATGCGTTGCGTTTCGTGAGCCTGGCGTCCGGTGATGTCCGGTTCGTCGGCTGTGCAGTGTCGGTTTATGGCCGGGAAAATTTTCCGTCAACCCATATTCGACGTTTCATCGGATTTGGAGATTCGCGCTGCGGAGTCGATTAATGCGCGGTTTCCTAGGAATCATGCGCAATCAACATAGGGCTTGCAATCCGAGTATATCCGAAACAATATCGGAAGCGGGAGAAGGAGAAGACCGTGAGCCTCGATGTTTCAGGCCAATTTCGCTATCCGTCGCCGGACCTTGCCTGGCTGTCGCAGCGCGTCGAAGAGGTTCTCGAACCCGCGCTTCCCATCGTCGACGCGCATCATCACCTGTGGGAGGAAGGCGGATCGCCTTATCTTCTCGCTGAAATGCGCGCCGATGTGGACGACGGCCACCGGATCGACGCGACCGTCTTCGTCCAGGCCCATTATGGCTATCGCACCGGCGGGCCGGCCCATCTGGCGCCGGTCGGCGAGACCGAAAAAGTCGCCGCGATCGCCCGCGCGGCGCGCGAAGCCGGTTGCGCGACTCGCATCGCCGGCGCAATCGTCGCCTATGCCGATCTCATGTCGGGGCCGCTGCTCGCCGAGACGCTCGACGCGCATGCCGCCGCCGCGGTCGGTGCGCTGCGCGGCATTCGTCACTCGGTGTCGCGCGATGAAAATTTCCCCGACGGCATCGTATTGCGCCCGGCCCCCGCGGGACTGCTCGCGGATCCCGCCTATCGTGCGGGGCTTGCCGAGCTCGGCCGCCGCGGCCTCTCCTATGACGCAATGCTCTATCATGCCCAGATACCCGAGCTTGCCGCCGCGGCGGATGCGGTGCCGGACACATCGATCATTCTCGATCATCTCGGCTGCATCCTCGGCGTCGGCCCCTATGAGGGCCAGGGGAAGGCGTTGTTCGCCAGCTGGCGCGACGACATGCGGCGACTCGCCGATTGCCCGAACGTCGCGGTCAAGATCGGCGGCTTCGGCATGATCATTTGCGGCGCGCGCTGGCACGAACGTGCGCTGCCGCCGTCGTCGGAGGAGCTTGCCGAGGCCTGGCGGCCCTATGTCGAGACCTGCACCGAGCTGTTCGGCGCCGAACGCTGCATGTTCGAGAGCAATTTCCCGGTCGACAAGGCGATGTACAGCTACCGCACGCTCTGGAACGCCTTCAAGCGGATCACGCAGGACTGGCCGGACGCTGACCGCGCGATGCTCTTTTCGGGGACGGCGCGGCGTCTATACCGGCTGGATCAAGAGCTGCCGGCGAGCGCGCGGCCCATCAGCGAGGCGGCCGATGCTTAACAGGGCGAATGCACTTTTTGCGCGCGAGGCGAACAGCCCCGACAAGATCGCAATCCGCTTCGAAGGCGGCGCGACGACCTTCGCGGCGCTGGCGCGGCAGGTCCGGGACATGGCGGGCGCGCTCGCGGCGCTCGGCGTTGCGCGTGGCGTCCATGTCGGGCTCCTCCTCCCCGCATCGCCCGAGTTCATCGTCGTCGAGCAGGCGCTCTTCGCGCTCGGCGCGCCGATCACCCCGGTCAACATCCTCTACCGCCCCGCCGAGATCGCGCATGCCGTCGATTGCTGCGATCTCGCCTTCATCGTCACCACCGAGGCGCTGGCCAGCGCCGCGTCGGCCGCGCTTCCGGCGGGCTGCCGGCTCCTTCTGCTCGATACGGTGGCGGATGGGGCCGCAGGCGCCTCGATCCCCGCGGCGCTCGCCGCCTCGCGGCCGCTTGTCGATCTCGCCGTGGTCGGCGCCGACGATCCGGTTTTCCATCTCCTGACGAGCGCCACGACGGGCAAGGCGAAGGGCGTGATCCTAACCGCCGGAAATGTTGCGGCAAATTACGACCGGACGCCGGCGTGGCTCGGCCTCGATGCGAACGACGTCATCCTTTGCGCGCTGCCGCTCTACAATACTTTCGGGCTCAACCAGTGCATCAACGCGATGCTCGTCACTGGCGCAACGCTGGTGCTGCTCCCGCGCTTCGATGCGGCGCGCTGCATCGAGGCGATTGCCGAGTTCGGCTGCACGTTCCTGCCGGCCGTCCCGACCATGCTCCAGAAGATCTTCGATCATCCCGGGGCGAGCGGATCCCGTCTCCAGTCGCTGCGCCGGATCATGACCGGCGGCGCCCCTGTGCCGACAGCCCTCCTCCAGCGCATCATCGCGGCCGCGCCGTCGGTCGAGGTGCTCACCGGCTATGGACTGACCGAAGGCACGGCGCTCGTGACGCTGACCGAGGTGCGGCTTAATGCCGACGGCGAGCTCGAACGCGGCCGCACGATCGGCCGCGTGCTCGACGGCATGGAGCTCGCGATCGTCGATGACGCCGGCAATCGCTGCCCCGCCGGTACCTCGGGCGAGATCGTCGTCGCCGGACCCAATCTGATGGCGGGCTATTACAAGGCGCCGGACGATACCGCCGCGGCGCTCCGCGGCGGCTGGCTCTATACGGGCGACATCGGCTATATCGACGAAGAAGGCTATTCCTACATCGTCGACCGCAAGAAGGACGTCATCATTCGCGGCGGCCAGAACATCTATCCGGTCGACATCGAGGAAATACTCTACCAGGCGCCGGGCGTCGCCGAGGTCGCTGTCGTCGGCCGCGAGGACGAGATGATGGGCGAAGTCCCGATCGCCTTCGTCTCCGGCACGGCTGCGCTCGCGGCCGACGCGCTGCTCGATCACTGCCGCGAACATCTCGCGAAGTACAAGGTGCCGGCCGACATCGAGATCTTGCCCGAACTGCCCAAGGGGCCGACGGGCAAGATCCTTCGCCGGGCGCTGCGCGACAAGGCCCGCCATGCCGCCTGAACCGCCCGCCAGCAGCGCGCGCTCGCGCTTCGTGTCGCTTGGCGGCTCGCGCCGTCACCTGCTCGAATGGGGCGAGACCGGCGCGCCTGTCGTCATCCTCCAGCACGGCATGCGCGACCACGCGCATAGCTGGACCTGGCTCGCCGAGTCGCTGAAGGACCGCTATCATGTGATCGCGCCGGACCTTCGCGGTCATGGCGACAGCGACTGGTCGAGCGACGGCAATTATGCGCTGGCAAGTTTCGTCATCGATCTCGCTGCGATCGCCGACCTATGCGGTCTGCGCGATTTTTCGCTCGTCGGCCATTCGCTCGGCGGCCAGATAGCGCTTCGCTACACGGCCGCCTTTCCCGAGCGCGTGCGCGCGCTCCTCGCCATCGAGGGCGTCGAACTCCCCATGATCCGGCAGGAGCGCGAGAAGCCGGTGCCCTATCCCGTGCGTCTGCGCGAATGGGCGGCGAACGAGATGATGCGGCGCCTGCAGTCGCCGCGCTATTATCCGGACATCGCACGCGCCGCCGCGCGCATGCAGGAGGCGAACCCCGAGATCGACGCGGCGACGGTCGCCTATCTCACGGCGACGGGCGTGGTTGCCGAAGCCGATCGCGGCTTTCGCTGGAAATATGACAATGGCTGCCGCTACCGCCCGCCCGAGGACCAGCGCGGCGCGGACCTCGACGACATGCTGTCAGCGATCAAATGCCCCGCCCTTCTCGCTTATGGCGACGGGAGCTGGATCGCGCCCCCGCCCCCGGCCCGCCTCGCCCGCCTCGCCCGGCACCGCGTCATCACCTTCGGCGGCGCGAGCCACTGGCTCCACCACCAGCGCCGCCCCGAATTCAACGAGCTTGTCGGCCGGTTTCTTGCCGATCCCTCGTCAACTCTCGCCAATGAAAGAGACCATTATGCGTGAAGCAGCGATCATCTCCACCGCGCGGACGCCCGTCGCCAAGGCCTTCAAGGGCGCCCTCAATGACACCGACGCCCCGGCCTTCATGGGACACGCCATGAAGGCGGCGGTCGAGCGGGCGGGCATCGATCCCGCCCGCATCGACGATGTGCTGGTCGGCGTCGGGACGCAGTGGGGCACACAAGGCGGCAACCTTGCGCGCACCGCCATTTTCGCCGCGGGCCTCCCGCTTTCCATCCCGGGAACGACACTCGACCGCAAATGCGGCTCGGGCCTCACGACGCTCGCTTATGCGGCGCGCGGGATCATGGCGGGCGATCTCGATGTCGCGCTGAGCGGCGGCGCCGAGTCGATCAGTCATACGCGCAATGCGCACCACCCGACCTTTCGCGCGCAGCCGCAAGCGGTGCTCGACCAGCAGCCGCACGCCTATATGGCGATGATCGAGACGGCGGAAATCGTTGCCGAGAAATATGGCGTAAGCCGCGAGGCGCAGGACGAAGTCTCGGCGCTCAGCCACCAGCGCGCCGCAGCCGCCGTCGCCGCCGGCCGGCTCGCCGAAGAGATCGCGCCGATGACCGTCACCAAGAATCTTGTTGCCAAGGACGGCAGCGTGACCGGCCAGGAAACCTTCCTCTTCGAACTCGACGAAGGCATCCGCGCCGACACCACCGCCGAAGGACTCGCCGGGCTGCGTCCGGTCTGGAAGGATGGATCGGTGATCAAGGAAGGCCGCCACGTCACGGCGGGCAATGCGAGCCAGCTTTCGGACGGCGCCGCGGCGCAGGTGCTGATGGACCGCGCCACCGCCGAGGCGGAGGGCAAGGAGATCCTCGGCATCTTCCGCGGCTTCCAGTCGGCGGGTTGCACGCCCGACGAAATGGGGATCGGACCGGTGTTCGCGATCCCCAAGCTCCTCGCGCGCGCCGGGCTCAATGTCGAGGATATCGGCCTGTGGGAAATCAACGAGGCCTTTGCGAGCCAATATCTTTACTGCCGCGACGAGCTCGGGATCGATCCCGAGAAGATCAACGTCAACGGCGGTGCGATCGCGCTCGGCCACCCCTTCGGCATGACCGGCGCACGGCTTTCAGGCGCGGTTCTGCTCGAGGCGCGCCGCCGCGGCGTGCGCTACGCGGTCGTCTCGATGTGCGTCGCGGGGGGCATGGGATCGGCCGGGCTCTTCGAAATCCCGCAATGATCTGGGACCGGAAAATGAGCCTTCGCTTCGACGATGACGTCGTGATCGTGACCGGCGCCGGGCGCGGCCTCGGGCGCGAATATGCGTTTGCCTTCGCGGCGCGCGGCGCCGCGGTGCTCGTCAACGACCCGGGCGGCCCGGAGGGCGGGCCCGGAACTGGCCCTGGCGTCGCCGAAGAGGTCGCCGCCGAAATCCGCGCGGCAGGCGGCCGCGCGGTGGCCGACGAGACGCCCGTGGGCACCCGCGATGCCGCCGAGGCGATCGTCGCGAAGGCGATTGCTGCTTTCGGCAAGCTCAGCATCCTCGTGAACAATGCGGGCATCATCAGCTTCGCCACGCTCACCGAGATCGGCGAGGCCGACTGGCGCGCGATGCAAACCGTGACGCTCGACGGCGTCTTCCATCTTTGCGCCGCCGCCTGGCCGCATCTGGCCGCTGCCGGCCACGGCCGCATCGTCAACACGACCTCGAATGCCGGCTTTGCCGGCAACGAGGGCCTCGGCGCCTATGGCGCCGCGAAGCTGGCGGTCGCGGGTCTTACCAAATGCCTCGCGCAGGAGGTCGGCGACAGCGGGATCACCGTCAACGCCGTTGCCCCGATGGCGATTACGCGGATGAACCGCGATGCCTTCTTCGACAGCAAGGAAGGCGGCGGCGAGGACTGGCAAGGCGATATCCGCCGCGGCGCGGTGCCGATGGGTCCGCCGTCGATCGTGGCGCCCGCGGTCCTCTGGCTCGCGCATCGCGACACGAACATCAACGGCGAAATCTTCTCCAGTTCTTCGGGCAAGGTGGCGCGCGTCGGTTTCGTCGTCGGCGAAGGCTATTTCGATCCCGATCATGGCCCCGAGGATCTGGTGGCGCATGCCGACGAAATCCGGAGGCTCGGCGATTATCTCGACCCCGCCTCCACTCTCGACGAACTCGCGGCGATTCCGCCGCTATTTGCAGGAGCCTCTTGAGATGGCCCCCGAAGACGCACCGCGCATCGACTGGACGCGCGAAGAGATTGCCGCGCTGTTCGACCTTCCCTTCGACGAATTGATGTGGCGCGCCCAGGACATGCATCGCCGCCATCATGCGCGCGGCGAAATCCAGCTTTGTACGCTGCTCAGCATCAAGACCGGGGGCTGCGTCGAGGATTGCGGCTATTGCTCGCAGTCGAAACATGCCGACAGCGGCCTCAAGGCGACCAAGCTGATGGACGTGCGCGCGGTGCTGCAGGCCGCGGCGCAGGCGAAGGATTCGGGCTCGAAGCGCTTCTGCATGGGGGCAGCATGGCGCAACCCGAAGGACCGCGACATGCCTGCGATCGTCGAAATGGTCGAAGGCGTGCGCCAGATGGGCATGGAAACCTGCATGACGCTGGGCATGCTGAGCAAGAGCCAGGCGCAGCAACTCGCGACAGCCGGTCTCGACTATTATAATCACAATATCGACACGAGCCCCGAAAATTACGGCAATGTCATCACCACCCGGACCTACCAGGACCGGCTCGACACGCTCGAAGAGGTCCGTCAGGCGGGCATCAATGTCTGTTCGGGCGGCATCGTCGGCATGGGCGAGACGCGAGGCGATCGGGTCGGCTTCATCCACACGCTCGCGACGCTTCCCGAACATCCGGGCAGCGTGCCGGTCAACGCGCTGGTGCCCGTGAAGGGCACCGTGCTCGGCGACATGCTCGCGGATACGCCGCTCGCGAAGATCGACGATATCGAATTCGTCCGCACGATCGCGGTCGCACGCATCACGATGCCGATGAGCATGGTTCGCCTGTCGGCGGGCCGTGAAAGCATGTCCGAGGCGGTGCAGGCGCTCTGCTTCATGGCGGGTGCGAACAGTATTTTCACCGGCGACAAATTGCTCGCCACGGGCAATCGCGGCGATAGCGCGGACGCCGCCCTCCTCGCGAAACTGGGCCTGAGGCCGATGGAGAGCGAAGAGCCGATGCGCGTTCCACCCGAGGCGTCCCAAACGGTCGACATCCGGCACGTCTTGGCAGCGGAAATCTTCATGCCGTTTCCCTGACGGCTCGCACATCGGCCAGATCCCCTCCCGACCCACACAGAGAATGATTCATGGCGACACGGCATGTTTTTGGAGCCTTCACTCTCGAAGTGAATGACAATGGCGTTTGCGTCGCGACCTTCTCGCGGCCACCGGTCAACGCGGTTTCGCTCTCCGTTTATGAAGACATCGGCCACCTGGCCGATCATGTCGCGACGGATTCGCAGATCCGCGTGATTGTCATCAGCGCTCCCGATGACGCCCGCGCCTGGTGCGGCGGCGCCGACCTGAACGAGTTCAAAGGCATGACCGCAGCGAAGCGAAAGGAGCGTTACCAGTTCATCAACGAACAGCTACCCCGCTTTCATCGCATCGACCGGCCGATGATTGCTGCCATCCGGGGTGCCGCGATCGGGGTCGGCGTGATGCTCGCGGGAATGTGCGACATGCGCGTGGTCAGTGAGGACTCGCGGTTTGCCTGCCCGGAAGTCGACTATGGGCTGGTTGGCGGAAGCGCCGGCCTCTTTGCTACCCTTCGAATGCCGGAGGCCAAGGTTCGCGAGATGGTCTACACGGGCCGCGCGTTCACGGCGCGCGAGCTGGAGTCGACAGGCTTGTTCAACTATGTCGTCCCGCGCGCTGCCGTGCTGCCCCTCGCCCTCGATATGGCTGCGAAAATCGCAGAGAAGAGCATGCCGACGCTCCGCGCCCGCAAGCAGGCATCGCTCTCCTGGGAAGGCTCCGAATGGATGGACGCCTATCTGGAATCGCAAGACATGTCGTCTACGCTCGTCGAGCAGCCTGAAAGCGAGGCGGCGGTGATTGCCGCGCTGAAACGAGGCTCCCGCCGCGCGGCGAGCTAGCCAAATCGTCAGCCGAGCATGCTCCTTCCCGCTGAAAGGCTAAAATGCAAATTTCCGGCGAAACATCGGACAAGGATTACAGCTTAGGCAATGGTTTATTGGAGATATTTACCGATGTTTTGTCGGATATTGACGGGAAACACGTCTTACGCTACGGACGGCGCACAATTATCACAGGGCCCATGCGATGAAAAAAATCTACCCCGACGCCGCCGCCGCCCTCGAAGGCCTGCTGTTCGACGGCATGCATATCTGCGCGGGCGGCTTCGGCCTCTGCGGCATTCCCGAGCGGCTGATCGATGCGATCCGCGATGCAGGCACAACGGATATCACGATCGCCAGCAACAATGCCGGGATCGACGGCGAAGGCCTCGGAAAGCTGCTCCGCACGAAGCAGGTCAAGAAGATGATCAGTTCCTATGTCGGCGAGAACAAGGAGTTCGAGCGGCAATATCTGGCGGGCGAGCTCGAGGTCGAATTCTGTCCCCAGGGCACGCTCGCCGAACGCTGCCGCGCCGGCGGAGCGGGCATCCCCGGCTTCTACACCAAGACCGGCGTCGGCACGCTCGTCGCCGAGGGCAAGGAAGTGAAGAGCTTCGACGGGCAGGATTATATTCTCGAACGCGGCATCTTCGCCGATCTTGCGATCATCAAGGCGTGGAAGGCCGACGAGAGCGGCAATCTCATCTTCCGCAAGACCGCGCGCAACTTCAACCAGCCGATGGCGACCGCGGCGAAAATCTGCGTCGCCGAGGTCGAGGAAATCGTGCCGACCGGCAGCCTCGATCCCGACGCCATCCACCTGCCCGGCATTTATGTGAAGCGCATGATCGTCGGCGCGCCCTACGACAAGAAGATCGAGTTCCGAACTGTTCGGCAACGGGAGACGGCATGATGGCCTGGACGCGCGATGACATGGCGGCGCGCGCCGCGAAGGAACTGCAGGACGGCTATTATGTCAATCTCGGCATCGGCATACCGACGCTGGTCGCGAACCATATTCCCGCGGGGATGATGGTCACGCTCCAATCCGAGAACGGCATGCTCGGCATCGGCCCCTTTCCCTATGAGGGCGACGAGGATCCGGACCTCATCAACGCCGGCAAGCAGACGATCAGCGAAGTGCCGCAGTCGGCTTACTTCAGCTCGGCGGACAGCTTTGCGATGATCCGCGGCGGGCATATCGACCTCACCGTGCTGGGCGCGATGGAGATCGCCGAGAATGGTGACATCGCCAACTGGATGATCCCGGGCAAGATGATCAAGGGCATGGGCGGCGCGATGGACCTGGTCGCCGGGGTCAAGAAGATCATCGTCGTGATGGAGCACAACGCCAAGGACGGCAGCCCGAAGTTCATCCCGGCGTGCACGCTGCCGCTGACCGGCAAGAATGTCGTTGACATGATCATCACCGACCTCGCGGTGTTCAAACGCGACGATCATGAGAGCCCGTTCACGCTGATTGAACTCGCCCCCGGCATCACCGAAGAGGAAGTTGCTTCCAAGACGACGGCTCAATTCAAGGTCGGCGTGAGATAGCGGACGAAGCCGCAATGCTCAGCGGCTTCACATGGTAAAATAGCCTCTCGCCGGCGGCTTATAGTCGGCGGCAATCACTCACCGTCGGACGAATTTCTTCGCTCGCCAAGCCGTCCTCGGCGCTGCCACGATCAATCTTCGGCGGCTAGGGTGACACGCAATCCGTCGAGATCCGCGTGAAATGGCAATTGGCATGAAAGGCGCGAATGCGCGTCGCGATCGTTAGAGCTATCGAGAAGGTCGTTTTCGTCCTCGCCGATGGGCCCTAGAAATCTCGTAAACTCCTCATCGACATGTACGTGACAGGTCGCGCAGGAGCAGCACCCGCCGCAGAGCGCCAGCAGTTCGTCGAGCCCGTTGTCGCGAATGATTTCCATCACGCTCAACCCAGGCTCCGCTTCGAACTCGTGCTCGGTTCCGGAGCGGTCGGTCACAATCAGTTTCGGCATTTTCTTTTCCTGTCATATTTGAGGGCCGTCCGCTCGCACGGGCAGCGTCCCTCTTGAAGATATCGTCTCAATCGAAAGTGACGACGGCGCGGCCGTTGAGCGAGCCGTCTCGAAGTCGCGACAGGGCGGTCTCGACGTCGCCGAAGGCAAAGGACTCATAATCGATGATCAGCCTGCCTTCGGCCGCTAGCCGGCATGTCTCGCGCAGGTCCGCCAACGTGCTGCCGAGCGATATGGCGAATTGGCACGTTGTGGCGAGCCGGCCCCACCCTACCGCGAGCGATCCGCCCTCAAGCCCTACGAGGACGATCCGGCCATGCGCACGCGATACGGCGGCAGCGAGAGCGAGCGTCGCGTCGGTGCCCACGAGATCGATCACGGCATCGGCCCCGCGCCCGCCGCTCAGATCGAAGATTGCCTCGGCGGTCCTGTCACCACCGACAAAGCCATGGTCAGCTCCGTATCGCCGCGCGTCTGCCAGCCTGCTTTCGGTCCGATCGACCGCGAAAACGGTCGCGCATGTAAGCAGCTTCAAAAACTGGATCGCATAGGCGCCGAGACCGCCCACTCCGATAACGAGCGCGGTCGACCCCGGCTTGAGCCGGTCGAGCACAGACTTGACCGCGCGGTAGGACGTGACGCCCGCGTCGGTCAGCGGAGCGATCAATACCGGATCGAGATCGCCGAGCGGCACCAGTTCGCGGCGCGGAACCACCATATATTCGGCGAGGCCACCGTCGATCCCCACGCCGCGGGTCATGCCGATCGGTCCGCGCGAGAAGGTCGCGCACGACTGTTCATGCCCCTCGTGGCAAAATTCACAGTTGCCGCAATGGTGCATATTGTGAACCGCGACATTGTCGCCGGGCTTGAGGTCGGTAACGCCCTCACCGCAATATTCGGCCTGCCCGGCATTCTCATGGCCCAGCGTAAAACCCGCCGACAATGCGGCGGCATAAGGCGCGCTTCCCGGCCGGCTGCCGATGATATCGAGGTCCGAACGGCAGAGCCCCGCGCCGCGCATGCGGATGAGCACCTCGCCGGGTCCGGGAATGGGAACCGGCACGTCGACAAATTCCGCCGGGCGTCCCCATTCGACTATTCGATAGGCTCGCATCGCAGCTTGCATCTCCCTAGCCGTCCCGCCCGCTCAACCCGATCGATGCGGCACCGCGATCAGTTCGATTTCGGCAGGGCATAGGCCATGACATAGTCGCCCGCCCCCGAGGACAGGGGGGCATTGCCGCCCGCGGCGATCACCACGAACTGCCGCCCGCTCTTCTTGCTGATGTAGGTCATCGGGGTTGCATGGCCGCCCGCCGGAAGCGGTACGCGCCACACCAGCTTGCCGCTGTTCAGATCGAACGCCCGGAACGCGCGTTCCTGCGTGGCAGCGATGAAAATCAATCCAGAGCGGGTGGTAACCGCGCCGCCGGTGTTGGGTACGCCCATGGGCAGCGGCAGATGGGTTCGCGTGTTGAATGGCCCACTGTCGGAAGCGGTCCCAAGCGGCTTCTTCCACTTCATCTTGCCGGTCTTGAGGTCGACCACGCCGATCTTGCCAAACGGCGGCTGGGTGCAGGGAACATTGAGCGGCGAGAGGAAGGGTCCGGTCAGAAGCGCGAACGGCGTTCCCTCCTGCGCGACCGGCTGACCAACATGCGCGCCGCCGGTCAGCGAGCGCTTGTAGCCCTTGGCGTCGGCTTCGGCGCGCGACACCATCGTCGTGTAATTGGCCATCCGGCTCCAGTTGACGATCGCCAGCTTGCGCTCCGGATCGACCGAAATGCCGCCCCAGTTTACGCCGCCGAGAAAGCTCGGATAGGTGATCGACGAACGCGGATAGCCGGGAGGGGTGAACATGCCCTCATAGCGCGCCTGGCTGAACTTGATCCGGCACCAGAGCTGGTCGAGCGGAGTCAGGCCCCACATCGACTGCGGCGTCAGAACCGTGTTGTCGAAGGCTGGCAGGGTCGGCGAGAAAGGCTGCGTCGGAGACAGGAAGTCGCCCGGCGCCGCACCTTGCGGCACCGGCCGCTCTTCCACCGGCCGGATCGGCTTGCCCGTCCGCCGGTCGAGCATGAAGAATTGGCCGCTCTTCGACGTCTGGAGCAAGGCGGGGAGCATTTCTCCGCCGACCGGGATGTCGATCAAAGTGGGCTGCGGCGAAACGTCATAGTCCCACACGTCATGATGGACGATCTGGAAGGACCAGCGTGCCTCGCCGCTCTCGATATCGAGAGCCACGACCGAGCTGCTGTACTGTTCCGAACCCTTCGACCGATGCGCGCCCCAATAATCGGGGGTCGAATTGCCGGTGGGCAGGTAGACGAGGCCGAGCTCCTCGTCGCCGCTCATCGGGGCCCAGCTGTTGGCGGTCCCCGGCGAATAGGTCTCGCCCGGCCCCGGCTCGTCATGCTCGTGCGGGCGATCCATGTCCCACGCCCAGGCGAACTCCCCTGTCGTTGCGTCGAACGCGCGGATTACCCCAGACGGCTCGCCGACATATTGGCCGTCGGTCACCCACCCGCCGAGCACGACCCTTCCGCGAACGATCGTGGGCGCGGAAGTGATATAATAATAGCCCTTGATGATCTTGCCGAACCCCCGCGTCAGGTCGACCGAACCATTGGTGCCGAAGGCGGGACAGGGCTTTCCGTCGTCGGCGTCGATGGCGATCAGGCGCGCATCGGTGGTGGCCGTAATAATGCGCCGCGCGCAAGGGCCAGTCGCTTCCGGAGGCGCGAAATAGCTCACCCCGCGGCAGGTGCCGGCGTCAGGTGCATCGACGTTCGGGTCATATTGCCAGCGCCGCGCCCCTGTTTCGGGATCGAGCGCAATGACGACATTGGTTGGCGTACAGAGATAGACGGTGTCGTTCACCATGAGCGGCGTCGCTTGGAAGCCGAGGCCATTTCCGGCGATCACACCGGTGCGATAGGTCCAGGCCGGCGCAAGACGCGCCACGTTGCCCTGATTGATCTGCGACAGCGGAGAAAAGCGCGTCCCGCCAATCGTGTTGCCATAATGCGCCCATTCCCCCGACCCGTCGCTGCCTTGGACGACTTGCTGGGGCGCGGTCTGGAGCTGGTTGACCTGCCAGAGCCACACGCCGAATGCGACGAGACCAACGGCCACGACTCCGATAACCAGGGCACGAAACCGCCGCAGCCAGGGCCAGCACACCCAGAGCCCGAGCACGATCGGGGCGACAAGGCGGCTTTGCAGGCGCCACGGGTCGCTGCCGCTTTCCCATATTGCCCAGACCAACGTCAGGCCGAGAAAGATCGCGTATACAATGACATCGCGCCGGTCGCCCTTGAAAGCCAACCAGGAAGTCGCAGCGACAGCGATACCGGCTGCAAGATAATAGAAAGAGCCGCCAAGCAGCGCGAGCTGGGCGCCGCCGACAATCAGCAGCAAAGCGATCACTGCGAGCACGGCCGAGAGCACGAACCGCCGGCGAGGCTTCAAAGCTGCCGTCCCGCCGTTATCGATCGGCCCCTCGCCAGGTGGCGAAGTTGGCGACAGCCCGGTCATTGCTGATCTCCAGCGATGCGGCGGCTCAAACGTCCCACTCCAGTTCGAATGGGCTGACGGCCGAGACGATACCGCTCAGGTAGGACAGGCCTTCGCCCTCGACGAGGCGGAACTCGGGAATCCGGGCTAGCCATTCCCTGAGGATGATCTTGAGCTCGAGCCGCGCGAGCGGCGCGCCGGGGCAAACATGGATGCCCTTGCCGAAAATGTAGAAGTGCCGCTTTGGCCGCTCGAGACGGAACTCGAGCGCGTCGTCGTTGCTATCCTCGCTCATCGCGACGAGGATCGTCGAACCCATGATCATGTCGCGGGCTTTCAGCTTCACACCGCCGAATTCGGTGTCCTTCGCGACTTCGCGTGCATTCGACACGAGCGGAAAGCGCCTCAGAAATTCGGGGATCGCGTCTTCGAGCAGCGAAGGATCGCTCGCAAGCTTGCGCCGCAGGTCGGCATTGGTCGCGAGATAGGAGAAGATGAACCCGAGCAGATTCACCACCGTATCGAGTCCCGCGATCAGGACCTGGATGCACATATTCTCGGCTTCTTCGTCCGTTATCGGACGGTCGAAGATCTTCCCGTTCATCATCTCGGTGATGAGATCGGTGCCCTCCTTGCCGCGGCGTGCGCGGATGACCGGTCCGATATATTCGCTGAACTGGCGCTCCACCTCGGGATGGGTGATCGATCCGTCGGGCCGGGTGAACTGATCGGCCAGATATTTGAGCTTGGGCAGATCTTCCTCGGGCAGGTCGACCACCCGCATGAATATGCGGACGGGCAGCTGCTCGGCAAACTCGGTCGTGAAGTTGCACCGGCCGCGCGCACGGAAACTTTCGATGAGCGCGGCGGTCAACTCCTCGACATCCTCGGTCATGCGCGCGATCGACTTGGCACCGAGATTGCCATTCAGGATCCGGCGAAACTCGAAATGGTTCGGGGGATCAAGCGGCAGCGGAAGATATTTGGAGTAGGTCTCTCCCATCGGTTCGCGCGGGACCATGACAACCTTGGTCGAGAAAGTGTCCCATTCGGACAAGACCGATTCCGTGAGCTCCGGGGTCATCGCGATCCAGTGTCCGCCGTTGCGCGGGGTCCACATGACCGGATGCTTCGCGTTCGCCTGCATCTCGAACCACATCCGCTGCGGGCACATGCCGGCCGGCGGAGACTGGTAAACGTCGAAATCGATAACGCGATCTTTCGGCACATGGTCCGGACGAGGTGCGAGCGCCAGCTCGCCGGGGTTCGCATCAAGCGGCGCTGAGGTTTCCATGCGCTTCCTCCTTGGGACTAAGGGGTATCGTCGCGCGGCCGACGCTCGCCGGCCGGGCCGTCAGCCGTGATCCTTCCAGTCGACCAGGATGCCGGCGTCGTCGAACTTCATGACCGAGCAGAGGCGGAGGCGGAGTGCCTCGTCCTTGGCCGCGAAACCCGGCAGGTCCTGCTGCGCGGTCCCGCCCCAATATCCCTCGCGCACGACGACATTGCCGACGACATGCACGCCCTCGGCAGGCTCGAACCGCCGGTCGGGCATCAAGTCGTCACCGAACGCCTTCATCAGCGCGATCAGGTCATCGGCATTCTCGAAGGAGGCGCCGCGATTGAAGTGCGCCATCTTGAGGTCGGGGGCGACCGCGGCCCTCAGCCGATCGAAATCCTTGGCATTATAGGCCTCGATGATGCCTTCGGCACGGGCCGCGAAATCGGTCATCTTCACTCTCCCAACTGGATCGGTCTCCGAAACCGGGATCTTGGAGCGGCGGTGGCTCCGAATGTTCGAAGGCCACTTCGTCCGAGGATCTGGCATCCGCGAGTCTCAATCTCTATTTCCGATAAAACGTCGATTATCGTTGACATAGGTATATGTCGCTTCTAATTTCGTCAAGCACGATAAAACTGGCAGAAAACTTGCGATAAGCTGCCGCTCGGTCGCTAGCCGAGCAGGCGCACGAGAGGGCGCTACCGATATGACGGCGGCTGATAAATACGACGAATTATCGATTCCTGCATGGGCGCATCGAGTCGGAATGCTCGAGCTTGGATCGGCGGTGCCGCCGGCCGAGCGCTGCGAAGCGAGTGATCGCGCCGCCATCGGCGAACGCATCGCCCGATATTGCTGGGCCTATGACGAGAGGCGGATCGAGCTGCTGGGCGACTGCTTCACGTCCGACGCGATTTGGGAAGGCAATGTGCTCGGCGAAATCCCGATCGGCCCTCTCGAAGGGCGCGAGGCGATCGTCGCATGGCTATCCAAATTCTGGCCGCATCAGAAGGATCAGCGCCGCCACATGATCCTCAATACGATCGTCGAGGCGCTGCAGGGCGACGAGGCGGTGACCTTGAGCTATCTGCTCTTGATGGCTTCGACCGGCGACGCGGTCTCGATGGAGTCGATGGGGTTCTACAAGGTCGCCTATCGCCGCGAGGGTTCGAACTGGCGCATCGCGAGATTGACCGCAGGCTTCGACAAGCCCTTCTGGCCGGGCAAGCTCGAAACGATGAGCGATCGAGGCCGTGCCCGCCACGGCGTGTTCGAGCGCACATGACCAGGCACAACAAACAATTTGCAGACCGCAGCGCCGGTCGTCTTCGGCCGCCTTCGCTCCAGCGCCGGAGCCGCGGCTAGCCATGATCCGCCTCGTCCATATGCTGCGCCGCGCGCCGGGGCTTTCGGCCAGCGAGTTCGCCGATATCTGGCGTGAGGCGAACGGCCCACTGGTCGCATCGGTCCAGACCGATCTCGATATCGTCCGCTATCTGCAGATCCATCCGGATCCCGCCCGGCAAGGCATCGACACCATGGCCGCCGAGGCACGGGGCGGCATGCTCCAGCCGTTCGACGGGATTGCCGAATATTGGTGGAAGTCGGCGGACGCCCTGGGCGCCGCGCTGTCGAGCACGGCGGGCGCATCCGCTGCCGAACTACTGGTGACCAGCGAAAGACGGTTCGTCGATCTCGCAGCTTCACCCCTGTGGATGGCGACCGAATATCCCCAGGTTGCGACCTCCCTCACCCGTCCGGTAGCGCGCACGCGAAGCAATGTGATGCGCCTCCACTTCGCGTTGCGACCGCCCGAGCACCTCGGCGAGACGGAAGCCAGGCGATATTGGCTGGAGGAGCATGGGCCATTGATCCGGTCGCATTCGCCGGCACGCGGGCTCATCGCCTATAATCAGGTGCACCGCCGCGATCACCCGCTGGCATCGGCCTTCACAACGCCGCGCGGCACGACCGCGCCCCCCTTCCTCGGCCACGCCGAGTCCTGGTTCGAGCGACCCGCGGGCACCAGGCCCCTCGCCGAAACCCAGGCCGCGATGGATGCCGCGATCGAGGACGAGCGGCAGTTCATCGATTTCAGCGCTTCGACCATCCTGGTCGGAAAGGAATTCGTCTTCGTCGATCGGGAATGGGCTCAGTAAAACTATGAACAAGCTGGATGGCATGGTCGCTTTGGTAACGGGCGCGGCGCGCAAACGCGGGATCGGCCGCGCGATAGCGCTTCGGCTCGCCGAAGACGGGGCGGATGTGGCGGTCACCGCGATTGCGCGCGACCCGTCCGAGTTCCCGGCGCATGAACGCGACGAAGGATGGCAGGGCGCAGAATCGGTCGCCGAGGAAATTCGCGCCATGGGACGACGCGCGATCGCGATCGACCTCGACGTGACGAGCGACGAGCAGGTCGCGGATGCGATTGCGCGCACCACGGCCGAGCTCGGCGACCTCACCGGTCTCGTCAACAATGCCGGGATCGCCAGCGAAGCGGCCGCCGCGTCGATCGCCGACATGGATGACGCGCTCTGGTATTCGACGATCGATATCAATCTCAACGGCGTCTATCGCATGTGCAAGGTCGGTGTGCGCGCGATGCTGGCGCACGGGCGCCCGTCGGCGCTGGTCAATATCTCGTCGCTGGCGGGGCGGTTCGGCTTCGCCAATTATGGCGGCTATTGCGCCAGCAAGTTCGGGGTGATTGGCCTCACCCAGCAATTGGCCGCGGAGGTCGCGAGCCAGGGGATCAGGGTCAATTGCATCTGCCCCGGCTCGATCGATACCGACATGCTCGACGGCACCATGTCGCGCAAGGCGAAGGTCGCGGGCATGGAGTTCGCCGATTATAAGGCGAGCTACAACCAGACGATCATCCCGATGGGACGCAGGGGCCTTGCATCCGAACAGGCATCGGTGGCCTCCTTCCTGCTGGGCCCCGATGCGAGCTACGTCACCGGGCAGACGATCAATGTATGCGGTGGCTACCGAATGGACTGACGGGCGGCGGCAGGCCCGGACATAGGACAGCGAAAATGAGAAACCGGCAATGGCTCCTCGCCCGTCGCCCGGACGGACTCTGCGTTCCGGACGACTTCCTGTATCGCGACGAACCCTATGCCGCGCCCGACCTTCGCGAAGGCGAAATCCTGATCCGGAATTTGGCCTTCCTCTGCGCACCGACCATCCGCAACTGGATGGACGAGAGCACGGGCAATTTCATGCCTTCGATCGCGCTTGGCGAGCCGGTTCGCGATCCCTCCGCCGCGCGCGTGATTGCGTCGGCGAACCCCGACTTTCCCGCCGGAAGCCGGGTATGCACGATCGCGAACTGGCAGGATTTCGAGGTGGTGGCGCCGACGCGCGCGCTCATCCGCCCGATCCCCGATGGATTCAGCTTCATCGATGCGCTGGGCCCCGTCGGCATGAACGCGCTGACCGCCTATTTCGGTCTCATCGAGATCGGCAAGCCGAAAACAGGCGAGACCCTGCTGGTGTCCGGTGCGGCGGGTTCGGTCGGGAGCGTGGCCGCCCAGATTGGCAAGATCCTCGGCTGCCGCGTGATTGGCATCGCCGGCGGCACCGACAAATGCACCTGGCTCGTCGAGCAGGGATGCGTCGATCAGTGCATCGACTACAAGTGCGACGATATTGCGCAGCAGATTGCCGCCCTCTGTCCGCAAGGCGTCGACATCTATTTCGACAATGTCGGCGGCGCGATGCTGCAGGCGGCCGTCGACAATATGGCGCGGCACGGGCGCGTCGTGCTGTGCGGCCAGATCTCGGGCTATAACGATGGGGCAACCGAAAACCGCCTCGGGAACCTCATGCGCCTTGTCTATGGCAGCATCCGTATGGAGGGCTTTCTGGCCTCCAACTTCATCGCGCAATTCCCCGAGGCGATGTCCCGCCTCGCTCGATGGATCGAGGAAGGCCGCCTGCTTCACCGCGAAGATGTTCGCGCCGGGATCGAGGTGCTGCCAATGTCGCTGAACGCGCTGTTCGATGGCTCGAATCAGGGCACGCTGATCGTGCAGATTTCGGACGACGCGAGTCAGTCGGCCTGACCGGGCCACCTCATTAAAAATGCGATTCTATCCGATTATTTCTCGGAGTATGACGATAATCGAGACTGGGTAAAGTTGCGACGATGCGAGCACGTTCTATAACCCTACTGTAAATAGAGCATTTTTATTGCGAGGCGCGGCGCAACAGATAATGCGAATTGACATTTATCCGAAAATATGTCGATTATTTGCCATCCGAAGCGAGATAGATGGGAGAGCGCAAGTGAGCGCAGAAGTGTTGGAATCGGCGCGTCCGTCGCACGTTCCGGCCGACCGCGAGGTCGACTTTGATATCTATAATCCTTGCACGCTCGAGGCCGACTTGCATCAGGCCTGGATGCGCATGCGCGACAGCATGCCGCATGGCATCGCCTGGACCCCGCACAACGAAGGCCACTGGATTGCCCTCGCCCCCGAACTGGTCTCGGCGGTTCTCTCCGACAGCACGCGCTTTTCCAACCGGATCGTCCTGGTGCCGAAGTCGACCTCGGGCGAGGCCTATAGCGAGTTCATCCCGCTCTCGCTCGACCCGCCGCGTCACAGGCCCTTCCGAAAAGTCCTCGACGAACAGTTGAAGGTCGGCGCCGTCAATGCGCTCGAGGGCAGTATTCGTGAACTCACCGTGTCGCTGATCGAGGCGTTTCTTGCGAACAAGCGCTGCAACTTTACGCACGAGTTCGCCGAACATCTCCCGCTGCAGGTCTTCATGAAGCTCGTGGACCTGCCGCTCGAGAATCTTCCCGAGCTCAAACATCTCGCCGACCAGTTCACCCGTCCCGACGGATCGGTGACCCCCGCCGAGGCGACGGCCCAGTTCCAGAAATATCTCGCTCCCATCCTTGCCGAACGGAAGGGCTCGGGGCGAACCGACCTTCTCACGCACATTGCGGACGCCCAGATCGAGGGCCGCGACATCACCGAGGATGAGGCCGTCAACCTGGCCGGCCAGGCCATGGTCGGTGGGCTTGATACGGTCGTGAACTTCATGAGCTTCGCGATGTTCACGCTGGCGGGCATGCCCGAGCTGCAAGCCGAGATCGTCAAGGACCCCGGCCGGATCCCGAAACTGGTCAACGAGCTGATCCGCCGGCTTCCGATCATTTCATCGGGCCGCGAAGTCATCAGCGATGTCGAGGTCGACGGCGTGACGCTCGCGAAGGGCGATATCGTGATCGCACCGACCGAACTTTACGCACTCAACGAGAGCGTGAATGCCTGCCCCTTCGAGGTCGATCTCGACCGCGCGGTCAAGAAGCAGGTCACCTTCGGCGCGGGCCCGCATATTTGCCCGGGCCAGTTCCTCGCCCGGCTCGAGATCAAGATCCTTCTCGAAGAATGGTTTGCGCGCATTCCGAGTTTCCGGCTCGAGCCCGGGCAGGACATCAAGCATCTCGGCGGCGTCACGGCAGGAACAACCTCCTTCTGGCTGGAATGGTAGCATTTACGGCTCGCCAAGGCCGCACCGTCTCGCGGGATCGGCCTGCAGGCGCGCGCCGGGCTGGACCGGTATAGAAAGAAGAAGATGGCGCTGACCACGCGGATTACCGAACTGCTCGGGATCGAGCATCCGATCGTGCAGGGCGGCATGCAGATCGTCGGCGTGCCCGAACTCGCGTCGGCGGTGTCGAACGCCGGCGGGCTCGGCATGCTGACCGCCCTCACCTTTCCTTCGGCCGCAGCGCTGCGCGAGGCGATCGAGCGCTGCAAGGCGATGACGTCCAAGCCGTTCGCCGTGAATATCTCGGTCTTTCCGACGATGAACCCGCCTGACTATCCGGCGATCGTCGACGCAATTGCCGACGCCGGCATCACCATCGTCGAGACAGCAGGAACGCCGGCCGTACGCGAGGTGTGGGAAATGCTGCACGCGCGCCGTATCACGATCATCCACAAATGCACCTCGGTGCGCCATGCGCTCTCGTCGGAGCGGCTCGGCGTGCACGCGGTGTCGATCGACGGGTTCGAATGCGCCGGGCATCCCGGCGAAGACGACATACCGGGACTGGTCCTGATCCCCGCGGCTGCGGACAAGGTGACGGTACCACTGCTCGCAAGCGGCGGCATCGCCGATGGACGCGGGCTGGTCGCCGCGCTCGCTTTGGGCGCCGACGGCGTCAACATGGGCACCCGCTTTTGCGCGACGCAGGAGGCGCAGATCCATCCCAACGTCAAACAGGCCTATCTCGACAATGACGAGCGCGGCACGGTCCTGCTGTTTCGCAAATTGAACAATACCGCGCGTGTCGGACGCAATCGGGTGGCCGAAGACGTCGTCCGCCGGTTGAATGAGCCCGACTCCACCTTCGCGGACGTGGCCGAATTGGTCGCCGGCGCGAAGGGCCGCGAGTTGCTCTCTAACGGCGATCTCGACCACGGCGTCTACTGGGCAAGCATGGCGCAGGGCCTGATCCACGATCTGCCCACCTGCCGTGACCTCGTCGATCGGATCATGGCCGATGCCGATGCGATCATCGCGAGCCGCCTCTCGGGGATGCGGGCGTCCGTCTGACTGAGACTAGGTCATTAGAAGCCATCCCCGCGCCCTGCGTTGCCCGGCGCCCGCGCACATTCCCTTTCTCGAACCGAAACGGAGCGCTTGATTTGCCGTCGTCGAGCCCTCCGCGTCACGCCTTCTGTGCGAGGCGATAGAGACCGAAGCCCACCCGCTCGAGAATACCCTCCTCGCACATCAGCGCCATGTAGTGACGGGGCACGCCGATGGCCTCAAAATCCTTCGTCCGAACTGTTAATCGGGAGGCCGCGAGTTCTGCAGCCCGGTCCCGAAGAGAGATTTGGACCGATTTTTTTGTAACAGTTTTGGGGTCCGGAAAGGCCGACTTTTTTTTGGCGTAACCTCTTGAAGTTCCGGGGCTTCTATATCATCTACCCAGTGGTGCCCTCTGCTATCCACCGTGGGGATCCACGCCGGTACAGCCGGCGGCACCAATTCGGCGAAAACCATGCTGATCGCAGCCCTGAAGCAGCAGGATTTTTTTCCGCACCCATTCTACCCGAGGCTTCGGAACGCCGCGATCGCCGCTGGGTCCTACCCGCCTGACCTCGACGCATCGTCGAGCAACTCGTCGATGACGTCGCCGAAATAGGCATGAAAGAGGTCGATCTCCTCCCGAGTGACTTCGATGTGTTCGGGAAGGTCGTCGGAGACGGTCCAGACAAGGTCGGCATCCCGTCCGACACCTTGTTCTGCGACAAATTGTTCCTCGTAGCGATAATTTGCGTTGGGGGCGGTTGGCTTTGGTTTGGTCACAGGCGTCCTCCTTTGGACGCGCCATCCACCACCACCTTGGCGCTATCAGCGTGCAAGGTTTACCACTGCAGGCAACGATATCGCAATGGGCAAGCGTCGTTAGCGTCCGCGCTCGTGGTGTAATTTCCGGTGTAGGCGATGGTGTATTCCGGGGTGGGGCATGCCCCACCCCGGAATGCGGCGTCGCTGGTGGCCACCGGGTTCATCGTTATGGTGGAG
>NZ_JACBGA010000008.1:0-122013 GCF_021401285.1 Sphingopyxis sp. NFH-91 | reverse complement strand
TCTTCGCGATATCCAATCCGATTATGCTAACTTCCAACACGGACGCCTCCTCTAGTGGTGTGATAACACCTCCACTATGGCACATCGATGCCGCCGGGGGGCGTCCACCCCATCACCCCAAAGCAGACCCTCCGCAACACAGCACGCCGACATAGCTAGGCCGCCTTCCTTCCCCCTGCTACACCCCGCGCCATGTCACAGAAGAATCATCTCTATCTGGTCGATGGCTCCAGCTACATCTTCCGCGCCTATCATCGCCTGCCGCCGCTGACGAACCCGAACGGGGTGCCGGTCGGTGCGGTCTATGGCTACACCACGATGCTCTGGAAGCTCGCGAAGGATCTGCACGACGCGGACGGACCGACGCACCTTGCGGTCATCCTCGATCATTCGAGCCAGTCGTTCCGTAACGAGATTTACGATCAGTATAAGGCGAACCGTCCCGAACCGCCCGAGGATCTGCGCCCGCAATTCCCGCTGATCCGCGACGCGACACGCGCCTTCTCGTTGCCCTGCATCGAAATGGAGGGATTCGAGGCGGACGATCTGATCGCCTCCTATGCCGAGGCCGCGGTGCGCGAAGGGTGGGACGTGACCATCGTCAGCAGCGACAAGGATCTGATGCAGTTGATCCGCGAACCCGCGGACGGACCGCATGTCGACATGCTCGACACGATGAAGAATGTCCGGCTGGGGATCGACGCGGTGCACGAGAAGTTCGGCGTCTCCCCCGACCTCGTCGGCGACGTCCTCGCGCTGATGGGCGACAGCGTCGACAATGTGCCCGGCGTGCGCGGCGTGGGCCCGAAGACCGCGACCAAGCTGATCCAGGAATATGGCAATCTGACCGCGGCGCTCGACGGGGCGGAGACTATGAAAGCGTCGAAGCTGCGCGAAAATCTGATCGAGCATCGCGCGATGGCCGAACTGTCGCGCGTGCTGGTCGATCTGAAGCGCGATTGCCCGCTGCCCGACACCCTCGACAGTCTGAAGCTCGGCGCGATTCCGCCAGCGCCGCTCAAGCTGTTTCTCGACGAACATGGCTTTCGCTCGCTTTCCGCCAAGCTCGACAATGGCGTCGCCCCCGGTGGGCCGCCCACGCTACCGCGCGCCGGCGCTGCGCCCGCCGCGGTAGCGCCTTCCGGTCCGACGACGCCGGTGCTGCCCGCCATGCCGGCGATCGACCGCGCAGCCTATGAATGCGTGACCGACCTCGACGCGCTCGACCGCTGGATCGCGGCGGCGAAGGCGGCGCATGTCGTTGCGATCGATACCGAAACGGCGAGCCTCGACAGCGTCACCGGCGAGCTGGTCGGCGTCAGCATGGCGATCGCGCCGGGGCAGTCCTGCTACATCCCGCTCGGCCATGGCGGCACCGACATGTTCGCCGAAAAGCCCCACCAGATTGCGATGGCCGACGCCATCGCCCGCCTAGGCGCGCTGTTCGCCGACGAAGCGGTGCTGAAGGTCGGCCACAATCTGAAATATGATATCGGCGTGCTGGCCCAGCATGGCGTCCGCGTCGCGCCCTATGACGACACGCTGCTGATGAGCTTCGCGCTCGATGCGGGCCAACATGGTCACGGCCTCGACGAGCTGGCAAAGCTGCATCTCGACCATGTCTGCCTGTCGTTCAAGGAGGTGTGCGGCACCGGCAAATCGCAGATCAGTTTCGCCGAAGTCCCGCTCGCCCGCGCAACCGAATATGCCGCGGAGGATGCCGACGTCGCGCTGCGACTGTGGCGGCTGCTCAAGCTGCGCCTGCCGCTCGAAGGCGGCACCCGCGTCTACGAGATGGTCGACCGGCCGCTTGCCGGCGTCGTCGAGACGATGGAGCGCGCGGGCATCATGGTCGACCGCGATTATCTGGCGCGCCTGTCGGGCGAATTCGCGCAGGAAATGGCGCGGATGGAAACCGCGATCCATGCCGAGGCAGGACAGCCCTTCACCATCGGCAGTCCCAAGCAGCTCGGCGAGATATTGTTCGACAAGCTCGGCCTCAAGGGCGGGCGCAAGGGCAAGTCGGGCGACTGGTCGACCGACCAGAATGAACTCGAAAGGCTCGAACGCGACGGCGTGCCGATCGCGCGCATGATCCTCGAATGGCGGCAACTCGCCAAGCTCAAATCGACCTATACCGACGCGCTGCAGCAACAGATCAATGCGAAGACCGGGCGCGTCCACACCAGCTACAGCCTTGTCGGCGCGCAGACCGGGCGGCTGTCGTCGACCGATCCCAATTTGCAGAATATCCCGATCCGCAGCGAAGTCGGCCGCCAGATCCGCGATGCCTTCATCGCCGCGCCGGGCCATATGCTGATCGCCGCCGACTATAGCCAGATCGAACTGCGCCTCGCTGCGCATATGGCCGATGTCCCCGAACTCAAGGAGGCGTTCGCGCAGGGTCAGGACATTCATGCCGCGACCGCGATCGAATTGTTCGGCGAGGTCAATCGCGACACCCGCGCCAAGGCGAAGACGGTCAACTTCTCGATCCTCTACGGCATTTCGCGCTGGGGGCTTGCGGGCCGGCTTGAAATCACGCCCGACGAGGCGCAAGCGCTGATCAGCCGCTATTTCGAGCGCTTCCCCGGCATCTCCGACTATATCCAGGGCACGCTCGAGCGCGCGCGCGAGCGCGGCTATACGGAGACCTTGTTCGGTCGGAAGACCTGGTTCCCGCGCATCAAGGCGGCGAACCAGAACGAACGCCAGGGCAGCGAACGCGCGGCGATCAACGCGCCGATCCAGGGCACCAGCGCCGACCTCATCAAGCGCGCGATGACGCGCATGCCCGTAGCGCTCGCCGAGGCGGGGCTGGATGAGGTGAAGATGCTGCTCCAGGTCCATGACGAACTCGTCTTCGAGGCACCCGAGGACAAGGCCGAAGCCGCCGGCGCCGTGATCCGCCGCGTGATGGCCGCCGCCGCCGAGCCGGTCCTGACGCTGTCGGTGCCGCTGGAGGTGGAGGTCGGAACCGGCAAGAGCTGGGGCGACGCGCATTGATCGCTGCGCTCCTGTTGTTCGCGGTGCAGGCAGCCGGTCCTGCAGCCGCAGCCCCGGGCGTCGAGACGACGGCCCCGTCCCCCGTCGCCGATCAGGATCTGCGCGAATTTGCGGCGATCGACGGGCGCAAGGTCGCGGGACGGCCGACCGGTGGCCCCTATGCCAATCCCGACAAGATCCTGCTCCTTACACGCGACGGCAAAGGCTATCCCGCGGTCATGGCGAGCCTTGCCTTTCCGGCACGGCAGTCGCTGCCCGCGCCGCCGCCGGGGACGCTGGCGGTGGTGCGGCTGCATCAGCGGATGGAAACGATCATTCCCGGGCCGACCGCCGACGATCTGGCGTTCGTCGCCGCGAACCGCCTGCCGCTGTTCGTGATCGGCGAATGGGCCCGCCCGGCACCGATGTGGGAAGTGGCATGGGTCGATGGCGCGGTGCGCTTTCGCACCGTCGGCGACGTCGGCGAAATCGGCCCTTGGCAGGATTGAAACCGCACTGACCGCGCGAGACGGGCGCCGAAGCGCGCTCCGCCTGCGCCCGGCCGCGCGGGTTAAGGCTTGCGCGTAGCGGCGCGGAGCCTATGACAATTTGATGACAGGGCGCAGATATGTGATGGGGCCGGAAAAGGCGAACATCCAATGAACAATGCGGACAAGCGCGCGCCGGTGGCGACGCGTATCCAGCAGAATATTCTTGCACGCGGCGAGCGCCGCCTGCTCAACTGGCTATGCGCGCGTTTGCCCGCCTGGGTGACGCCCGACCAGCTCACACTGCTCGGCTTCGCGGGCGCCTTGATGGTAACAAGCGGCTATCTGCTGAGCTGGCTCGGCAGCGGCTGGCTGGCGCTGTCGCTCGTGGGTTATGTCGTCAACTGGTTCGGCGACTCGCTCGATGGCAGCCTGGCGCGCTGGCGCAAGATCGAGCGGCCGACCTATGGCTATTTCGTCGACCATAGCGTCGATGCGATCGCGACCTTCCTGATGGTCGCAAGCATGGGGATGAGCCCTTTCCTGCGCTTCGATGTCGCGCTGCTGGGGGTTGTTGGCTATTTCCTGCTGTCGATCCACACTTTCCTTGCGGCGAAGGTCGTCGGCGAATTTCGCCTTTCCTACCTTGCGGGCGGGCCGACCGAATTGCGGCTGATGCTGATGGCGTTGACGCTCGCGATGCCTGCGCTCGGCGACGAGCGCGTTCTGGGCAGCCATTTCTCGCCGCTCGACCTGTTCGGGCTCGGCGTGGCGAGCATTCTGGTGACGCTGTTCGTGATCCAGAGCCTGACGCTGGCGCGCACCCTGTCGCGCCGCGAACCCTGAGGCCGATCAGCCGCGGACGCGCGCCTGTGGGTAGGTACCGAGCAGACGCAGCGTCTTGGTCTGGAAATCCAGTTCCTCCAGCGCGCGGTCGACATTTTCCTCGCCCGGCGCGCCGACGATATCGGCATAGAATTTGGTCGCGGCAAAGCTGCCGCCGTCCTGATAGCTCTCGAGCTTCGTCATGTTGACGCCATTGGTCGCAAAGCCGCCCAGCGCCTTGTAGAGCGCAGCCGGAATATTCTTCACCTCGAAGATGAAGGTCGTCATCCGAGGCACATCGGCAGGCATGTCGGCGAGCGGTTCGCGCGCCAGCACGACGAAGCGTGTCATATTGTGATCGGCATCCTCGATGCCCGATTCGTGCAGCGTCAGCCCGTAAAGATCGGCGGCGTGCGGCGGCGCGACGGCGGCCAGCCCGACCTCGTCGCTGTCGGCGACCCAGGCTGCCGCGCCCGCGGTGTCGCTATGCGCGATCGGCGAGATATGGTGCGCGCGCAGCCAGTGGCGGCACTGTCCCAGCGCCTGTTCGTGACTCATCGCGCGCGTGACGGGGCCAAGATTGCGACTCATCAATCCGTGGCGGATGCGCAGAAAATGTTCGCCGACGATCGACAGGCCGGATTCGGGCAACAGGAAATGAATGTCGGCGACGCGGCCATGCAGGCTGTTTTCGATCGGAATGATCGCGCGGTCGACGCGCCCGTCGCGCACCGCCTCGATCGCATCTTCGAAGCTGTAGCAGGGCAGCGGCAGCGCCTGCGGGTCGAATTCGCGCGCCGCAAGGTCGCTGTTCGCGCCGGGCGCGCCCTGAAAGGCCAGCCCCCGCGCGGGATCGGCGAGCGCCGCCGCCGTCATCGTGTCGACCAGTCTTTGTGCCGAAGCCGAATAGCTGCCCATGAACGCCTTCCAGAAAACCGCGCCGCGGCGCATAGCGGCCCCGCGATGCGGAGGCAACCGAACGTGCGCATGCCGCCGGGACATTTCATCCCCTTGCGCCCCCGCCCATGCCCAAGTAAGGGAGCGTCCAAATCAATCGATGCGCCCGGGGTGGGCGCCAGCGAACGGGGCCTGACATGGACGACCGCAACAATACTATCGCCGGCTGGGCTCTCTTCGCCGGTATCTGCGCGCTGGGCCTGACGATCGGCACCGGCATGCTGGGTGCGAGCCATGCCCCTGAAAAGCCCGGATTTCCTATCGAAGATGCCGAAGCCGGTGGCGGCGGCGGCGCGGCGGCGGTGCCGCTGCCCAACCTGCTCGCAGCCGCCGATCCGGCAAAGGGCGAAGCGGTGTTCGCGAAATGCGCCGCCTGCCATACGATCAATCAGGGCGGCGCCAATGGCATCGGCCCCAATCTTTACGGCACGATGGGTGAAGCCATCGGTCAGGGCAAGGGCGGCTTCGCCTTCTCCGACGCGCTCAAGAGCGTCGGCGGCAACTGGGACTTCGAAAAGATGGACCATTGGCTGACCAGCCCGCGCAAGTTCGCGGCAGGCACGAAAATGTCGTTCGCCGGCCTGTCGAGCCCCGAGGATCGCGCCAACCTGATCGTCTATCTGAACGCGCAGGGTTCGAACCTGCCGCTGCCCGCGCCCGAAGCGGCACCGGCTGCCGATGCCGCCGCTCCGGCGGAGGGCAAGGATGGCGCGGCACCGGCCGCCGAAGGCGACAAGGCCGCCGCCCCGGCGGAAGGCGCGGCTCCCGCGCCCGCCGAAGCCAAGAAATAATGCGCCGCGCGCCCGTCCTTCTGGCGGGCGTTTTGGCCCTTGCCGGTTGCGGCAAGGCCGCACCGCCGGCGGACACGGCGGCGAGCGATGCGCGAGCGGCTGAAACCGCGGCTCAGGCTACGCCCGCCGTCGCGCCGACCGCGGCGATGGGCGAACAGATTTTCAAGCGCTGCGCCGCCTGCCACACGATCGACAAGGATGGCCCGAACGGTATCGGCCCGAACCTGCACGGTATCGTCGGCCGCCCGGTCGCGTCGCATCCGGGCTTTGCCTATTCGGGCGCGATGAAGGCAAAGGGCGGCGTCTGGGACGCCGCCGCACTCGATATCTATCTTGCCGATCCGATGAAGACCGTCCCCGGCACGCGCATGGCCTTTGCCGGGGTCATCGACGCTGCCGATCGCCAGGCGCTGATTCTCTACCTCGAAGACCAGTCGAAATAGCCCGATCCGTTGGGCGTTCGCTTCCCGAGGGCCAAGCCCTCGGGGTTCCTGGTCCTAGTGATGATCGGCGTTGGCGTAGAAGCTCTGGATGACGTCCCAGGCCTCTTCGGCATGTTCGACGAAGGTGAAGAGCTTGAGGTCGCGGGCGCTGATCACGCCCTCTTCGACCAGCGCCTCGAAATCGACGACGCGGTTCCAGAACTGCTTGCCGAACAGCACGATCGGGATCGGCTTGATCTTGCCAGTCTGGATCAGCGTCAGCAGCTCGAACATTTCGTCGAAGGTGCCGAAGCCGCCGGGAAAGACCGCGACAGCACGCGCGCGCAGCAGGAAGTGCATCTTGCGAAGCGCGAAATAGTGGAACTGGAAGCTTAGCGACGGGGTGACATAGCGGTTCGGCGCCTGTTCGTGCGGCAACACGATGTTGAGGCCGATCGATTCGCGCTCTTCGTCGGCCGCGCCGCGGTTGGCCGCTTCCATGATCGACGGGCCGCCGCCCGAACAGACGACGAAATTGCGATCGCCATTGGCATCGACGGGAACCTGGCTCGCCAACCGCGCCAGCTTGCGCGCCTCGTCATAATAGCGCGCCTTGGCCTTCAGACGCCGCGCGATATTGCGCGACGCATCGTCGGTCGCCGCAGCTTCGAGGCCGTCGGCCTGATCGGGTTCGGGAATACGCGCCGAGCCGTAGATGACGAGCGTCGATTCGATCTTCGCTTCGTCGAGGAGCAGTTCGGGCTTGAGCAGTTCGAGCTGAAACCGCACCGGACGCAAGTCTTCGCGCAACAGGAAGTCGGTGTCCTGAAATGCGAGCTTATAGGCTTCGCTTGCGGTCTGCGGGGTCGAGGTCGCCTGCTGGGCGAATTGTGCGTCGTCTTTGGCTTTGTGAAAACGCGAACGATGGGTCTGTTTATCTTTTGTCATTAGCGGACGGCTAGCCGCTTCGTATGACTTTGCCAAGACGCCCGCGCGCGGGCTTGGTCAGCGGCAGAAGCCGTTGCCGCTCATGTCCATGTGGAAATGATTGTAATGCGCGGCATTATAGTCGGGGCTGAGCACCGTGCCGAAGCGGCGGCATGCCGAGCTGTGCAGTGCGCGCAGGAAGTCCTGCGACGCCCGGTCGCCCTTCCATCCGCCGTCGAGCATGATCCGGCGTCCATCGGCAAGGACGAAACCCGACACGTCGATCGCATTGGAATAGGCGTGCTGCGACAGGCGGCCCGACCGGCCGCCATAGATGTTGCGGCAGCTGTAGGTGCCGAAGGTTTCGATCTTCACCACCTCTTGCCCGAAGAATTTGCGCGCCGCGGGGCGGACGGCATATTGCGCCCAGGCGGCGAAATTCTTCGCGAGCGGACAGGTCATCGGGCCGAGGTTCGTCACCGGGGTTCCGATGTCGAGCAGCTTGACCGAATCGATCGAGGTACAGCCGCCGCCATGATCCTGATCGGGCAGCGGCGTGAAGCGCACCCCCGCCTGTTTGAGATCAAAGGCGCATTGCTGCGCCTCGGGGCTGCTGAAGGATGCGGCGCCGATCGTCTGCGGCCGCTGCTGCTTGGTCGCGGCGGGGCGTTTGGCATCGCTCCGCTTCATCACGTCGGGGGTGCTGAAACAGGCCGAGAGCGTCAGCGCCGCGGTTGCGGCGACCAGGATCCGGGGCTTCAGGAACGGCGGGATCGGCATGGCGTCAATTTACCGACATCTTGGTTAACAGGGCGTAAAGCTTTGGCGCGGCTTGCCGGAAATTTCGCACGTTCCGCGCATTTTGTTTGACAGTTGCGCGCACCGGCTTAAACGCGGCGCCGGGCCACGCGGTCCCAACGCCGCGCGAGCTCTCTGCAAGGAGAGTCTGACATGACTGAAGTGCGTAAACCGCAGGCACAGCCTGCGCGTCCTTATTTTTCCTCCGGTCCGTGCGCGAAGCCGCCGGTCTGGTCCCCCGAAAAGCTCAACACCGAATCGCTCGGCCGTTCGCATCGCGCGAAGATCGGCAAGACGCGCCTCCAATATTGCATCGACCTGATGCGCGAGATGCTGCGCCTGCCCGATACGCACCGCATCGGCATCGTGCCGGGATCGGACACCGGCGCCTTTGAAATGGCGATGTGGACGATGCTGGGCGCCCGCCCCGTGACGGCGCTGGCCTGGGAGAGCTTCGGTGAAGGTTGGGTCACCGATGTCGCCAAGCAGCTCAAGCTCGATCCCACGGTGATCCGCGCCGATTACGGCCAGCTTCCCGATTTGGGCCAGGTCGACTGGTCGAACGACGTGCTCTTCACCTGGAACGGCACCACCAGCGGCGTCCGCGTTCCCGACGGCGACTGGATTCCGGCAGACCGCGAGGGGCTGAGCTTCGCCGACGCGACCAGCGCGGTGTTCGCCTATGACCTGCCGTGGGACAAGATCGACGTTGCGACCTTCAGCTGGCAGAAAGTGCTCGGCGGCGAAGGCGGGCATGGCGTGCTGATCCTGGGTCCGCGCGCGGTCGAACGGCTCGAAAGCCATACGCCGGCCTGGCCGCTGCCCAAGGTGTTCCGCCTGATGTCGAAGGGCGCGCTTGCCGAAGGCGTGTTCAAGGGCGAGACGATCAACACCCCCTCGATGCTCGCGGTCGAAGACGCGATCTTTGCGCTCGAATGGGCGAAGTCGCTGGGCGGTCTCGACGGGCTGAAGGCGCGCAGCGATGCGAACGCCGCGGCGCTCGACACGATCGTCGCCGAACGCGGATGGCTGAGCCATCTCGCCGCCGATCCCGCCAGCCGATCGAAGACGTCGGTGTGCCTGTCGGTCGCTGGGGCCGACGCGGATTTCATCAAGAAATTCGCCGGGCTGCTCGAAGCCGAGGGCGCGGCCTATGACATCGCCGGCTATCGCGATGCTCCACCGGGGCTGCGCATCTGGTGCGGCGCGACGGTCGACACCGCCGATATCGAATCGCTCGGGCCCTGGCTCGACTGGGCTTACGCCTCGCTTACCTGAATTCGGTGTGTCCCCGCGAAGGCGGGGACCCATCTCCTGCCATTTCATTCCGCAAGCATCGGGAGCTGGGCTCCCGCCTTCGCGGGAGCACACGGAAGGTTTCATTCCATGACCGCACCCAAAGTTCTGATTTCCGACAAGATGGATCCCAAAGCCGCCGCGATCTTCAAGGAACGCGGCATCGACGTCGATGTCATCACCGGCAAGACGAAGGACGAGCTGATCGCGATGATCGGCGCCTATGACGGCCTCGCGATCCGCTCGGCCACCAAGGTCACCGCCGACGTCCTCGCCGCCGCGACAAACCTGAAGGTCGTCGGCCGCGCCGGGATCGGCGTCGACAATGTCGACATTCCCGAGGCGTCGAAGAAGGGCGTCGTCGTGATGAACACGCCCTTTGGCAACAGCATCACCACGGCCGAACATGCGATCGCGATGATGTTCGCGCTCGCGCGCCAGATCCCCGAAGCCAATGCGCTGACGCAGGCAGGCAAATGGCCGAAGAACGACTTCATGGGGGTCGAACTGACGTCGAAGACGCTGGGCCTGATCGGCTGCGGCAATATCGGCAGCATCGTCGCCGAGCGCGCGCTGGGGCTGCGCATGAAGGTCGTCGCCTTCGATCCGTTCCTGACCCCCGAGCGCGCAATAGAGCTCGGCGTCGAAAAGGCCGATCTCGACACATTGCTCGCCAAGGCGGATTTCATCACGCTGCACACGCCGCTGACCGACCAGACGCGGGGTATCCTGTCGAAGGAAAATCTTGCGAAGACCAAGAAGGGCGTGCGCATCATCAACTGCGCGCGCGGCGGCCTGATCGACGAGGCGGCGCTGAAGGAGGCGCTCGACAGCGGCCATGTCGCGGGCGCGGCGCTCGACGTGTTCCAGACCGAACCGCCGGCCGCCGATCATCCGCTGTTCGGCACGCCGAACTTCATCTGCACGCCGCACCTCGGCGCATCGACCGACGAAGCGCAGGTCAATGTCGCCATCCAGGTAGCGGAACAGCTTTCCGATTATCTGCTCACCGGCGGCATTACCAACGCGCTCAATGTGCCCAGCCTGTCGGCCGAGGAGGCGCCGAAGCTGCGCCCCTATATGAGCCTCGCCGAAAAGCTGGGCAGTCTGGTGGGTCAGCTCGCCCACGACAACCTCACCACCATCTCGATCGAGGTCGAGGGGGCGGCGGCCGAACTTAACCTGAAGCCGATCACCGCCGCGGTCCTGACCGGGCTGATGCGCCGTTATTCGGACAGCGTGAACATGGTCAACGCGCCGCATCTTGCCCGCGAACGCGGCCTCGACGTGCGCGAGGTGCGCCATGATCGCGAGGGCGATTATCACACCCTCGTCCGCGTCACCGTCGCCACCGAAGCCGGCGACCGTTCGGTCGCGGGGACGCTGTTCGGTAACAACGAACCGCGCCTCGTCGAAATGTTCGGCATCAAGGTCGAGGCCGATCTCGACGGCGACATGCTCTATATCGTCAACGAGGACGCGCCCGGCTTCATCGGTCGTATCGGCAGCACGCTGGGCGATGCGGGGCTGAACATCGGCACCTTCCACCTCGGCCGCCGCGCCGCCGGGGGCGAGGCGGTGCTGCTGCTCAGCCTCGACTCGGCCATGCCCGAACCTTTGTTGTGGCAGGTCTGCCAGCTGCCCGGCGTCAAGATGGTGAAGGGACTGAAGTTCTGATCGCTCCAAGGAAATCCGTGTTCCCGAGCGAAGACGAGGGACCCGTTCGAGCGTCGCGAGAACCAGCGAGGTAGCTGCCTCGACTTCGCTCGGCAAAGCCCCTCGTCTCCGCTCGGGGATACGGCGTTGATTGAAACCTCGCTTTTCCCGCTCTAAGGCCACCCCCATGACCAAGGCCCCTGCCCTGCTGCCCGAAGGGCTCCGCGACCGCCTGCCCGCGCAGGCCGAGGCCGCGTCGCGCGTTACCCGCGCGCTCGTCGATGCGATGCGCGCGCATGGTTATGGCCGCGTTTCGCCGCCGCTCGCCGAATTTCGCGAAACGCTGGGCGGCAATGACGAACGCGCCGCGCGCGATCTGCTCCGCTTCACCGACCCGGTGTCGCAGCGCACGCTCGCGCTGCGCCCCGACATCACGCGGCAGGTCGGTCGCATCGCAACCTCGCTGCTCGCGCATGCGCCGCGCCCGCTGCGCCTGTGCTATGCTGGCCAGGTGGTCAAGCTGCGCGCGAGCCAGCTCCGCCCGGCGCGCGAAATGCTGCAGGTGGGCGCCGAACTGATCGGCAGCGACAGCGTCGCAGCCGCGCGCGAGATTGTCTCGGTCGCGATCGACGCGCTCGATGCGGCGGGTATCGGCCGGGTTACGATCGACTTCACCCTGCCCGATGTCGTCGACCTGCTCGCCGCGGGTCCGCTGCCCATTACGGCCGATCTGCAGATGCTGCGTGACGAACTCGACGCCAAGGATGCCGGCGCGCTCGCGCGCATCGGAGCCGAAGCCTATCTGCCGTTGCTGCGCGCGACGGGGCCTTTCGACCGCGCGATCGCCGATCTGCGCACATTCGACACCGCGGGCGTACTCACCAGTCGTATCAACGCGCTGGAAGAAATCGCGGCGCCGATCCGCGGCCGCGCCGATCTGACCCTCGATCCGACCGAACGTCACGGCTTTGCCTATCAAAGCTGGTTCGGCTTCCAGATCTTCGTTCCCGGCCAGGGCGACGCAATCGGCCGCGGCGGCGGTTATGCGATCCCGGTCGGCGACGATCAGGAAGAACCAGCGGTGGGCTTTTCGCTCTACCCCGACCCGTTGATCGACGAAGGATTGGGCGTCGAGCGCGACAGCGATCGGCGGATATTCCTGCCGCTCGGCCACGATCCGGCGCTCGCCGCCAGCCTGCGCGCGGATGGATGGCAAACGGTCGCGGCGCTCACCGATGCCGACGAAGCGGCGCGGCTCGGCTGCGGCTTCACGCTCGGCCCCGAAGGGCCGGTTGCCGCTTAAAAATCCGAAACGCCGAAACGCGGAATCCCCTGGTTGACGCCGGGCGGGTCGAGCACGGTCACGTCGAGCTCGATCGGCTCGCCGATCCAGTGCGCAAGGCGGGTGTGATCGGCGAGATCGTCGTCAGTGAGCGGGTGAACGAGCGCGCGCAGCCCCGTCGCCTCGATCGCGTCCACGACGGCGGCGCGATGGCGCGCGAGGAAATGCACCTCATATTGCGCGATCGGATGCGGCCCGGCCGCGCCATCGGTCATGGCCCCGACAAACAGGATTGCGGAATCGGCACCGAAGGCGTCGCGCAAGGCCGCGGCTGCCGGCCGCTCGGCAGGGTCATAATAGATATGCGCGTGATAGGGTGCGTCGGGATCGGTCATTGGCGCCTCTTTGGCGGGCATCGGCAAGCCCGCAGTTCACCGGCCTTGCGAGAAACGGCTCCGCGCAGAGGCGATCCCGACCGTAGCGGCCCCTTCTCCCCTCGTCATCCCGGACTTGATCCGGGATGACGAAATGTTGGAAGGCGTGGAGCCGTTGGTCGCCTCCCAGAAGCTATCGCCCGAATACCCGCTTCAGCCACGCGTCGACCGTCGCGGTCGCCGCGTAGGACGGATCGCCGAGGCGGCGGTTGATCTCGGCATGGCCCTTCAATCCTTCACCCGGAAAGCTGCCGAACGCGACGCGGCTGCCGCCGGCCTCGAGCGCGGCGCCGAGCGCTTTGGCCTGGCGCACGCCGTCGGGCCGCTGGACGTGCAGCAGCAAAAAGGCGGGGGCGTTGGGTGCCGCCGCCTGCGCCGTTGGCGCCAGCGCGCGCTGGCGCGCCGGATCGGTGCCGAAGGCCTGCGTATAGGTCGACTGCATGATTTGCGGCCCGTCCTTCATCTGCGCCGCCACGTCATAGGCCGCCCCGTCGATCGGTATGACACCCGCAATATCGGCAAAGGACAGGCCGGCGCCTTTCAGATAGCGCGGGTCGGTGCCGACCAGCGCGACCAGATGCGCGCCCGCGCTGTGCCCCATCAGCACGATGCGATGCCGGTCGACGCCCAGTGCGTCGGCACGCTCGACGATCGCCCGCACCGCTGCCGCAACATCGGCCGCCTGCTCCTCGACCGTCGCGGCGGGGACGAGGCGGTAGTTGATCGACGCAAAGGCATAGCCCTCGGCAGGATAATGTTCGGGTTTGAAATGCCCGGTCGCATTGTCCTTGTCGCCGCGCTTCCAGCCGCCGCCATGCACGAAGACGATCAGCGGCGCCGGACCGGCCGCGCCCTTTGCGCGCCATATGTCAAGCGTCTGGAGCGGATCGCGGCCATAGGCGATCGTTTCGCTGCCCGCGACCTTTGCCCCGGCATCGGCGCCCATGCGCTCCGCCATGCGTTCGGCAATCCGCTCGCGCAGCCGTTCCCGCGCCTCGGCGAGGGGGCCCGGCACCATCAGGCTCGCCGCGACAAACGCCGCCATGGCGGCCCATCCGGTCGAAAATCGCCGCGTCATCATCGCCTCCGTCATCATGCTGTCCGTCGGGTCACTAGCCTGCAATTGTCGCGAGGATGTGACCGCGCACCGCGATGTTATGACAAGATGTAACAGCCGCGATCTGCGCGGCGCGGCACTATTTTACGGCCTTCGCCCTTGCCTCGACAGCCAAATCCGCTAAGGCCGCGCCGGGTCGAAAGGGCCCCGTTCAGCAGGACAGCGTCATGGCAAATGTTACCGTCATCGGGTCGCAGTGGGGCGACGAGGGCAAGGGCAAGATCGTCGACTGGCTCGCCAGCCGCGCCGACGCGGTCGTCCGCTTTCAGGGCGGCCATAACGCCGGTCACACGCTGGTCGTCGGCGAACAGGTCTACAAGCTGTCGCTGCTTCCGTCGGGCATCGTCACCGGCACGCTGTCGATCATCGGCAACGGCGTCGTGCTCGATCCCTGGGCGCTGAAAGACGAAATTGCCAAGCTGCGCGGCCAGGGCGTCGAGATCAACGCAGAGAATTTCGCGATCGCCGACAATTGCGCGCTGATCCTGCCCTTTCACCGCGACCTCGACGGCTTGCGCGAAACCGCGGCGGGCGCGGGCAAGATCGGCACGACGGGTCGCGGCATCGGTCCGGCTTATGAGGACAAGGTCGGCCGCCGCGCGCTGCGCGTGTGCGACCTTGCGCATCTCGACAAGCTCGATCCGCAGATCGACCGCCTGACCGCGCATCACGACGCGCTGCGCGCCGGTTTCGGCGAGCCGCCGATCGATCGCGAGCGATTGAAGGCCGACCTCGCCGAGATTGCCGATTTCGTGCTCGAATATGCGCAGCCGGTGTGGAAGCGGCTGAAGAAGGTCCGCAAGGCGGGCGCACGCATCCTGTTCGAAGGCGCGCAGGGCGTCCTGCTCGACGTCGATCACGGCACCTATCCCTTCGTCACCAGTTCGAACACCGTCAGCGGCACCGCCGCCAGCGGCTCGGGCCTCGGCCCGTCGGCGGTCGGCTTCGTGCTCGGTATCGCCAAGGCCTATACGACGCGCGTGGGCAGCGGCCCCTTCCCCACCGAACTCGAGGACGAAACCGGCCAGCGGCTCGGCGAACGCGGGCATGAATTCGGCACCGTCACCGGACGCAAGCGCCGCTGCGGCTGGTTCGACGCGGTATTGGTGCGTCAGAGCTGCGCGGTATCGGGCGTCACCGGCATCGCGCTGACCAAGCTCGACGTGCTCGACGGCTTCGACAAGGTGCGCATCTGCACCGGTTATCGTTTGCGCGGCAAGATCCTCGACTATTTCCCGGCGCACGCCGCCGATCAGGCCGAGGTCGAACCGATCTACGAAGAGATGGACGGCTGGAGCGAATCGACCGCAGGGGCGCGCAGCTATGCCGACCTGCCGGCGCAGGCAATCAAATATATCCAGCGCGTGCAGGAACTGATCGAAACCCCCATCGCGCTCGTGTCGACGAGCCCCGAGCGCGAGGACACGATCCTGATCCGCGATCCGTTCAGCGACTGACCCCGCGAAGCGATCAGGCGTCGACGGACGCCCTGACCTCTGCATCGAGCGCCTGCGTCAGATCGGCGGCGATTTCGTCGGCCTCCTCGAGTCCCACCGACAGCCGCACGAGCCCGTCGGCGATCCCGTGCGCGCGCCGTTCTTCTGCAGTGTAGGTCGAATGGGTCATGCTCGCCGGATGCTGGATCAGGCTTTCGGCATCGCCGAGCGACACCGCGCGCTGGACAAGCGCCAGCCGGTTCATCATCGCCACGCCCGCGGCGTAGCCGCCCTTCAGTTCAAAGGCGATCATGCCCCCGAAACCCGGCATCTGCCGCCGCGCCAGATCATGCTGGGCGAAACATGCCAGCCCCGGATAATGCACCGCAGCGACCGCCGGGTGATCGTTCAGCGTCGCCGCAATCGCCGCGGCCGACCGGCAATGTTCCGCCATGCGCAGCTTCAACGTCTTGAGCCCGCGCAGCACCAGCATGGCACTGAACGGCGCCATCACCGCGCCGGTCATGTCCTTGACCCCGACCAGACGCACCTGCTGCATATCGGCGCCAGTGCCGAGCGCGATGCCGCCGACCAGATCGCCATGCCCGCCCAGATATTTGGTCGCCGAATGCACCACGATATCCGCGCCGAGCGTGATCGGCTGCGTCAGCACCGGGGTCGCATAGGTGTTGTCGACGACGGTGCGCGCGCCATGGTCGCGCGCGATCGCCGACACCGCTGCGATATCGACCAGCCGCATGTTCGGGTTGGCGGGGGTCTCGAAATAGACGATCTTCGTCGCGTCGGAGATGCAGGCTTCGAGATTGGCCGGATCGGTCAGATCGACATGGGTGACGCGGACGCCAAAGCGCGCAAGGCCGTGGCGCATGAAGGCGAAGGTGCAGCCGTACAGCGTCTGGTCGACGATGATTTCGTCGCCGCGCTTCAGAAAGGACCAGAAAACCGCCGTTATCGCGCCCATCCCCGACGCCGTCGCGACGGCGGCTTCCGCGCCTTCGAGCGCGGCCATGCGACGTTCGAGCAGGTCGACCGTCGGATTGGCGATGCGGCTGTAGAAATATCCTTCGCGCTCGCCCGCGAAAATCTCGGCGCCCGCCTCGGCGGTTTCGAACACGAAGGTCGACGACAGATGCAGCGGCGGCACCAGCGCGCCGTCATTGGCCTTTGCGTCATAGCCGGCATGAATGGCGCGGGTCGCAAAACCCGAAAGCGGAAAGGACGACATGACGGGCGCGACTCCTGCGGTGAACGAGCGCCGCTTGTATCAAATGGCCGGTGGCAGGTGCTTCCAATATATGCCATTAGCAGAACGAATATTGGAATATTCTGCCAAGGACTGCCCCATGGATCGCAAGGATCACCAGATCGTCCGCGCCTTGATGCACGACGGCCGGCTGAGCAATCAGGATCTGGCCGCGGCGGTGAACCTGTCGCCGTCGCCCTGTCTGCGCCGGGTTCGTCTGCTCGAAGAGCGCGGCGTCATCACCGGCTATGCCGCGCTCGTCGATCAAAAGGCGATGGGCTATCCGATCACCGTGTTCGTCGGCATCCGGCTGAGCAAGCATGATCAGGCGACCGTGCAGACATTCGAGCGGGCGATCGGCGCCATCGACGATATTCTCGATTGCTTCCTGATGACGGGCGATATCGACTATCTGTTGCGGGTCGTCGCACCCGACCTCGACGGCTACGAACGCTTCGTGCGCGAACGGCTGCACGCGATCGACGGCATCGCGTCGATCGACACCAGCCTGGCCTACGGCGTCGTCAAGCAGAGCCGCGTGTTGCCGCTACCCGGCTGACGCCCCGCGCCCCGCCGCGGCGACGGCTTCGATTGCAGAAACGAAGCCCGCCGGGTCATCCTCCTGGATGAAATGCCCGCCTTTCAACGTGCGGTGCGGCATGCCGGCGGTTCCAGGCACGCGGCCGAGGAACAGGGCATCGCCGCCGCGCGTGATCGGGTCGCCGTCCGAAAAGCAGCAGAGGAAGGGCTTGTCGAAGCGTTCGAGCGCGGCCCATGCGCGCTTCTGATCGGGCACCGCGACATTGTCGCCCAGCGGCACGAACGACGGATAGATGCGCGCCGCGACCTTCGACGCGCGCGTCGGAAAGGGCGCGTCATAAGCGGCGATTTCTTCGGCGCTGAGCGGGCGCTTCGTTCCCGCCTTGACGATCCGGCCGATCGGGAACAGCGGGCTGTAGCGCGAAAAGGCGCGCCAGATCGCAAAAGCGCGGGGCGCCGCCTGTCCCTCGGGCAGTCCGCCGTTCGACAGTGCGACACCCGCGAACCGTTCGGGCATTTCGGCGACCAGACGCAGCCCGATCAGCGAACCCCAATCCTGGCAGACGAGGATCATGTTCCGAAGGTCGAGCGCCTCGATCCAGGCGCGCATCCACGCGACCTGCTGCGCATAGCTGTAGGCCGACCGGTCGAGCGGCTTGTCGGAGCGACCGAAGCCGATGAGGTCGGGCGCAACAACCCGGAAGCCCGCGCGCACCGCGGGACCGATCATGTGGCGGTAGAGATAGCTCCACGTCGGCTCGCCGTGCAGCATGAGCACCGGCTGTGCATCGGCGGCGCCCTCGTCGACATAATGGACGCGCAGGCCGCCCGCGATCTCGGCATATCGCGGTGCGAAAGGCCAGTCGGTCAGGCCCGCAAAACATTCGTCCGGTGTACGATAAACCCGCATAATCCCCCCCCTTGGTCCCGACCACTCTAGAATTGACGCGCGGCGCGGCGCAAGACGCGCTTTCGTTCGGCGGCGCGGCGTGGCACGGTCGGCCGATGAGCCGCACCATCCTGGTCTTCTACGGAAGCTATCGCCGCGACCGGCAGGGCATCAAGCTTGCCCGCTGGATCGTCGATTCCCTTGCTACGCGCGGCGACCGCGCCGAACTGGTCGATGCGATGGCGGTGGATCTGCCGATGCTCGACCGACGGCACAGCGATTTTACAGCGGGCGAGGCCCCCGCCGCGATGGATGCGCTCGCCGACCGGATCGCCGCGGCGGACGGCTTCGTCTTCGTGACCGGCGAATATAATGGCGGGCTGCAACCGGGCCTCAAGAATCTGGTCGACCATTATCTTCCCCAATTCGCGTGGCGCCCCGCCGCCATCGCCTCTTATTCGGCTGGCCCCTTCGCCGGCATCCGCGCCGCGACCGCGTGGCGCACGACGCTTGGCGCGATGGGCATGGTGGTCACCGCGACCCCGCTCAGCCTCGCGCGCATCGGCGGTGCTTTCGATGCCGACGGCGGGCCTGCGGGCGAGGACGGCGAGCGACTGGCACGGGCCTTTCCGCGCTTCGCCGACGACCTTGCCTGGTGGACCGACGCCGCGAAGGCGCAGCGCGAACAAGCGCCGCCGCCCTTCTAACCCGATTTGAGCTCCTTCCCGAGCCGCAGGCTGGCGCGCCAGAAGAAGAAGGCCGGGATCAGCCCGAGCCACGCCGCCCCATAAAGGACATAGCGGACGCTTTCGGTGCCGAGGGTCGGCTTGAGTTCCTCCGACGCCATGCCGAAGAGGAGCGGGCCAAGTCCGAGGCCGATCAGATTCTGCAGGAACAGCATCACCGCGCTGGCCATTGCGCGCGCCTCGGGTTGCACCAGCCCGTGGACGCAGGCGAAGGTCGGCCCGTAATAAGCGGCATTGAGCACGGTCGGCACGAACAGCAGCGCGATCGCGACGTGCCATTCGGTCACGGCGTAGCCCAGAAACAGGATCGGCGCCGCGACCGCCATGCCGATCGCCGGCGTGGTGAGCATATGGCGGCGGTCGGTCTTGCCGAACCGGTCGGCGAAATAGCCGCCGAGCCAGGTTCCCAAAATGCCCGCGATGCCCAGCGCGACGCCCAGCAAAAGTCCGGTTTCGCCCGCGCTCAGCCCGTGCGATCGTTGAAACAGGATCAGCGCCCAGACGCCTTTGCCATAACCCAGGAAGGCGGTGAAGGACGCCGCGATCGCGATGTAGACGAAGGCCCGGGTGCTGAACACTTCACGTAGCGCCTGCCCGATCGACAGGGCGCCGCTCGCGCCCGTCGTTGCAGCAGTATCGGCGCCGCGTGCGCGAACCTCCTTGATGAACATCGGGACCATGAAGGCGAGCAACAGGCCAGGCACACCGACGACCATGAACGCGATGCGCCAGCCCCAGAGATCGTTGACGATGCCGCCGACGATCAGACCGAGGAGGCTGCCGATCGGAATCCCGAGCCCGTAAAAGGCAATGGCGGACGATCGTTTGGCGGGTTCGACGGCATCGGTGATGAGCGAGTGTGCCGCGGGTGTGCACCCGGCCTCGCCCACGCCGACGCCGATGCGGGCAAGCAGCAATTGGACGAAATTCTGCGCCATGCCGCACAGCACGGTCATCCCCGACCAGATCGCCAGCGACACCGAAATCAGCCCGACGCGATTGGTTGAGGGACGGTCCGCATAACGCGCGATCGGCAAACCCAGGAAGGTGTAAAAGAGCGCGAAGGCCAATCCCGTCATCAGGCCGATGTCGGAATCGGACAGCTTGAGATCGCGTGCGATCGGCTCGGCCAATATGTTGACGATCTGCCGATCGAGGAAATTGAGGATATAGACGATCAAGAGCACCCACAGCATCGTGCGCGTTTTCGCGGCGACGCTGGTTGATGCTTGCGACCCTGCACCAAGGGCAAGAGCTGGCTTTTCCGACATTTTTCTCTCCCGATGGGGGCGAAGGTGCAGACCCGGCCGCACCCTGTCAACGCCGGGGCGGCACAGCGTAAAATGGCACTTGCAATTGCCGTTACGGCTGCCAGCATTCGCGCCATGCAAAAAATTTCGCTGCTGACAGCCGCTCTGCTCGCCTCCGTCCCCGCCGCCGCCATGCCGCCGCCGCTTCCCGATGTCGCCGGCAAGGATGCCGCGACTCTGCAGGCGGAGATGACCGCGGGCGAAACGAGCAGCGAGGTCATCACCGCCGCCTATCTCGAGCGCATCCGGAATATCGATAAGGCGGGCCCGACACTCAACGCGGTGATCGCGGTGTTTCCCGGCGCGATGAGCGAGGCCTATCGGCTCGATCAGGAGCGCAAGGCGGGGCATGTGCGCGGCCCGCTGCACGGGATTCCGGTGCTGCTGAAGGACAATATCGAGGCGGCGGGGCCGGTTGCGACGACCGCCGGTTCGCTGGCCCTGAAAGACAATATCACCGGCCGCGATGCGCCGCTGGTCGCGCGGCTGCGCGAAGGCGGCGCGGTGATCCTGGGCAAGACCAACCTCAGCGAATGGGCCAATATCCGGTCGAACGACGCGACCAGCGGCTGGAGCGCCGTCGGCGGGCTGACGCGCAATCCGCACGCGCTCGACCGCAACACATGCGGCTCGTCGGCGGGCAGCGGTGCCGCGACGGCGGCCAGCCTTGCGCCGCTGACGATCGGGACCGAGACCGACGGATCGATCACCTGCCCTGCGGGCATGAACGGCGTGGTCGGCTTCAAACCGACCGTCGGCCTGGTGAGCCGCAGTCTTGTCGTCCCGATCAGCCACAGTCAGGATACGGCGGGACCGATGACGTTGACGGTGCGCGACGCGGCCACGCTGTTGTCGGTGCTGGCGGGCAGCGATCCCGCCGACCCGGCGACGGCAGAGGCCGACGCGCACCGCCGTGACTTTGCCGCCGCGCTGTCGCCGGACGCGCTGCGCGGCAAGACGATTGGCGTGCTGCGCGATCGCATCGGCGGCCGCGCCGACATCGGCGCGCTGTTCGATGCCGCGCTCGACACGATGCGCGCCGCCGGTGCGACGATCGTCGAGATCAAGGATAGCCGTAGCGGTCTCGACGGCCTGGGCGATGCCGAATTCGAGATATTGATGACCGAACTCAAGCTCGACATGGCCGCCTATCTGGCCGGGCTACCCGGGAAGGGCGCGCCGCGCTCGCTCGCCGATCTGATCGCCTTCAACAAGGCGACGCCCGCCGAGATGCGCTGGTTCGACCAGTCGCTGTTCGAACTTGCCGAAAGCAAGGGCGGCCTCGACAGCCAGCCCTATCGTGACGCCAAGGCCAAGGCGGCGCGGCTAGCGGGACCGGAGGGCATCGACCGGCTGCTGCGCGAAAGCGGCGCCGACCTGCTGGTTGGCGTGACCAATGGGCCCGCCTGGACCACCGATCTCGTCAACGGCGACCATTATACCGGTCCCGGCGTCAGCCAGCTTCCCGCCGTCGCCGGCTATCCGCACCTCACCGTCCCGATGGGCGCGGTCGAAGGGCTGCCCATCGGCCTCTCCTTCATCGGCACCAAATGGAGCGACGGCGATATTCTGGCGGCCGGATATGCCTATGAACAGGCAAGCCGCAAACGCGTAGCGCCAACCTATCGCGCCAGCGTTATGCCCTGACGCTAGGGTCCTGACCCTAGTTGCGCTCGAGATACTCGGTCGGGATCAATATGGCGTGTGTCGCGAGGCGCACTTCATAGAGGAACATGCCGAGCGAGAGCAGCAGGAACAGCATCGCCAGCACAAAGACCAGCGATACCGCGACGCCGAGATGGAAGCCCGCCGCATATTGCAGGAACAGCAGCGACACGAGGATGCACACCACCAGCCCGCCGCAGACGGCGAACAGGATGGCGGTGTTGATGACGCGCATCCGTCGCGCGATCACGCGCAATTCTTCGACCAACCGGCTATGTTCGACGCCCGTCGTCGTCGCGTGACGTTCGGTCAGCTTGCGCGACCGGTCGATGACGCGCGCGAGGCGGCCAGTGAAGACGTTGAGCAAATTGCCCATCGCGACCAGCAGGAACACCGGCGCGACGGACAATTGGATCGTCTGGGCGATTGTCGGCGCCCCTTCGAACATCGCGTCTATCCTGCCGCGACCGACGGCGTGTTCACACCATGCATCTGGAGGAATTTGCGGACGTTGCGCGCCGCCTGACGGATGCGCTGTTCGTTTTCGACCATCGCGATGCGGACATAGCCCTCGCCGTCCTCCCCATAGCCGACGCCGGGGGCAACCGCGACCTTGGCATGGGTCAGAAGCTGCTTGGAGAATTCGAGGCTGCCCATCTCCTTGAGCGCGGGCGGCAGCGGCGCCCAGGCGAACATCGACGCGGGTGGGCTCGGAATATCCCAGCCGGCGCGCGCAAAGCTTTCGACCATCACGTCACGGCGCTTCTGGTAAAGCTCGCGGTTCTTCGCGACGATATCCTGCGGTCCGTTGAGCGCGGCGCAGGCCGCCGCCTGGATCGGGGTGAAGGCGCCGTAGTCGAGATAGGATTTGACGCGCGTCATCGCCGCGATCAGCCGCTTGTTGCCGACCGCGAAACCCATGCGCCACCCGGCCATCGAATAGGTTTTCGACATGGAGGTGAATTCGATCGCCACATCCTTCGCGCCCGGCACCTGCAGGATCGAGGGCGTTGGATTGCCGTCGTAATAAAGCTCCGAATAGGCAAGGTCGCTGAGGACCCAGACCTTGTTTTCCTTCGCCCAGGCGACGAGCCGCTCGTAGAAAGCGAGGTCGACGGCTTCAGCGGTCGGGTTCGACGGGTAGTTGACGACCAGGATCGACGGACGCGGCACGGTGAACGCCATCGCGCGGTCGAGCGCGCGCCAGTAATTTTCGTCCGGCGTCGTCGGCACGCTGCGGATCGTCGCACCGGCGATGATGAAGCCGAAGGTGTGTATGGGATAGCTGGGATTCGGTGCCAGCACGACGTCGCCCGGGCCGGTGATCGCGGTCGCGAGGCTGGCGAGCCCTTCCTTCGACCCCATCGTCACGACGACTTCGCTTTCGGGATCGAGTTCGACGTTGAAGCGGCGGGCATAATAATTGGCCTGCGCCCGGCGCAGCCCCGGAATGCCCTTCGACTGCGAATAGCCGTGCGCGTCGGGTTTTTGCGCAACCTCGCACAGCTTGTCGATCACATGCTGCGGCGGCGGCAGGTCGGGGTTGCCCATTCCCAGGTCGATAATGTCCTCGCCCGCGGCACGCGCGGCCGCTCGCATCGCATTCACTTCGGCGATGACATAGGGCGGCAGGCGCTTGATGCGGTAGAATTCATCGTCGGACATGGGGAACTAGAACAACTCCTTTTCGTAAGCGTTTAGTCGGTCGAAACGCGATCGGCACCTCGCCAGCCGCGTCGGCGGCTGTTATACGCATCGGACGAGAGGCTGACCAGCGGGAACCGGCATGAGCGACGCGGGCGAAAAAGACAAGAATGACGGCACCGCGGCCGAGGCGCCGAATCCCTTTCTCCCGTCCCCCGACGATATGCAGCATTGGGCCAGCGTGATGGCGCGCGCGCAGCAGATGATGCTCGAATTCGCGCTCGGTCAGGCCGACGAGGAAAAGGATGCGCGGCCGCTGTTCGATCCCGCCAGATGGATCGACAATCCGGCGACCCAGCTTTGGGCCGAACAGGGCGCGAAGTTGTGGGAACAGGGTGTGCATTTCTGGTCGTCGCTCGCCGCGATGCAGCCGTCCTTCATGCCCTCCGCGGCGGCCGATGCGCCCAAGGATCGCCGTTTCGCCGACCCCGACTGGACCGCAAACCCCGCCTTTGCGCTAATCCGGCAGACCTATGGCCTGTTGTCGGACCAGTTGCTCGAAACCACGCGCCAGCTTCAGGGGCTCGACGCCGATGCGCGGGCCAAGATGGAATTTGCCGCAAAGTCGATGGCCGACGCGCTGTCGCCGACGAACCTTGCCGTCACCAACCCCGAAGTCATCAAGCGCGCGGTCGAAACGCGCGGCGAAAGCCTGCTCAAGGGGCTGCGCCACATGCTCGCCGACCTCGCGCGCGGGCAGTTGAGCCATGTCGACAAGAATGCGTTCGAGGTCGGCGTGAATATCGCGACGACCCCGGGCAAGGTGATCCACGAAACCGATCTCTATCAGCTCATCCAATATGAGCCGACGACGAAAGACGTCTTCACCGTCCCGCTCGTCATCTTCCCGCCGTGGATCAATCGCTTCTACATCCTCGACCTCAATCCCGCGAAAAGCTTTGTCCGCTGGGCGGTCGAACAGGGGCTGACCGTGTTCATGGTGTCGTGGAAATCGGCCGACGCGTCGATGAAGGATATCGTGTGGGACGATTATATCGCGGCGCAGGTCGATGCGATCGACACGGTGCGCGACCTGCTCGACGTGCCGCATGTCCACGCGATCGGCTACTGCGTCGCCGGGACGACGCTCGCCGCCACGCTCGCGATGCTCGCTGCGCAGGGCGATGCCGACAAGGTCAGGTCGGTCACCTTCTTCACCGCGCAGGTCGATTTCGAACTGGCGGGCGAACTCAAGCTGTTCGTTGACGACGGCTATCTGGCGCTGCTCCAGCAATTGTCGGCCGGCGGCTTTCTCGACGGCCGCTATATGGCCGCAACCTTCAACAGCCTGCGCGGCCGAGATCTCATCTGGAATTATGTCGTGAGCAATTACCTGCTCGGCAACGACTATCCGCCTTTCGATCTGCTCTACTGGAACGGCGACACGACCAACCTGCCGGCGAAATGGCACCGGCAATATCTTGTCGACCTCTACCGCGACAACCGGATGGTCATCCCGAACAGTCTGACGGTGATGGGTACCCCGATCGACCTCAAGAAGATCACCACCCCCGCCTATATCCAGGCCGGACGCGAAGATCATATCGCCCCGCTGGCCAGCGTCTGGCGGCTGATGGACCATCTGTCGGGGCCAAAAACCTTCCTGCTTGCGGGTTCGGGTCACATCGCCGGCGTCGTCAACCCGCCCGCGGCGGGCAAATATCAATATTGGACCGGCGACAATGACGCCGCCTCGCTCGCGGAATTCGAGGCGGGCGCGACCGAAACCAAGGGAAGCTGGTGGCCGCACTGGATCGGCTGGATCGCCGATCAGGACGGCGGCAAGACGCCCGCCAAAGGCGCGCGCGTGCCCGGAAAGGGCAAGAAAAAGGCGATCGAGGACGCGCCCGGACGCTACGTCAAACAGCGGTAACATCGCGGGATTATCAATTAGCTGCGGCGGCTCATCGACAATTTTTGTGCGCTGCACAAAAATGCCCTTGAAATCGCCGATCCACTCCTATATTGTGCAGTGCAACATAAAGGAGTTGTTCCGATGGCTACCAAGATGGATAGTGCCGAAAAGGCTTTCGAAGCCGCGACGCTGGAAACCGCCGCCAAGCCGGTTGCGACTCCCGTGGCGCCTGCGGTTGCCGCTCCGGCGCCCGAAAAGACCAAGACCGTAAAGGCCAAGGCCAAGCCGGTCCAAAAGAAGGCCGCAAAGCCGGCCGCCAAGAAGGTCGCCCCCAAGAAGGCGGCCGCCAAGACCATCACCCCCAAAGCAAAGGCCGCGCCGAAGCCGGTTGCCGCCGCCTCCAAAGGATTCAAGACCATGAACGACACCGTCAAGAAGTTCGCCGAAGACGCCAAGACCCGCGCCGAAGCGATGACCGCCGAATTCAACGAAAAGGCGAAGGAAGCCATGAGCAAGAGCAGCAAGCTCGCCGAGGAAGCTGTCGAATTCAACAAGGCGAACATCGAAGCCATGGTTGAATCGGGCAAGATCGCGGCCAAGGGCTTCGAAACGCTCGGCCAGGAAGGCGTCGCCTTCGCTCGCAAGAGCTTCGAAGACACCACCGCCGCACTGAAGGGCTACACCGCCGTCAAGTCGCCGGCCGAGTTCTTCAAGCTCTATGCCGAAAACAGCAAGAAGGCGTTCGACGCCGCCGTTGCGCAGACCTCGAAGACCAGCGAAATGGTCGTGAAGCTCGCCAACGACAGCTTCGCGCCGATCTCGAACCGCGTGTCGGTCATCAGCTCGAAGATGAAGGCAGCCTAAGGGCCTTTTTCTTCCCTCGTTGGCGCGGGCTCTCTCTCCCCTCCTCCCGACCCCGCGCCGACACATACAGGGCCGCTCGTTTCCTTCGCGAAACGGGCGGCTCTTGTTTTTATCCTGATCGTCGCCCCCGCGAAGGCGGGGGCCGCAATCGACTTGGTGCACTCTTGCCAGAGGCTCCCGACTTCGCGGGGGCGACGAAAAGGGGGTTAATGCATCCCCGCCCTCTTGCGATTCCGCCCCGGCTTGCGATATTCCCGATGATGATGCTTCCCGCCTCCATTCCTCACATCGTCCGCGCCATGGCGGGCAAGGATGACGATACGCCCGGCGCTCCCGGCGTCGGCATTGCGACGCGCACGCGCGCGAAACCCAAAAAGCCCTCGATGTACAAGGTGCTACTGCTCAACGACGACTATACGCCGATGGAATTCGTCGTGATGGTGCTGCAGCGCTTTTTCAACATGGACATCGAACGCGCGACGCAGGTGATGCTACATGTGCACCAACAGGGCGTCGGAGTGTGCGGCGTGTTCAGTTATGAAGTCGCCGAAACCAAGGTCAATCAGGTGATGGACGCCGCGCGGCAGAACCAGCACCCGCTGCAATGCACGCTGGAAAAGGCATAAATTGTTCAGCCCCTCCCGTATGCGGGAGGGGCAATGAGACTTGGTTCGGCGAAGCCGGGCCTAGTCGCAATGGGGTGGGCATTGTCGCCGCATCACCCCGCCCACCCCGCTGCGAGTAGCGAACAAGTTCGCAACTCTCGCTGCCCCTCCCGCATGCGGGAGGGGTTTCAACCGCCGCTCCGCGCCGCCTGCTCGGCCTGAAGCGGCGCCGAAGGCTCGCCCTTCAAATCGCCATAATGGAGCGCTTCGCCGCACCCCGGACAGACGACCGCGGTGCCGACATCGGCGCCGCAGGCGCGGTGAATATAGCGCATCGCCGGTCCGCCTCCCGTCTCTCCCGGCGCATAAGCCCAGCGCTCGGCCCAATTGCGCATCGCGTACAGCACGTCGAACAGATCCTTGCCCTTCGCGGTCAGCCGATATTCGTGGCGAACGGGCCGATCCTGATAGGCATGACGCTCGACCACACCCTCGTGCACCAGCAGCTTGAGCCGCGCCGACACGAGCTGCGGCCCGAGGCCGGTGTTCGCGGCGATCGCCTCGAACCGCCGGCGCCCGAAGAACAGGTCGCGCAGGATCAGCAGCACGGCGCGGTCGCCCAGGATTTCGGCCGAGCGGCCGACCGGGCAAAATGTATCCGAAAGATCAGCGCGTTTGGGCATGATGTCCCTATACCCTTGTCATTCTCTTCATCGGCATTCTCATCCCACCGACAAAAACCTCTTGTCACTATGTTTATCATAGCTACAATCTGCTGCAAGAGGAGAGTCGCGCATGCCCAACCCCGCAGCCGTCATCATCGGAGCCGGCGACGCCACCGGCGGCGCGATTGCCCGCGCCTTTGCCGCCGAAGGCCTCACCGCCTGCGTCAACCGCCGGGAGCGCAACGCCGATGCGCTCGAGGCGCTGGCGCAGTCGATCCGCGAAGACGGCCATGATGCCCGCGCCTTTCCCGGCGACGCGCGTAGCGAAGAGGCGATGATCGCCCTGTTCGACCGAGTCGAGGCCGAGGTCGGACCGATCGAGGTCGCGGTCTTCAATATCGGCGCGAACGTCAACTTCCCGATCGCCGAGACGACGCTGCGCGTTTACACCAAGGTCTGGGAAATGGCGTGCCTGGGCGGCTTCCTGATGGGGCGCGAGGCGGCAAAGCGCATGGCGCCGCGCGGCCGCGGCACGATCATCTTCACCGGCGCCACCGCATCCCTGCGCGGCGGATCGGGCTATGCCGCCTTCTCGGGCGCCAAGGCGGCGCTGCGAATGCTGGCGCAATCGATGGCGCGCGAACTGGGGCCGCAGGGCGTCCATGTTGCGCATGTCGTGATCGACGGCGCGATCGACACCGATTTCATCAAGGGACGTCATCCCGATTTCGACAATGCGAAGGCGCAGGATCTGATCCTCAACCCGCAGGCCATCGCCGCCAATTATGTGATGCTCCACCGCCAGCCGAAAAGCGCGTGGACGCACGAACTCGACCTTCGCCCCTGGGGAGAAAAATGGTGAGCAAGAGCGCAGGAAAGTCCCTCGAATTCATCTTCGATTTCGGCAGTCCGAACGCCTATCTGGCGATGAAGATACTACCCGACCTGCTCGACCGCACAGGCGCCGATCTGATCATCACCCCCTGCCTGCTCGGCGGCATTTTCAAGGCCACCGGCAACAAGGCGCCGATGATCCAATATGCCGACGCGCCGGCGAAGATGGCGTATGAAAATCTCGAGATGCGGCGCTTCATCGCGCGCCACGGGCTCACCAAATTCCGGCTCAACCCGCATTTTCCGGTGAACACGCTGCTCATCATGCGCGGCGCGGTCGTCGCCGAGGACGAAGGCGTGCTCGACGACTATATCGATGCGGTGAACCGCGCGATGTGGGAAGACGGGCTGAAGATGGATGATCCCGCGGTCGCCGCTGCCTTCCTGACAGCAAACGGCTTCGACGGCCCCGCGCTGCTGGCGCGCACGCAGGAGGATGCGATCAAGGCCAAGCTCGCCGCCAACACCGAAGCCGCGGTCGCGCGCGGCGCCTTTGGTATCCCGACCTTCTTCGTCGGCGACGAGATATTCTTCGGCAAGGACCGGCTCGGACAAGTCGAGGAAGCGCTGCTCCGCTGACGGGACGACGGTTTTGGGGTCGGGAGCGGTCCTCACCTTCTTTCGTCATTCCCGCGAAAGCGGGAACCCAAAGCTCGCGTCAGCTAACTCCACACTGGGTTCCCGCTTTCGCGGGAATGACGATGTGAAAAAGTGCAACAACGTCCGCAATCGGTCCTAATCGGCCGCCTTCCCAATCACGCTGACGATCGCGACGCGCATCAATAGCCCATCAGGCTGAGCACTTCCTTGCGGCTGCGCTGATCTTCGAGGAAGCAGCCGAGGACGCGGCTGGTGACCATGCCGACGCCGGGGGTACGCACGCCGCGGCCGGTCATGCAGCCGTGCTGCGCGTCGATCACCACCGCAACGCCATGCGGGTGCAGATTGTCCCAGATGCATTTGGCGACTTCGGCAGTCAGCCGCTCCTGCACCTGCAGGCGGCGGGCATAGCCATTGAGCACGCGCGCAAGCTTCGAAATGCCGACCACGCGCTCGCGCGGCAGATAGGCGATCGACGCCTTGCCGGTGATCGGCGCCATATGATGCTCGCAGTGCGACTGAAAGGGGATGTCGCGCAGCAGCACGATTTCGTCATAGCCGCCGACCTCCTCGAAGGTGCGCGACAGATGGACCGCGGGGTCCTCACCATAGCCGCTGCAATATTCCTTCCACGCGCGCGCAACCCGCTTGGGCGTGTCGAGCAGACCCTCGCGCGCCGGATCGTCACCCGCCCATTCGATCAGCGTCCGCACCGCGGCGGCGACATGATCGGGAACCACCACTTTGCCGTCGGGTCCGATTTCGGTCGTGCTGCTCGTCATATCCCCGCTTTCACTGTTGCTTTCTTGCCGCACATTTCGGGACGATTGCCCCGATAAGCAAGAGCGTGCACGCAAGTTTTTGTTCGGCCGCCGATGCTTTACGTTGCGGAATCCAACCCTTTTCCGATTGTGCAGAGCCGCAATTTCCTTTCGAATTTTCCCGCCAACAAGCCACTTGACGCTTTGGTAAAGTCAGCGCAGTTTTCAAACATTACAGAGTTCGCTTGAGCGGACCGTAATCCGGAGAGGCCGGCGTTTTCCCCGACGCCGGTGGGAGAGGACGATGACCAGCACCGCTGGCAGGTGGGATACTCACTGGCGCTTGGCCCCCGCGGCCCGGCGCCTTCTGGCATGCCCGGTCGAATCCCCTCCCCTGACCACAATTGAATTTGGGCGACCCCGTGGACCCGCGGGATCGAAAAAGGGAGGAATAGATGAAGTTCAAGACACTGATCGGAACGTCGGTCCTGGCCATGGCGGTGGCGAGCCCCGCCTATGCGCAGGATAGCGACAGTTCCGCCCCCTATGGCGAGATCGTCGTTACGGCGCAGCGCCAGTCCGAACGCCTCCAGGATGTTCCGATCGCCGTCAGCGCTTTTTCCGCCGAGGCCTTGGAAAAGCAACAGATCGTCAACCCCTCGGCCTTGCAGCAGACGCTGCCGAACGTCACCTTCACGAAAACAAACTTCACCTCGTCCAGCTTCACGATCCGCGGCATCGGCGACCTTTGCGTCGGCACGACCTGCGACAGCGCGACCGCGATCCACGTCAATGATATGCCGCTGCTCAGCACGCGGCTTTTCGAAAGCGAATTTTTCGACCTTGAACGCATCGAAGTCTTGCGCGGCCCGCAAGGCACGTTGTTCGGTCGCAACGCGACATCGGGCGTGGTCAACTTCATCACCGCGAAACCGGACCTGTCGGCTTTCCACGCCGCAGGCGAGGCCGAATATGGCAACTATGATTCAAAACGCATAAAGGGGATGGTCAACATTCCACTTGGCGACACGCTGGGTGTGCGCGTAGCCGGCACATGGCTCAATCGCGATGGCTATACGAAAAATCTATACAATGGGAGCCGCATCGACGATCGCGACCTCTATGCGATCCGCGGCTCCTTGAGTTGGGAGCCCAATGATGACACGCGCGTCGATCTCGTCGGCTATTATTTCCGAGAAAAGGACAATCGCAGCAGAATCCAGAAACAACTCTGCCACCGCGACCCGACCGGTATTCTCGGGTGCCAACCCGACAAGCTCGCCTATGAAACACTGAACGGCAACGCCACGCTGGCGACCATTCTGACCAGCCGGGAGTTTTTGACGATCGCCGGACTGGGCGCTTTGGCACCGGTCGCGCTCAATAGCGTGTATCAGGCGAACGATGCCTTCTCCGGTGTTGTCAACCCACCCGATGTTCGCACTGTTCGCGTCGATTACACCCCGACCTATTATGCCAAGGAACAGCAATATACGTTGAAGCTGTTTCATAACTTCGGACCCGTGAGCCTGAACCTCACCGGCGGGTATATGAAGAACAGTGTCGATTCGACGTCGGACTATAATCTTGCGGTCGGAAACTCCTATGCGACCAACGCGGGTCTGAATACGCTCAATGCGGCGGCGGTTCCGGGCGGCCCGTTGGCGGTGTTGAACAACATGCGCCAGGCTCTGATCCCCAATGGACCGGCGACAGTCTGCCAGTCGCAAGCGGATCCGAACGGCGTCGGCGTTTTCGGCGGCAATGGCATTTGCGGACCGACCAGCTTCGACTATGATCGGTCGAGAGCCGATGTGCGGCAATATTCCGCCGAGGCTCACATCGACAGCTCGTTCGACGGCATGTTCAACTTCCTGCTCGGCGGGATTTATTTCGACAGCAAGACGACCGACAATGACTATTTCGTCAACAGCTTCGGCCTCGACTATGCAGCAGGCTTGCTGGGCAGCGCACAGAGCGGTGGCGCAGCTTTCGCCGCGACGCCTTTCTATCGAAACGACACCCCGGAATTCCGCCTGAAATCATATGGATTGTTTGGCGAAACTTATTTCGAGTTCAACGACAGGCTGAAATTGACGCTCGGGTTGCGGTATAACCATGATAAAAAGACCGTCAGGGCGCGAACGACCTATCTTCAGGATACCAAAAGCCGAATCCTGCTCGATGCTGGCGGTCAACCTCTCCTCGATCGCGAAGGCAATCAGATCGTGACGACGTCAGGTGCCAGTCAGAATATCTTCGTGCCGTTCGGCGCGACGGATGCGACAAGCTACCTGAACGATCCTGCTTTCGATTTCGACTCGACGGCGCCCGGAAATCAACCATTTGCCATCAATTCCGTGAGCTTCGGCAAACTCACCGGCCGCGCGGTGCTCGATTACAAGATCACCGACGACAATCTGCTCTATGCGTCCTATTCGCGCGGTTACAAATCGGGCGGGATCAATCCGCCGCTCTCGCCCATTTTTGCCGTGCCGATCAGCTTTGCACCGGAAAAGGTTGATGCCTTTGAAATCGGATCAAAAAACACTTTCGGCAACGGTCAGTTCAGACTGAATCTGACGGGCTTCTATTATAAGTATAAGGGTCTACAACTCAGCCGCATCGTCGCGCGAACTTCGGTAAATGACAACATCAACGCCGATATTTACGGCATCGAAGCCGAAGCCGTTATCAGCCCGACCCCTGCTTTCGTTATCAATGCCAATTTCAGCTATCTGAAATCGAAAGTGTCGGATGATCGCTTCCTCGCCAACCCACGCGATCCGTCAGGTGGGCGCTCGGACGCTGTGATCATCAAGGATTTGTTCAACGCATCCAATTGCGCCATCCGGCCCGCTAGCGGTTCGGGCGCCACGGGTGCCCAGGTCAATGCGTTTGTCAACGCCGTCAACGGCGCGCTGGGTCTGCAGGGCACGACCTCGGTGCCGGGAACCAACACGACCGGCGCCTTCTCGGTATGCTCCATTCTGGCAGCAGCGGCAGCGGGCTCGGTTGGCAGCTTCAACCCTGCCCTCGCAGCGTTGCAGCCGGGTCTGCAAGCCGCGTTTAACGGCGGGGCCGCCGGCTCGTTGCCGTTCGTCGTCGATCCCAGCGGCGTGACCGTCAATGTGAAAGGCAATCGCCTTCCCAACGCCCCGACCTATAAATGGGCGGTTGGCGCACAATATACCATCGACGCCGGAGACTGGACGATCGTGCCGCGTGCCGATCTGAATTATACCGGTGGCAGTTGGGGGACCATCTTCAACAAAAATCCGATCGACAAGATCAAGGGATACGCCGTCATCAATGCGCAAATTCAATTGAACGGCCCCGATGATCGCTTCTATATCCGCGGATTTGTCCAGAATCTGGGGAATACCAACGCGACCACGGGCATGTATGTTACCGATCAATCATCGGGCATGTTCACGAATATCTTCACTGTCGAACCGCGCCGCTATGGCATCGCGGCCGGCGTGAAATTCTAAACCCGGCGGGCGGCAACGCCCGAAAAAAAGACCCCGGCCTCTCGCATGAGAGGCCGGGGTTTTCTTTTGCCCGAATGGCCGATCCGGCGGCGTATGGCGCCGCCGGGGCCGATCAGAATTTGAAGCGGCCGGTGACGCCATAGGTGCGCGGCTGGCTGGGATAGCCCGACACGCTGCCCGCCTGCGCGACGGCGTCGAACACCGTCGTCAGATATTGCGCATTGGTCAGATTGCGGCCCCACACGCCCAGTTCGAAGCCGTTGGTCAGCGCGATCGTGAATGAGGCGTTGAGCTGGTTCACTTCACGCTTCAGACCCTGAGCAATCCGGATTCCTTCGGCATCGGTAGCAAACCCGGTCAGGCCGTCGACAATCTGCGTCGGGCTTTCATACTGATAGTCGACGTGCGCGATCGCCTTCGTCCCGCCCGCGAATTCATAGGTATAGGTGCCGCCCATCGAAACCGACAGGTCGGGGATGCCCGCGGGCTTCTTGCCCGACAGATCTCCGACCGCCGAGCCGATGAAGCTATCGTACTTCGGATCGAGCCAGGTCACCGCCAGCGACAGATTCAGCCCCTGCACCGGACGGACCGAACCGTCGAATTCGACGCCCCAGGTCGACTGCTTGCCCGCGTTGGCGAGCGCGAAGCCGGTGCCGGAGAAGACGTTCGACTGGAAGCCCTTGATCGACTGCTTGAATACCGCAAGGTTCAACGCCGCGACCGACCACTGCGCCTTCAACCCGGCTTCATAGACCGACGACTCTTCCGGCGCCGCGAAACGCGAGCCCGACACGAGGTTCGGAGTGCCGAGACCGCCTGCGATGATCGCGGGCAGGTCGCTGGCCAGCGGACGGCTGTCGCGCGACAGGTTGACCGAGCTTGCCTTGAAGCCCGTCGCATAGGTCGCATAGACGTTGACCGTGTCGGTCAGCTTATAGGCCAGACGCGCGCTGTAGCTGAAGTCGCCGTCGTTGGTCTTGCCAGGTTCGACGCTGTTCGGAACATTCAGGAAGGGCGGCAGGAACTGGAACGCCTTCAGCGGGTTCAGCGGGTTCGCCGCCGGGTTGTTCTGGTTCGCGGTCGCGAAGGCCTGGAACTGCTGGAAGGTCGCCGCAGTCGCGGGGTTGGTCGCAAATGCGAGGACCGCCGCCGGATCGTTCGGATTGACGCCCGCCTGTTGCAGCGCGCCGCCGAGGATCAGCTGGTTGCGGAACGGCGCATAGGCCGGCGCATCGAGGTTGATGCCCGAAAAGACGTCAGTGCTCGTCACGTCGGTCGTGAAGCGCTTCTTGTCCTTGGTGTAGTTGCCACCGAGGGTCAGCGTCAGGCGATCGGTCACGTCGAAATCCACCGTGCCGAAGATCGACCAAGCCGTGTTTTTCATGCCGTAATATTCGTCCATGCCGTCACCGGCGCGGAAGAAGGTGCCCACATATTTGGCCGGGTCGCCTTCGAGCGTGCCAAGCGTACCTTCAAGCACCGGAACGCTCAGCGCCCCGCCGCTTGCCGCCTGGATCAGCGCGTTGCCATAGGCGCGGAAATCGTCGCCGAAATAGATCTGGCTGTGCTGCTTGATCTTCTCGTTGAAATAATAGCCGCCGATCAGGAAGTTGATCGGACCGTCGAAATCCGAGGCCAGACGCAGTTCCTGCGTGAAGGTGTTGATCGCGGTATCGTCCGACTTCTGACCGATCAGGTCGGCGCTGGTGAAGTCCGAATCCTGGTTGGTGTTGGAGCGAACCTCGCGATAGGCGCTGATCGAGGTCAGCGACATGTTGCCGAGATCATAGTCGATCTGGCCCGAACCACCGTAATTCTTGATCAGGTTCGACGACAGGAAGTTGTTGTAGACGCGATACGAGAAGGGATTGTTCGCATCGACGCTGGGGCCGCCCGCGAGGGCATTGGTGATCGCGACCGTCGGGCCGGCGATGACGTTGCCGGCGATGCAGCAATTCTCGTCGATCTTGTCATAATCGCCGATCAGGCGGATCGTCAGCGCCTCGGTCGGTTCGAACAGCAGCTGGCCGCGCACGCCCCAGCGGTTGCGATCGTTGACGTCGGTGTCGAGGTTGACGTCACGGGCATAGCCGTCGCGGCGGTTGTAGTTGCCCCCGAGCGAGAAGGCGATCTTGTCGCTAATCGGGCCGGTGATGTCGCTCTTGATGACGAAGGCGTCGTAATTGCCGTAGCTCGCCTCGACCGAACCGCCGAATTCATACTGCGGCTTCTGCGTGACGATGCTGATTACGCCCGCCGACGCATTCTTGCCGAACAAAGTCGACTGCGGACCGCGCAGCACTTCAATGCGCTCGACATTCGGAAGGTCGCCGATCTGGGCGGCCGAACGCGAACGATAGACGCCATCGATGAAGACGCCGACCGAGGGCTCGATGCCCGGATTGTTCGCGCCGTTGCCGAAGCCGCGGATGATGAAGTTGGTGTTCGCGCTCGACTGGAGCTGCGACACGCGAAGGCTGGGGACCGCCGACTGCAGGTCGATAAGGTCGCGGATCTGCGCGTTCTGGATATCGGCGGCCGAGGTCACCGAAACGGCGATCGGCGTATCCTGAAGCGTCTGCGAGCGCTTGGTCGCGGTGACGATGATGTCATTGCCATAGTCGGTGTCGCTTGCGGGCGCCTCAGCGGTGTCCTGAGCGAAAGCGATGGCGGGGGTGGTCGCGGCGCACAGCATCGTGGCGCCCAACAAAATGTTGCGCAAAGTCATGATAGTCTCTCTCTCCATACCGCCAGAGGTGACCCATCGGGCCTAAGGAGGGGATGCACTGGCGGTGACTGGTCGCTGTAATACGGCGGCGGGCCGCGTCAACGCCATCGCGGTGACAATGGCGGATTTTCCCGAAATTCGTGACCAAAAAGCAACAGTTTACGCTACGGCGACCGTTTGGGCGCTCGCGAGACCGGACAAGCCGCCAGCAAAATCTTCCGGTTGCGCCATCGGCGCCGCGCTCCCGCCGAAAGTTGCACGCCATAACCCATAGCTATGGATCACCCGCCGATCGGCGATATTTTGCTCAATGGTCTGCGCCTAGGAACCTGTCGCAACCAAACAGGAGAGGATCATCATGTCGGGACCGCCGCTTTCCCCTGCCCGCTGCGCTGGGTCGCTCGTTTTCACATCCGGACAGCTCGCGCGCGGCGACGACGGCAAGATCGTCGCCGGAGGAATCGAAGCGCAGGCCGAGCAGGCGCTCGCCAATCTGATCGCCGTGCTCGCCGCCGAAGGCTGCACCGCCGCCGATGTCGTCAAGGTGACGGCTTGGCTGACCGACGCGCGGTTCGGCGCCGCGTTCAACGCGGCCTATCGCCGCCATTTCGGCGCGCCCTTCCCCGCGCGCTCCACGGTGGTCTCGGCACTGCTCGCCGACGGTGCCCTCATCGAGGTCGAGGCGATCGCGCAGCGCGCATGAGCGTAAAGGGCACTGGACCCCAGCTTTTGCGGGAGTACAGTCGCGGCATGCGCTTTCGCCAGATCGAAGTCTTTCACGCCGTCTATACGCACGGGTCGATCAGCGCCGCCGCGCGCGCGCTTGGCGTGTCGCAGCCTTCGGTATCGAAGACGCTGCGTCACGCCGAGGACGGCCTGGGCTTTGCGCTGTTCCAGCTCGCCCGCGGCCGCCTCGTCCCGACCGACGAGGCGCATGCGCTCATGCACGAGGCGGGCGATATTTTCGACCGCATCACCTCGCTCCAGCATACCGCGCGCAATCTGTCGCAAGCGGGCGGCGGGCATATCCGGCTCGGCATCGTGCCCAGCCTGGCGCTCGACGTCGTACCGCAGGCGATGGCCCAGTTCCGCCGCGAATGGCCGCGCGTGACCTTCGAGGTGCATACGCATCATCATGACGATCTGGTGCAATCGCTGATCGAGCGCGAAACCGATATCGCGATCGCCTATACGCCGCCGCGCCATCCGCGCCTGACGCGCTCGCTGCTGGCGGAAGGCGAGCTGGTCGTCTTCTTCCCCGACGGCGCCTTCGCCGATGCCGGCCCGCGCCTTGCACTCGACCAGCTGGCCGATCGCGACGTCATTGGCGTGGCGGCAACGGGGCCGATCGGCGACGTCCTCACCCGCGCGGCGCGCGATCGCGGCATTACCTATCGCGAATCGGTGTCGGTCCAGACCTTCTTCATCGCGGCGCGTCTGGCCCAGCTCGAGGGCGGCGTCACGGTGATCGACGAATTCACCGCGCGCGCCTGGCAGTCGCCCGGCTATCGCTGGCTGCCGACCGACCCGCCGCTGGGGTTCACCGTGTCCTACGTCACGCTGGAGGACCGGCCGCCGTCGAAGATCGCGCGCCAGTTCCTGCGCACGCTCGAAGATACGCTCGAGGGGATTCGCGCCGACCGCCCATAGCTTTGGGCTATGGATGTCACAAATGTTGCATATTTGCGCTGCGTGACCCTTCGATATTCTGCCCCGCGAGCAGGCGGCGGCATTTTCCCTTTCGCCCTGCCACAGGGGGATCGGGTTGATCGATGCGGGCCACGTTCGGACAGGACGAACCGCCGCAGACAAGGCGGCCGCAGGAGCTGATCGTGATCGGCGCCGGCGTCGTCGGCATGGCGACCGCGCTGACCCTTTCCGACCGCGGGCACCGCGTCACGCTCGTCGACGCGGCCGAGGGCCCGGGCCTTGGCACCTCCTTCGCCAATGGCGCGCAGTTGAGCTATGCCTATACCGACGCGTTCGCGAGCCCGTCGACCGTCGCGCAATTGCCGCGGCTGCTGATGGGACTCGATCCGGCCTTTCGCCTCACGCCCTCGCTCGATCCCGATTTCCTCCGCTGGGGCATCGCCTTTCTGCGCAACGCCTCGGCGGGGCGGTTCCGCCGCAACACGCTGGCCGGCATGATGCTAGCGATCGAATCGCGCGCGGCGCTCGATCAGCTGACGCAGCGGCACGGCATCGAATTCGCGCGCAGCGCCCCCGGCAAGCTCATCCTCTATCGCAGCGCCAAAAGCTTTGCGGCGGCCGAGCGTGTCGCCGCGATGAAGGCCGAACATGGCGCGAATCAAATCCTGATCGACGCCGGCCAAGTCGTGGCGATCGAACCCGCGCTCGGCGCGATCCGGCCGGAAATCGCCGGCGCCGTGTTCGACGGCGGCGAGGAAGTGGGCGACCCCTATCGCTTCTGCAACGGCGCTCGGGCGGCCTTGGCGGCGCACGGACAAAGCGCGAGTTGGTTCCGCACCGACATTGCCGCGATCGAGCCCGACGCGCGGCGCCCCGCGATCGTCGCGCGGGACGGTCGGCGGTTCGCCGCCGACCGGATCCTATTATGTTCGGGCACGGGATCGCTCGCGCTGGCGCGGAGTTTCGGCGTCCGCCTGCCGATCGTGCCGATGAAGGGCTATTCGATCACCGCCGCGCCGGGCGACGCGGCGCCGACGGTCAGCATCACCGACGCTGCGAACCGGGTCGTTTTCGCCCGGCTGGGCAATCGCATGCGGATTGCCGGCCTCGCCGACCTGGCGCAGCGCGACGCCGCGGTCGATCCGCGGCGGCTCGCCACATTGATCGCCAGCGCCCGCGCCGCGCTGCCAGAAGCGGCGACCTATGACGCGATCGAATCGAGCTGGGCGGGGCTGCGGCCGATGACCCCCGATTCGCTGCCGATCACGCGGCCGATCGCGCCGGGGGTGATCGCAAACACGGGACATGGGGCCTTGGGCTGGACCTATGCCGCCGGGTCGGCCGCGCGCGTCGCCGCGCTTATCGATCGAGAGGATTAATACAAAAATACAATAGCTTATCTGCCAAATCTCAGGGAAGGGCCAATAGCATGAACAGGGGTCAAAAATTCATCAGCCTGATGGGCGGCATTTCGCTGCTCGCCAGTGCAACCGCCGCCATGGCGCAGGACCGCGCCGAACCTGAACCGCAAATCGCCGAGGATATCGAACAGGATTCGGGCGAAGCGATCGTCGTCACCGGATCACAAATCAAGGGCGCCGACGTCGCCGGGGCGCTGCCGCTGACGTTGCTCAACGAACAGGATATCGACGCCATTGCCGCGACGAGCGGTGACGATCTGTTCCGCGCCATTCCGCAGGCGGGCGATGTCGCCTTCAACGAAAGCCGCGACGCCGGCGGCATCAACGACGCGCGCGGCGACGTCGCGTCGATCAACCTGCGCGCGCTGGGCACGGGCAACACGCTCGTCCTCCTCAACGGGCGCCGCATGGTGCTGCACCCCGGCACCCAGTCCGAAAATCTGGTTCCGGTGCAAAGCGTCAACACCAACACCATCCCGGTGACGGGGGTCCGCCGCGTCGAGGTTCTGCTCGACGGCGCCGCCGCCATCTATGGATCGGATGCGGTCGCCGGCGTTATCAACACCGTGCTCAAGGACAATTTCAAGGGGCTGCGCGTTACCGGCGAATATAGCCTGACCGACGACAGCGATCAGCGCGAATATGAACTGTCGTTCGAAGCGGGCCACACGTTCAATGACGGCCGCACCAACATTTCACTGTTCGGATCGTTCAACCACCGCGATCCGCTTTATGCGCGCGAACGTTACAACTCGCGCTCGTCGGATCTGCGCCCGCTGCTCGTCGGGACGGCGTTCGAAGGCGACACCGATTTCCGCAATACATCGGTCGATACGATCTGGGGCGAATTCCAGCGTCTGACGAACAGCTACGCCCCCTCGACCACAACGGCGCGCATCGACGGCGTCGCGCTGACGACCAGCGGTATCTTCCATGTCCAGCCCGACACCAACGACGGCTGTATCGCGCCGACCCAATATGCCGGCACCTGCTGGGACAACAGCTCGCTCTCGACCGTCTCGAGCGACGAAAATCTGCGGTACGACACCAACTATCTGCGCACGATCCTGGGACGCAACAATCGCTTCAACCTGTTCGGCTTCCTGAATCATGAATTTGATTCGGGGCTGGAATTCTATGCCGAGGCAGGCTGGTATCATTCGGATTATCGCGCCTACCGCGATACCGAAACCAACCTGTCGAGCCAGCGGCTCATCATCCCCGCCAACGGCTATTGGAACCCCTTCGGTCCGGTCGGCAGCCCGAACCGGATTCCGGGTCTGACCGGCGTGTCCGATGCCGGGGTGTCGATCGAACTGATCGACTATCGCCCCGTCGATGCTGGCCCGACGATCGTCAACGTCAAGAACGACACCACCCGCTTCCTCGGCGGGCTGCGCGGCAAGCTGCTCGGCTTCGATTTCGATACCGCGGCGCTTTACTCGCGCGCCCGGACCAAGGACAGCATGCACACGATTTCGATGACGCTGTTCGAAGAAGCGCTGAGCCGTACCGATGCGACCGCCTATAACCCGTTCAACGGCGGCGATCCGCTCAATCCCGGCACGCTCGATTCCTCGCCCAATCCGCAGGAGGTGATCGACAGCTTCATGGTCGATATCGGCCGCATCAGCACGACCGAGCTTTACCTCGCCGATTTCAAGCTCAGCAAGAACGACCTGTTCGAACTGCCGGGCGGCCGGGTCGGGATGGCGACCGGCGTCGAATTCCGTCACGAAACCTTTGCGGACGATCGCGACGACCGGCTCGACGGCACGATCTTCTACGTCGCGCCCGACGACTCGTCGAACGGCAGCGACGCGATGGGCGCGAGCCCGACCCCCGACAGCAGCGGGTCGCGCGATGTGCTGTCGGCCTTCCTCGAACTTGCGGTGCCGCTGGTCTCGCCCGAGATGAATGTGCCGCTGGTCCATGCACTCGACCTGCAACTTGCGGGCCGCGCCGAATCCTATCAGGGCTTCGGATCGGTCGCGAAGCCGAAGATCGCCTTGTCCTGGTATCCGGTGCGCAACTTCCAGCTGCGCGGCAGCTGGTCCGAAAGCTTCCGCGCGCCGAACCTGCCGCAATTGTTCGAAAATGGTATCCAGCGGTCAAACACGCGCACCGACTGGATCCGCTGCGAGGCAGACCTGCGCGCGGCGCGCATCGCCAATTTCGACGAGTGCGGTCAGGCACAGGGCATCGTCAGCAACCGGTCGGGCAGCAAGGAGCTGAAACCCGAAACGGCTCAAAACCTGTCGGTCGGCGGAACTTTCCAGATGAATTTCGGCGCCGCGGGTCGTTTGACGCTGACCACCGACTATTGGGAAATCCGGCAAAAGCAGGTGATCGGCCTGTTCGGCGACTCCAATGCACTCATCCTCGACTATTTGCTCCGTCTGCAGGGTTCGTCGAACCCCAATGTTGAGCGGGCCGATCCGACCCCCGCCGATATCGACGACTTCGACGGCACGGGTATCGCGCCCGTCGGCGACGTGATCCAGGTGATCGACAATTATACCAACCTCAGCCCGCGCCGCGTCCGCGGTATCGACTTCGGCCTCTATTATCAGGTGCGCAACACGGGCATCGGCGACATCAGCCTGCGCGTCAACGCGGCGCGCCTGCTCGAATTCTATCAGGTGCCGGGCGACATGCAGCAGATGCTGCTCGATGCCCAGACGTCGGGCGACATCGATCCGACGATCATCATCTCGGGCGCCGAAAGCCTGGTGGAACAGAACGGCCGTCCGAAGTGGCGCGGATCGGCCAGCCTGACCTGGCGCTACAAGGGCTGGGGCGCGGGCTGGTACGGCAGCTATGTCGGCCCGGTGAACGACACCTCGGCGGCGCTGGCCGACGGGACGCTGTTCCGCGTCAAGGATTACATGTCGCACAGCGTTTATGTGCAATATGAGGCCGAGAAGGGCCCGCTCAAGGATACGCGCTTCCGCATCGGGGTGCGCAACCTGTTCAACGAGCTCGCGCCGCTCGCCGATCAGAGCTTCGGCTATATCGGCGATTTGTACAGCAACCGCGGCCGTCAGTTCTACGCTTCGATCAGCAAGCGTTTCTGACCGCCGCCGGGTCGCCGGGACAGGCGGCGTGGGGGCTCCCCCTCCCGCGCCGTCTTCCCGACCGGCCGTCAGAGAATAAGAAAAGGGTCCGCCGATGATCTTCCGCCGCCTGATCGCCGCTTCGCTCGCGCTGACGCTGACGCTTCCGGCGCCGCTCGTCGCGCAGAGCCGCCACCTCCTCGAATATCCGTCGATCCATTCGCCGACGGTGGGGACGCGCGGCATGGTCGTCAGCCAGAACGCCATCGCCAGCGAGGTCGGCGCGAAGATCCTGCGCGAAGGCGGCAATGCCGTCGATGCCGCGATCGCGGTCGGCTTCGCCCTGTCGGTTACGCTGCCGCGCGCGGGCAATATCGGCGGCGACGGCTATATGAGCGTCTACGACGCCGCCTCGGGCGAGGTGCGCGTGATCGATTTCCGCTCGGTCGCCCCACGCGCCGCGACCCCCGCCATGTTCGTCGACAATCGCGGCAAGGAGCGCGCGGTCGCGAGCTACGGCTATCTGGCGCCCGCGGTGCCGGGAACGGTCGCGGGTTTCGACTATGCCCATCGCAAATGGGGCAAGCTGTCGTGGGACAAGATTGTCGCTCCCGCCATCGCGCTGGCCGCCGACGGCGTGCGGCTGAGCGCCGACGAGGCTTTCGTTTTCAGCTGGGGCAAGGAGCGGCTGTCGAAGAGCGCGGCGGGCAAGGCCGCCTTCTACAAGCCCGACGGCAGTCTGTATCAAAAGGACGAGGTTATGAAGCGCCCCGACCTCGCCTGGACGCTGGGCGAGATCGCGCAGCATGGCGCCGACGGCTTTTACAAGGGCGAAGTCGCGCGCCGGATCGCCGCCGACATGAAGGCGCATGGCGGGCTTATCACGCTCGACGACCTCGCCGCCTATCGCCCGCAGGAGCGCGCCCCGCTGGTCGGCAGCTACCGCGGTTACACCATCTACACCGCGCCGCCGTCGAGCGCGGGCGGGGCAACGCTGCTCAATATCCTCAACCAGCTCGAACATTTCGACATCAAGGCGATGGGCGCCAATTCGGCGGCGTCGCTGCATGTGATGGCCGAGGCGATGAAGCTCGGCTATGTTGACCGCTACCGCGCGCTGGGCGATCCCGCCTTCGTCACCGCGCCGGTCGGCGGTTTCATTTCGAAAGCCTATGCCGCCGAGCGCGCGAAACTGATCGACCCTGCGCGCGCCAAGCCGATCGACGCCATGCCTTTCGGCGATCCGCTCCGCTACGAAAGCCCCTCGACGACGCATTTCTCGGTCGCCGACAAGGACGGCAATGTCGTCTCGACGACCTTCACGCTCGGTTCGGACTTCGGATCGGGGGTGATGATCGCGGGAACGGGCATCCTCCTCAACAACGAGATGAACAATTTCAGCCACGAACAGGCATGGGAGGCCCAGCGAACCGGGACACCGCCACCGCTCAACGCGATGGAGCCGGGCAAGCGGATGCTGTCGACGCAGATGCCGACGATCGTGATGAAGGACGGCAAGCCGTGGATCGTCACCGGAACCCCCGGCGGCAGCACGATCATCACCTCGGTCGTGCAGGTTCTCGTCAACGTCATCGATCATGGCATGAACATCGCCGAAGCGACGCACCAACCGCGCATCTATCAGGGTGCGAGCGACACGCTGCGCGTCGAACCCAATTTCAACCCGGACACCGTCGCCGCGCTGAAGGCGATGGGCCATCCGATCACCAGCGATGAAACGATGGGCAGCGAACAATCGATCATGATCGACAAGGGCCTATTCCTCGGCGCCGCCGATCCGCGGCGCCCCGGCGCGCTGGCGGTGGAACCATGATGCGCCGCCGCCTGATCCTGCTCACCGCCGGCCTGCTCGCGGCCTGCGCGCCGGTCGCGCCGCCGCAAACGGTCGCTCCACCGCCCGCTCCCTCTTCCGCCGACGAACAGGCGTTCGTCGCGGCCGCGCATCCACTCGCGGTCGAAGCGGGGCTCGACGTGCTGCGTCGCGGCGGCAACGCCGTCGACGCAGCCGTCGCAGTCCAGGCGATGCTCGGGCTTGTCGAACCGCAAAGCTCGGGGCTCGGCGGCGGGGCCTTCATGGTCTATTATGACGCCGCCACGCGCGGCGTCACCGTTTATGACGGACGCGAAACCGCGCCCGCCGGTGCGACCCCGGACATGTTCCTCGATGCGGACGGCAAATCGCTGCCCTTCCGGACCGCGGTGCTCAGCGGCCGCGCGACGGGGGTGCCGGGCGCGGTGGCGATGCTGGCAATGGCGCAGCACGACCGCGGAAAACTGGCTTGGCGCGACCTCTTCGGCAGTGCCGAGCGGACGGCACGCGAAGGCTTCACCGTCACCGCTCGCCTCGAACGCTTCGTTCATGGCCCCTATCCGCAGGCGAGCGCGCCCGATGTGGTGCGGTATTTCAGCGACGGACATGGCGGCAAGGTTCGCGCCGGCGACACGCTGCGCAATCCCGCCTATGCCGCCTTCGTCCAGCGCCTTGCCGCCGAGGGCGCCGACGCCCTCTATCGCGGCGCCACTGCCGCGCGCATTGTCGCGCGTCTGCACGAAGGCGCCTTGCCGGGCAGCATGACCGCAGCCGATCTTGCCGGCTATCGCCCCGTGGTCCGGCAGGCGCTGTGCAATGGCTATCGCGTCTATCTGCTCTGCGCGCCGCCGCCGCCGTCGAGCGGGGTGGGCTTGCTGCAGCTTATGGCGATGATCGAACATAGCGATATCGCGGCGCGCGGCCCCGACGATCCGGTCGCCTGGGTCGAATATGCCGAAGCGAGCCGGCTGATGTATGCCGACCGCGACGCCTATGTCGGCGATGTGCCGAACGTCCCGGTCAAGGGGCTGCTCGATCCCGCCTATGTCGCTGCCCGCGCCGCGCTCATCAAGGACCGGGCCGGGCCGCCGCCGTCTGCCGGAACCCCGCCCGGTGCGGTCGTCGCGGCGGCGGACGCCACCGATGAAGTTCCGGGCACCTCACACTTCGTGATCATCGACGGCGACGGCAATGCGGTGTCGATGACTACCACGGTCGAAAGCTATTTCGGGTCGGGGCGCATGGTCGACGGCTTTTTCCTGAACAACCAGATGACCGACTTTTCGTTCGTCCCCACCGGTCCCAACGCCATCGCGCCGGGCAAGCGGCCGCGGTCTTCGATGACCCCGCTCGTGATATTGCACCGTGACCGTAGCCTTGCCGGCGTGATCGGGTCGCCGGGCGGCAACGCGATCCTCGCCTATGTATCGAAGGCGCTGGTCGGCGTAATCGATTGGGGACTACCGCTGCAAAAGGCGGTCGCGCTCCCCAATCTGGTCGCGCGCGGCGCAACCTTCGCGGGTGAGGAAAGCCGCTTTCCGCCCGCAATGCGCGCCGAAATGGCGCGGCGCGGCGTCGAAGTCCGTGCCGGATCGGGTGAGGATTCGGGACTCCACGGCGTCATGATCCGGGATGGCCGCTTCGATGGCGCCGCCGACCCGCGCCGCGACGGCGTCGCGCGAACGATCACGCTCGAAAGGAAATGACGATGATGCGTTTCATCCCGCTCGCGGCGCTTGCCGCCAGCATGACCCTCGCCGTTCCCGCGGCTGCGCAGCGCGTGTCGGTCGAGGCGGTCGAATTCCCCAGCCGCGACGGCAAGACGATGATCAAGGGTTATGTCTTCAAGGCGGACAATGCCCCCGCGCAATCGCCCGCCGTCGTGATGATGCACGGACGCGCCGGCGCCTATTCGTCGCTTGCCAAGGGGAAATATGATGCGGCGACCCTCGCATCGCGGCATCGGGCATGGGGGCGCCTGCTCGCGCGTAGCGGCTATGTGGCGCTGATGGTCGATGACTTCGGCCCGCTCGGTTATCCGACGGGCTTCCGGGCCGGTACCTACAAGGATCGCCCCGCCGAAGTGAACGAGGTAACCTACCGCCCCCTCCACGCCTATGGCGCCCTGCGCTATCTTCAGCAGCGCGCCGATGTGGCGGGTACGCGCGTCGCGCTCCTCGGCTGGTCGAACGGCGCGAGCGCGACGCTCGCCGCCATGGCCGACGACAAGCCGGGCGACATGCGCAGGATCGGCTTTCGCGTCGGCATCGCGCTTTACCCCGGCTGCGGGCTCAAGCGCCGTTTCGACAAGCAGGGCTATCGCCCCTACGCGCCGGTGCGCGTCTTCATCGGCACCGCCGACGAGGAGGTGTCGCCCGCTTCCTGCGAAAAGCTGGTCGCGCGCAGCCGCGACAAGGGCGGCGACATCACGCTGACCAGTTTCAAGGGCGCGATGCACGGCTATGACACCCCCACCGAATCGCGTCAGTCGGTTGCCGCCAATGCCGCAGCCAAGTCGGCGACGGAAAGTGACGTCCTCGCCTTTCTGGCGAAAAATTTGAAGGATGAGTGATATGGCTCAGCTTACGCCCTTTCATTTTGCCTTTCCCGTCGATGATCTCGACGCGGCGCGGCATTTCTATGGCACCGTCCTCGGTTGCCCCGAGGGGCGCAGCGACAGCGACTGGATCGACTTCAACCTCTATGGACACCAGATCGTCGCGCACCGGGTCGCGCAGCGCGATGCGGTGGCGGGCCATAATCCGGTCGACGGCCATGATGTGCCGGTCCCGCATTTCGGCGTCGTCCTGCCGCCCGACGAATGGCGCGCGCTCGCGGCGCGGCTCCAGGATCAGGGCGTCCGCTTCGTCATCGAACCGCACACGCGCTTTCCCGGCCAGCCGGGCGAACAGTCGACGATGTTCTTCCATGATCCGGCGGGCAATGCCCTCGAGTTCAAGGCCTTTGCCGATCTCGACCAACTCTTCGCCAAATAAGGATTAGTGATGGCGCGACCGATGCGTTTCTGGGGACATTTGGGCGCCGCCGCCACGCTCGCCGCGGGCGTGCCGCTCACCGCACCTCTCGCCGCAGCCGCCGAAGCGCCCGCGTCGATCCGCGGCATCGACGGAACGGTCGCGGTCGTCGGAGGCACGGTCGATGTCCAGGCGATAGAAGCGCGCATCAATGGCCAGCCGGTGCCGATTGCGCGCGATGGCAGCCTTACGGCATCGCTGCCCGACGCCGCCGATTACCGGATCAGCCTGCGCGGTCCGGCGATCTTCGACGCCGATTTCGCCTTCGCCGCCGCCGAACTGGGCACGAAGGACGGCAAGCGCGTGCTGCCGCAGCTCGAAGTCGTGGCGCGCGCGCCGGGCCGCGTCGAATTCTTCTTCGGCGGCGATGTCATGATGGCGCGCCGCTATGAAAAGCCGATCTGGGGCGAACGAACATTGATCCATCCGGCGACCCGCGCCGCCGACATGGCGCGGCTGCTCGCACCGATGCGTCGTTATTTCGCGGGTGCCGACCTCGCCTCGGTCAATCTTGAAACGGTGCTCGCGGCCGAGGATCTGGGCGACGCACCCGATAAGACGGTGGTCTTCTATACCCACCGTGACGCAGCGCAGGTGCTCGCCGATGCCGGGATCGATTATGTCACGCTCGGCAACAATCATGTCTATGACTATGTCGAACCGGGCCTTGCCTCGACACTGGCGGCGCTCGACAAGGCGAAACTCCCCTGGTCGGGTGCCGGCCGGAACGAAGCGGAAGCACTGAAGGCTGCCCGCATCGAGGTTGGCGGACAACCCTATGCGATGCTCGGTTTCGTCGGCTGGAAGGGACGCGTCGAACCCAATCAGGTCGCCGAAAGCGCCAAGGGCGGGGCCGCCTTCGGCAGCGACGAGAATATCGAGACCGCCGTCACCCGCGAAGTCGCAGCCGGGCGCATGCCCATCGTCCAGTACCACGGCAGCAGCGAATATAGCGACCGCCCCACCGATATCAGCGAGCGGCGGATGAAGCTGGCGATCGACAAGGGCGCGGTGCTGGTCGTGTCGCATCACCCGCATGTGTCGCACGGGCTCGAACTCTATAAGGGGCGGCTGATCGCCTATTCGCTCGGCAATTTCGTCTTCGACCAATATTTCCCCGAAACGCAGGCGACCTATGCGCTGAAAGTCTGGATGGACGGCGGCACCTTGTTTCGCGCCGAAATTCTGCCGATCCAGCTCCTCGACTATCGTCCCGTTCCGGCGACGGGCGCGATCCGCCAGGCGGCGCTTCACCGCATTATCGACCTGTCGGCGGAGCGCGGTACGCGGATCGCCCTGTCCGGCGGACATGGCGTAATCAACCCGCAGCGGCAGCCCGCGCCGCCGCGCGAATGCGCCGCGACGTCGATTTCCGGGGTCATCGCCTACCGCTATGCGCTCGACCCGGCCGCCCCATGCGCCGCCGCCACCGGCGCGATGACCGGCCGCGACCTGATCCTGCGCGGCGATTTCGAGGCAGCGCGGTACGACGACGCCACCGACCGGAGCTGGACAAGCGAGAATGGCAGCATCGATTTCGTCGCCGGCGGCTTTGGCGGCGGGCATGCGCTCGCGCTGCGTCCCGACGCGGCGGCGTCATCGGCCACGGTTGCGCCGACGACATTCTTCCGCAACGGGAATGCGCGCCGCTACACGCTGGTCGGCCGCGCGCGCAGCGCTAGCGCCGCGACGCTCGCGGCGTTCGTCCAGTTGCAACCGAAGGGCAGCGGCATGACCAAGGCGATCGAAAGCGCACCGCGGCAGCCGATCGGCACGGCCGCGCTGACCGGCGGCGCTTGGACCGATTTCCGCTTCGACGTCGACCTTGCGCCGGGCGACGAGGAACTGCCCCTGCGTCCGCTGCTGCAAATCGACGGAAAGCCGGTGCGGATCGACGATATCGCCTTCGTCGCATGGGACGAACCGGCGAACGGCGAACCACCGGCGCCCGGCCGCTCCTACAGCCGCTAGATCAGCGCTTCGAGGAGGCCGATAAGCGGCTTGTCGGCGGGCGGCATATCGAGCGCGTAAAGCTCGACCGGCCGCACCCAGCGCAGCGCGGTCGCATGCTGCGCCACCGGGGTACCGCGCCATTTGCGGCAGACATAGAGCAGAAGCAGGAGATGCCGATCGCCGAGCATGTCGCTCGCAAAGCAAGCGGGCGCGAGGCAGCTATGATCGACGTCGATCGCCAGTTCCTCCGCAAGTTCGCGTACAAGCGCCTGCTCGGGGGTTTCGCCGACCTCGCGCTTGCCGCCTGGAAACTCCCACAGCCCCGCCATCGACGTGCCTTCGGGGCGCTGCTGAACCAGCAAGCGTCCGTCGCGATCCACCAGCGCCGCGGCGACCACCACAAGGCTGTCGGACGCGGTATTTCCGCCCTGCGATGCGGCCAAATTGTTAACCTTCCTGTGACACTTTCCCGATCCTCGGGAACTATAACTTCAGTCAGGGGCGGAACAATGAACAAGTTTCATGGGCTGCTGCGGTCGACCAGGGCCGCCACAGCCGTAGAATATGGCCTTATCCTTGCGCTGATCTTTCTGGCCGCGATCGTCACCATCACCGCCGTCGGCAAATCGACCAACGCGATGTGGACCAACGTGTCGGAAAAATCCGTCGCAGCGATGGATGGAGCCTGATGTGCTGAAACGGGACTCCCGAAACAGCATTTCGGCGCGTCGGCATTAAGAAATTCAAAACCAATTGATCCTAATCTTGCTCCGTTGACCACGACCAGACCGTCAACAGGGTAAGTGACTTGTCAGGAGACCAGACATGAAATTCTTCAAGAAGCTCGTTCGCAACAATCAGGCTGCGACCGCCATCGAATACGGCCTGATCGCCGCTCTCATCGCCGTCGCGGGCATCACCGTGATGGGCAACGTCGGCACGAGCGTCAAGGGCACGTTCGAAAAGGTCGACAGCGGTCTGAAGAACGCCGGCACCTAATCGAGCCGACATCCACCGCTTCGGCGATGGAGATCAAACAGGAAAGGGCGGTGGCCAAGCCACCGCCCTTTTTTGCGTCGGATCGTCAGCGATTGGCGTAGACGACCAGCTTTACCTTTTGCCCCGGAGCGAGCCGGCTCGTGGCCGGCAGGCGGTTGAGCACCTGGAACCGCTCCGATTGATAATTGCTGTAGGCCATGCGCTTCGCCAGCGCCGCGACGCTGTCGCCGCTTTTCACCGTCACCACATCGACGCGTCGCGGCCGGATCGCAGCAGCCTCGCTTGCGCTCAACCGCCGGACGCTTCCGAACATCGGGTTGAAGACGCCCGACCCGCCGGCCTTGGCCAAGGTCACGAAGTGAAAGGCGCTGTTGGGTGCAAATTCATAGGCAAAGACGGTCACATCGACCTGTCCCGACTGGCTATTGGCGCGCGCCGACGAAAAATAGGCGGGGATGCCGTTCACCGTCGTGCGCTGAACATTGCCGGGCGTGATCTTGGCGTCGCCCGCAACCGCCTTGAACACATTGGCAATATAGGCGGTCATGTCACCGCTATACGCCGCGGTCGAAAATTGCGCCTGCCCACCGTTGCCGCTGATCGACACCGCGCTGGTGCCGTTCTGCATTGCAAAGCCGTTCGGGACCGTGAAGCGCAGACGCAGGTCGGGATGCAGAAAGTCCCTGCCCTCGACCACGCCCTGCGCCGGGTCATCGCCATAGAGCACGCCATCAACCGACGCGAGGAAAGCGTCGGCGTTGCGCACGCCGCCGGTGCCGACCCGCGAGGCGAGCGTTTGCGCATTGCGCACGCGCGACGCCGGATCGGGATGGGTGCTCGCCCATTCGGGCAACGACCGCGCGTCGCCCCCCGACAGTCGCGCCTCGAGGTTGGTCTGGTTCGCAAGGCTCGCCAACATCGTCGACAGCGCCATCGGATCATAGCCCGCGCGCCTCAGATATTGGACGCCGAGTTGATCGGCCTCGAGTTCCTGTGAGCGCGAAAAGCCCAGCGTCGCAAGCTGCGCCACCTGCATCGCATTATTCTGCAACAGGCCGCCGAGCCCGCCGAGCAGCCCGCCATTGTCGCCGATCGCGCCGCCGAGCACCGACGCGAGGACGCCGAGGATGGTGTTGCGCGTCGCCGCCGACTGGCGCTTCTTGCTATGCTGCGCAGCGACATGGCCGACTTCGTGGCCGAGCACGCCGGCGAGTTCGGCCTCGTCGTTCATCAGCGCCATCAACTGGCGCGTGACGTAAACATAGCCACCGGGGATCGCGAAGGCGTTGTTCACCGGCGAATTGAGCAGCGTCACGGTGAAGTCGCTCGGGCTGCGCGACAGGCCCGACTGCACGGCGATATTCTGACCGATGCGGTTCACATAGGCGGCCTGCGGCCCGGCATAGGCACCGCCGAATTCGGCGAGCAGCTGCGGATGCGCCTCATCGCCCTGCTTGCGCTCGGCGGGCGAAATGCTGGTCGCAGTGCGGATTGCCTTGAGCTGTGCTTCGGCCACCCCGCCACCGACCAGCGCCGTTGCCGCCAGCAGCATCGCCAGCCGCGCCGTGATCCGTTTCGTCATCGATTTGCCTCCCTTTGGTCCGTTCTCGCCGGCTTATCCCGTCGCGGGATCAAGGCAAGCGGTCATGGGACGCCCGCCGGTCGGGAGTCGAACGCGAAGCAGGCGCGGGCGGTTCCGTTCAGGCGCGCCCCATCGCAAGGAACTTATCTTCGCGGTCGGTGCGCAGCCGCTCACGCGACTGGCCCTGCAAGCCGTCGAGTTCCTGCGCGAGCGCATCGCCGAGCGACTGGATCGCCACTTCGGGCGCCCGGTGCGCGCCGCCAACGGGCTCTGTCACGATACGATCGATGACCTTCAGCCCCAGCAGATCCTGCGCCGACATCTTCATCGCGGTTGCCGCATCGGGCGCCTTGTCGGCGGTGCGCCACAGGATCGACGCGCAGCCTTCGGGCGAGATCACCGAATAGACGGCATGTTCGAACATCAACACGCGGTTAGCGGCGGCAAGCGCGATGGCGCCGCCCGAACCGCCTTCGCCGACGATCGCCGCGACCATCGGCACGCCGAGCGCAAGGCATTGTTCGGTCGACCGCGCGATCGCTTCCGCCTGGCCGCGCTCTTCGGCCTGGATGCCGGGAAAGGCCCCCGACGTGTCGACCAGCGTCACCACCGGCAAACCGAAACGATCGGCAAGCTGCATCAGGCGGATCGCCTTGCGATAGCCCTCGGGCTTCGCCATGCCGAAATTATGCTTCATGCGCGACGGAATATCGTCGCCCTTCTCATGCCCGATCACCATCACGCGCCGACCGCGAAAGCGAGCGAGGCCGCCCAGAATCGCCTGATCGTCGCCGAAGTTGCGATCGCCCGCGAGCGGCATCCAGTCGTCGAACAGACCCGCGACATAATGTTTGAAATGCGGCCGGTCGGGGTGACGCGCGACCTGCGTCTTTTGCCAGGGCGTCAGCTTGGCATAGATATCGCGCAGCATCTTCGAGGACTTGTCCTCCAGCCGGGCAATATCGCCGTCGATATTGAGCGACGGATCGTCCCCCATTTCACGCAATTCGGCAATCTGGCGATCGAGCGCGGCGACCTGTTTTTCGAAATCGAGAAAGGCTGTCATAGGGGAGCGCTAGGCCGAAGGCGCCGCAACGTCAACGGCCCGCATCTGCGCCAGCGGATGGCGCCGGTTGACCAGCTCGACCAGCCGCCGGCTATCGACATGGGTGTAAATTTCGGTCGTCGCGATGTCGGCATGGCCCAGCATCATCTGCAACGCGCGCAGGTCGGCCCCGCCCTCCAGCAGATGGGTGGCGAAGGCGTGGCGCAGGACGTGCGGACTGACCCCCGCGGGATCGACCCCGGCGCGCGCCGCCAGTTCGCGCAGCATCTGGAACAGCCGTATGCGCGACACATGCGCCTTGCCCGACGGGAACAGCCAAGGTGTTCCATCGGCGAGCAGCGGCAGCCAGCGATCGAGCGCTTCGCGCGCCCGGTCGGACAGCGGCACCAGCCGTTCCTTGTCGCCCTTGCCGCGCACGATCAGAAATTGCCGCTCGCCCGCAACCGCACGGCGCGGCAGCGACACCAGCTCGCTCGCGCGCAGTCCGGAGCCGTAGAGCAGTTCGAGCAGCAGCAGCATGCGCATGGCGTTCGCGGGCGCTGCCTCCCCCGCTGCCTCCTCGCTAGCCTGCGCGAACAGCCGGTCGACATCATCGTGCGACAAAATGCGCGGCAGCGGACGGCGCGTGGCGGGACGCGCGATGTCGAGCGCCGGATTGTCGGTGCGCTCGCCCTCATCCTCCAGAAACGCGAAGAACTGCCGCAGCGCCGACAATTTGCGTGCAGCGCTGCTCGCCGCCAGCGTCCGATATGCGGCCATCAATGCGCGCAGCACGGCGGCGTCGGCATCGCCGAGCGAACCGCGCACCAGTTCTGCCGCCTGTTCAAGGTCGCGGCGATAAGCGAGGATGGTGTTTCGCGATGCCCCCCGTTCGGCGGACATCATCTCCAGAAAGCGGTCGATCAGGCGCGCGTCAGACACGCACCAGCGCTTCGGCCGCGATCATCCGGGCTTCGGCGTCGAGCCCGACGTCGTGGAGCGCCCGGACGATATGATAGAGGTGATAGGGCGGTATCTTGTCCCATTCGCCCTGCATCCCGGCCGCGGCAAGCAGCGCAACCATGCCGGGTTCGCGCCGCTGGGCGGCTTCGGAAATCGCACGCGTCCATCGCGTCTGCTTGCCCAGATCGACCCCCAGATCGCTGGCCGCCGATGACGCCTGCCCGGCGTCGATGCGGCCGAGGCCCGCGAGACCCGCGAGCAGGAATTTCGACCGCAAGGTTTCGGCACTGTCGTCGTCGCTGGCGAAGCTGCCGATCGACCCGGCGCCGACACCGGTCAGCGGGCGCGGCGACCCGACCGCCATGATGCCCCACCCGTGGCCGCCGACCGACAGTTTCGACACCCATTGCACCGCGCGATTGTCATATCCCGCGGTCAGCATCGATCCCAGCAACTGCCACGGATCGGCGCCGACATCGGCGCCGGTGGGCAGCGCGGCGGCGGCTCGCGCGGTGGCGACAAGCGCGGCATAGCGCGCCGTCGCGCCGGTGCCCGCGGACCAATATTCCGCCATCGCGGTATAGCGATCGGCGGCATTGGCGCCGCTGAACGCGCTGCGCAGCAGATCGGTTTGCGCCGCGAGCGCTTCGGGGGGCTCCTCCTCGCTCGACGTGGCGCTCAGCAGCGAAACATAGGCTTCGCTCGATAGCACGCCGCGCGATGCGGCATAGGGAGCGGCAGCGATGCGGTCGCCCATCGGCGTCATCGGCGCGAGTACCGTCCAGCTTCGGATCGAACCGGCCTCTGTGGCGCGCAGCGGTGCCGGAATGTCGATTCCCGTCGCGGTCGCCAGGCCAAAGCGCCAGCTCGTCAGGCGCCCGACCTTGTCCCATTCGATCGTTGTCGAACGGCGGCCGGCGCCCGTTGCGCCGAGTACGCGTTCGGCGAGCAGAATGTCGAAATTGCTGATCTTGCCGCTCGACCGTACCCGGCCGATCGCCCAGCCCGCGGGTCCGGCCTCGCCCGACATCCCGGCGCACATCGCCGCGGCGAGCCGCCAGCTTTGTTCGTCGCCATGGGCAAGCCCCGCGGGGACGTAAGGACAAAGCCCCGACGGATCGGCATTCGCCAGATAGGTCTGCTGGGCGGTCGCGACGAGCCGCGGGGTCGCGCGGTCATAATCGACCGACTGCACGATCATCCGCGCGGTGGTCGATTCGCCGAGCCGCAAGAGCAGCCCCGCGCGGTCGGCGGCAAGGTCGGCGCCGTTGATGGTATCAGGCGTGTCGATCGCCGACGCGAGCGCGCGGCGCAGCAATATCTGGCCCCAGCGCGATGCGACCTGACCGCGCATGCTGCGCATGATCGCCGCCGCATATTGGCCGCGCACCCCGAAGGCATCGGGCGCCATCCCGCCGGTTTGGGGCGTCAGCGGGCCGACCCGCGTCAACAGCCGGCGCGCGCCGGGCGGCAGGTCGTATTTGAGCTGGCCCGACGTGCCTTCCTCGCCATCGCTGGCCTCATCGCCCGCGTCGGTGTCGCCGCCGTCAAGCGTCGCGACGGCCGGCGGCGCAAGGGGCGTCGCACCAGCGGGTCCGCCCTTCGGCGCTGCGGTCGAAGAGGGCGCCGGGGTCGGCGATGGCGTCGGCGCCGGGCGCGGTGCCGGCGTGTCGGCGGGCTTGCCAAAGCCTTCGGGCAATAGCGATTCCTGCGCGACCGCCGGAAGCACGAGCGCAGCCGCGAGTGCGGTTCCCGACAATCCCAGGGTCAGCGCGAGCATTTTCTTTGTCATTGTGCCGCGCTTTCGGCAATCTTGTCGGTCACGTCCACCTCAATCATCTTCGCCTCGATCGGTCGTCCCAGCCAATAGAGGAACAGTCCGAACGCCAGCAGCAGCGCCAGGGCGAAAATCCCGGCGACCCAGCGCCCTTTTCCCGATCCTTGCGTTACGCGCAATATCCTGTGCCACCCGTGCCGGCTCGACCCAAATTTGCGCGGCGCAGCAAAATCATTGTTCCGCGCGGTTCCTGAGGTATAGCCGCGCGCACCATGTCGCGAAACCCGAAAAGCCCGGCCCCGGACATCGCGCCCGCAATTCGCGCGCGGCCGATCGTGCTCGTCGGATTGATGGGATCGGGCAAATCGACGATCGGCCGCCGCCTGGCGCAGCGCCTCGGCATGCGCTTCGCCGACGCCGACGACGAGATCGAACGCGCCGCCGGCATGACGATATCCGACATTTTCGCGCGCTTCGGCGAAGCGCATTTCCGCGACGGCGAACGCCGCGTGATCGCGCGCCTGCTCGCCAGTCGGCCGCTGGTGCTCGCGACGGGCGGCGGCGCCTTCATGAACGACGAGACGCGCGCGCTGATCCTGGGCAAAAGCCTGTGCATCTGGCTCGATGCCGACGTCGCGACCCTGGTCGAGCGCGTCGGGCGCCGCAGCCATCGCCCGCTGCTCAAGAACCGCGACCCCGGTGAGGTGCTGCGCGAACTCGCCGCGGTCCGCAATCCCGTCTATGCCGAGGCGCATATCCGCGTCAGCTCGGCAAGCAATCCGCACGAACATACGGTGCGCGCGATCCTGGAGGCGCTGTCGCAATGGAAGCCGCAATGACCAGACTGACCGTCGAACTCGGCGCGCGCAGCTATCCGATCCTGATCGGCAAGGGACTGCTCGACGAATTGGGCGCGCAGGTCGCCCCGCTACTGAAGCGTCCGCGCACGATGATCGTTACCGATACCCATGTCGCCGATGCCTATCTGGCCAAGGTCGGTGCCGCGCTGGGTGCAGAGGGCATTTCCTTTTCCTCGCTCGTCCTGCCCGCAGGCGAAGCAACGAAAAGCTGGGAGGGTCTGGCGCGGCTGACCGAATGGCTGATCGGCGAAGGCGTCGAACGCAGCGACCATGTGATCGCACTCGGCGGCGGCGTGATCGGCGATCTCGTCGGCTTTGCGTGCAGCATCGTCAAGCGCGGCTGCGCCTTCATCCAGGTGCCGACGACGCTACTCGCGCAGGTCGACAGCAGCGTCGGCGGCAAGACCGCGATCAACGTCGCCGCGGGCAAGAATCTGATCGGCGCCTTTCACCAGCCGGCGCTGGTGGTGATCGACCCCGCGACGCTGACCACCCTCCCCCGCCGCGAACTCGGTGCGGGCTATGCCGAAGTCGTCAAATATGGCCTGATCGACGATGCGGACTTCTTTGCGTGGTGCGAGGCGAACGGCGCCGCGCTGCTGGCCGGCGATACCGCCGCGCGCGCCTATGCCATCGCGCACAGCGTCGCGGCGAAGGCCCGGATCGTCGCCGCTGACGAACGCGAGATGCAAGATATCCGCGCGCTGCTGAATCTGGGCCACAGCTTCGGCCACGCGCTTGAGGCCGAAACGGGCTATTCAGAGCGGCTACTTCACGGCGAAGCGGTTGCGGCGGGCATGGTACTCGCGCATCGGTTTTCGGCGGCGAAGGGCCTGTGCTCCGCCGCCGATGCCGAACGGGTGCGCGCGCATCTGGCGAGCGTCGACCTGCCGCACAGTCTCGCCAGCGCGGGCATCAATACCGGCGGCGCGGTGCTTGCCGCGCATATGGCGCACGACAAGAAGGTACGCGGCGGCAAGCTGCCGCTGATCCTGACGCGCGGCATCGGGCAGAGTTTCGTCACCGACGAATATGGGCTCGACAGCGTAGCGGAATTTCTCGACGCGCAGGCGGCTTAGGCGCCATACGCCGGCCCGCGGACGCGTCACGCCGACTCGGGGTCGGCCGCCTGCATCGCTTCCTCGTCGCGCGCGGCGGCCTTTGCCTCCTGACGCCGCTGACGCAATTTTTCCAGCACGCTTGCCGACTCGCGGCCACCGCCGGGCTTGAAACGGTGATCCTTGCCCGCCGCGAGGTCGCCTTCGTCCATCTGCGCGGCGAGGCGCGTCGCGTCGAGCTGGCGCAGCGCCGCCTCGACATCTTCCATCTGGCGCGGGTCGACGTCGAGCTTTTCGAGCGCCATCAGCCCCAGCGCGATCGAGCTTTCGAACACCTCGCGCACCGCGCCTGCGGTTCCCGCACCCTCGATCGCCATCAACTGGCGCCGGTCGAAAACGCGCGTCAGTATCTTGGCCTGCGGGAAGGCTTCCACGATCGGACGCAATACTTCGGCATCAACCGTGGCGTCGTCGATGCAATAGATGATGACCCGCGCCTCCTCCGCGCCCGCGCGGCGGAGCAAGTCGAGCCGCAGCCCGTCACCGAAATAGACCTTGGTGTCGAACCGGCCGGACAATTCGATCTGGCTCGGCTTCTTGTCGATCAGCGTGACTGAACAATCGACCGCGTGGAGCATCTGCGCCACGATCTGGCCGAAGCGGCCATAGCCGATGACGAGCGCCGAGCCGCGCGGCGCATCGTCGGGTCCTTCGAGTTCGTCGCCATCGCGATCGGGCGAGAATTCGAGGTTGCGGGCGAACAGCATCAGGAAAGGCGTCGATACCATCGACAGTGTTACCACCGCGCTGAACAGGCTCGCCGCCTCGGGCGCGATAAGCAGCGCGTCGGCGGCCTGGGTAAAGAGCAGGAAGCCGAATTCACCGCCCTGGCTGAGCAAAAGCGCGAGGCCGAGCGCGGTTTTCCACGATTTGCCGAACGCGCGCACGAGCAGCGTCAGCACCACCACCTTGACCGCGACCAGACCCGCCGCGAGCAGCAGGACGCGCAGCGGATCGGCGAGGATCACGTTGACGTCGAGCACCATGCCGACGGCCAGGAAGAACAGGCCGAGCAGGATCAGGCGGAAGGGTTCGACATCGGCCTCTATCTCGTGGCGATACGGCGAATCGGCGAGCATCACGCCCGCGACGAAAGCCCCCAGCGCGGTCGAAACATGCAGGCTGTGCATCAGCGCCGAACTCGCCAGCACGACGAGCAGGCCGACGACGACGAACAGCTCGCGCTCGCCATAGCGCGCGACGAGGCGCAGCAGCGGATTGACGACGAACCGGCCGGCGAGGACCAGCCCCGCGATGGCGAGCAGCGTATAGAGCGTCAACAGCGTGCCCGGCGGCGCCGAAGGGTCGGCGGGCGCCCGCGACAGCGCGGCGATGATCGTGATCATCGGCACGATCGCCAGATCCTGAAACAGGAGGATCGAAAAGGCCTTCTCGCCGAAGGGCGAGTTGATCCGGCCTGAGCTTTTGAGGCTCGGCAGCACCTGCGCCGTCGACGACAGCGCGAGCGGCAGGCCAAGCGCGAGCGCCGCTGCAGGGCTGAAGCCCAGCGTCACGAAGATCAGCCCGGTCAGGAGCAGCCCGGTGACGACAACCTGCGCCAGCCCGAGCCCGAAAATGGCGCGGCGCAGCTGCCAAAGCCGACGCGGATGCAGTTCGAGGCCGACGAGAAACAAGAGGAAGGCGATGCCGATCTCGGCGATTTGCAGCTTCGATTCGCCACCGCCAACGAGGCCCAGACCGTGCGGCCCGACGAGCGCGCCGGCGATCAGATAGCCGAGCACCGCGCCGAGCCCCAAACGGCGGAAGATCAACACGAACAACGTAGCAACGCCCAGCAGCACCGCGCCTTCGAACAACAGCGTATCGGTCGGGGTGCGCGCCGCCACCTCGGTGACGGCGGGCGCCGTTGCCGCGACGAGAAAAGTCATGCCATCACCTCATCGTCCTCAAGCGCGGCGATGGCGGCATCGAAAGGCAGCAGTATAGCGCCCTGCCGCGCCGGATAGTCGCGCGCCGGCGCGAGCAGATCGAAGCCGGGCCAGTCGGGCATCGCGCCCTCGCCCGCGAACCAGGCGGCGATAGCGTCGCGCGCGGCGCGAATATCCCCGAGCGCGCGGCCGGGCGCGTGGCGTGCGACCAGCGCCGCCGACGCCTGCCCCAGCGCGCAGGCTTCGACGTGCAGGCCGACCTTCGTCACCCGTCCGCTCTCGTCAGCGTCGAGGTCGAGAATGATCGCGCTGCCGCATAGCGGCGCGCGCGCCGAGATATGATGGCGCGCCTCGGGCAGCGGCGGGTAATCGGCATTGGCGACTGCCAGCGCCAATATGTCGCGGTTATACAGCGGCGCGCTCATTTCGCAGCCGCGTCGGGCGCATCCTGCTTCGCGGTCGTGCTTTCGGCGGCGCGCGCTTCGGCCCGCCGCTCGGCGATCACCTTGCTCAGCGCGGCGCTCGTCGCGTTGAGTGCGGGATAGGTGCGGCTCTGTTCCATCCATTCGGGACGCTGCGCATTGCCATAGCCGATGTCATAGAGAAGCGTGACGAGCATGAAGCCGATCGCGGCGATCAACAGGCCCTTCACCGCCCCGAAACCCGCGCCGAGCCCACGGTCGATACCGCCGACGATCGAGGCGCGGCTGCGCTGCCCCATCGCCCGCGAACCCCATTTGGCGAGGCCGAAGACGATACCGAAGAGAAGAACGAAGGCGAGCATCGCCGCACCACCCGCCGTCCCAACCCAACGCGACACGAACTCGGTCACTGCCGGATGAAAGAAGCGCACCGCCGCGATCGCCAGCACCCAGGCGAGCAGCGTCGTCACCTCCTGCACCAGCCCGCGCGAAAAACCGAGCACTGCGCCGCCACCGACCAGCGTCAGCACGATGATATCCAGAGCCGTCAGACTTCCCATCTGCCGGTCGCTAGTCGCGCCCGAGCATCAGGTCAACGAGTTCGCCGAGCCGCGTGAAGCCGGTAACGCCGATACCGTTCACCGCTTTCATCCCCTTCGGCCCCCAGCCCGTTGAAAAACCGAGTTTCGCGGCTTCGCGCAGGCGCAGCGCGTCATGCGCGACAGGGCGAATTTCGCCCGACAGCGACAATTCGCCGAAGACGATTGCATCGGCGGGAACCGGCCGCTCGCTGAACGCCGAAATCAGCGCTGCAGCGACCGCCAGATCGGCGGCGGGATCGGTCAGACGATAGCCGCCCGCGATGTTGAGATAGACCTCGGCGCCGCCCATCTGAAGCCCGCAGCGCGCCTCGAGCACCGCCAGCACCATAGCCAGGCGCCCGCTGTCCCAGCCGACGACGGCGCGCCGCGGCGTCGCGCCGCTCGCCAGCCGCACGGTCAGCGCCTGCACCTCCACCAGCACCGGGCGCGTCCCCTCCAGCGCGGGGAAGACGACCGATCCCGGCACGTCGCGGCTGCGGTCGGTCAGGAACAGGCTCGACGGGTTGCTGACCTCGCCCAGCCCCTCCTCGCCCATCGCGAAGACGCCGATTTCGTCGGTGCCGCCAAAGCGGTTCTTCACCGCGCGCAGGATGCGATATTGGTGGCTGCGCTCGCCCTCGAACGCCAGCACCGTATCGACCATATGTTCCAGCACGCGCGGACCTGCGATCGTGCCATCCTTGGTGACATGCCCGACGAGGACGATCGCCGCGCCGCCGTCCTTGGCATAGCGGATCAGTTCCTGCGCGCTCGCGCGGACCTGACTCACCGTTCCCGGCGCGCTGTCGATGAGGTCGCTGTGCATCGTCTGGATCGAATCGATGACGACGAAATCGGCGTCGCGGCTGTCGAGCGTCGCCAATATGTCGCGCACCGACGTCGCGCTCGCCAGCGCGACCGGCGCATCGCCGAGCCCCAGCCGCTGCGCGCGCAGCCGCACCTGACCCGCCGCTTCCTCGCCGCTGATATAGACGACCGACTTGCCCGCCTTCGCGAGCCGCCCGGCCGCTTGCAACAACAAGGTCGACTTGCCGATCCCCGGATCGCCGCCGATCAGCGTAGCCGATCCGGCGACGAAGCCGCCGCCGAGCGCCCGGTCGAATTCGGCGATGCCGCACAGCATCCGCTCCGGCATCGGGCTATGCTCGCCCAGCGTCTCGAGCGCCAGCGAACGGCCGCCTTTCGACAGGTCGTGCTTGGCTGAAAAGACGGTTTCGCTCGCCTCTTCGACCAGGGTATTCCACTCGCCGCAATCGGCGCATTGCCCCTGCCACCGGTACGAGACCGACCCGCAATTCTGGCAGACATATTGACGCTTAGCTTTGGCCATGCGGCTCGCATAATCGGAACAAAGATGGAACGCCAGCGCTTTCCTCTCGGTCATTGCGAGGAGCGTAGCGACGCGGCAATCTCCCGCTCTCGACTTTGCGCAAGGCGATGGCTGGAGATTGCTTCGCTTCGCTCGCAATGACGATCAAACCCCTTTACGGCAGCTTCAAACCCGAATCACCTTCGCACAGGAAAGCTCCGCGCCATGAAATTCTTCGCCGACACTGCCGAAATCGCCGACATCAAGGAACTGGCCGCAACGGGATTGCTCGATGGCGTCACCACCAACCCGTCGCTGATCGCCAAGTCGGGCCGAGACTTCAAGGAAGTGACGAAGGAAATCTGCGCACTCGTCGATGGCCCGGTCTCGGCGGAAGTCGTCGCGCTCGACCATGAAACGATGATGAAGGAGGCCGAGATCCTCCGCAAGATCGCCGACAATGTCTGCATCAAGGTGCCGCTGACGATCGACGGGCTCAAGACCTGCAAGGCGCTGACCGGCGACGGCACGATGGTCAATGTCACGCTCTGCTTCTCGGCGACGCAGGCGCTGCTCGCGGCAAAGGCGGGCGCGACCTTCGTTTCGCCCTTCGTCGGTCGCCACGACGACAATGGTTTCGACGGCATGCAGTTGATCGCCGACATCCGGCTGATCTACGACAATTATGCGTTCGAGACCGAAATCCTGGTCGCGAGCGTGCGCCACGGCATCCATGTCCTCGAAGCCGCCAAGATCGGCGCCGATGTGATGACCGCGCCGCCGTCGGTCATCAGGGGATTGTTCAAGCATGTCCTGACCGAAAAGGGCATCGAAGGCTTCCTGGCCGACTGGGCCAAGACCGGGCAGTCGATCTGACCCCTACAAAACCCAAAACAGTCGTGTGTCCCCGCGAAGGCGGGGATCCATCTCCCGCCGGCTCAAAATGGCACCTTCCGGAGATGGGCTCCCGCCTTCGCGGGAGCACACCGTTATTTGGCTCAGCTTTCCAGTTGACGTAAACGTCAACCTCCCGCGATACTCGTCCGAAAGGGAGAGATTCGCGATGACCGACACCACCATTCTTACCGAACGCCGCGGCCATGTGCTGATCGTCACGATCAACCGCCCCGAGGTGCGCAACGCGGTCAACGCCGCGGTCCACGTCGGCATCGGCACCGCGCTCGAAACCGCCGAGAACGACCCCGAAATCCGCGCCGTCGTCATCACCGGCGCGGGCGACAAGAGCTTTTGCGCCGGCGCCGACCTCGTCGCCCTGTCGCGCGGCGAGAGCCTCGCGCCGTCGGACCCCGATCAGCTTGCATGGGGCTTCGCGGGCATGGTGTCGCACCCGATCTCGAAGCCGATCATTGCCGCGGTCAACGGCTTCGCTTTCGGCGGCGGCTGCGAGATCGCGCTGATGAGCGACATCATCGTCGCTGCCGAGCACGCCCAATTCGGCCTGCCCGAAGTCAAGGTCGGGCTGTTCGCCGCTGCGGGCGGTGCCTTCCGCCTTGCGCAGCAGATGCCGCGCAAGCTGGCGATGGAGCATATGCTGACCGGCGACCCGATCCCCGCCGCGCGCGCGGCGCAATTCGGCCTCGTCAACCATGTCGTCCCGCTCGCCGAGCTGATGCCGACCGCGCTTGCGCTCGCCGACAAGATTGCCGCCAACGCGCCGCTATCGGTGCAGGCATCGAAGCGCGTCGCACTTGGCATCCAGGACGGCCGCATCGCCGCCGACGCGCCCTATTGGGAGCACAACACCCTGGAACGCAGCGCCTTGATGCGCAGCGAAGACGCGCGCGAAGGCCCGCGCGCCTTTGCCGAAAAGCGCAAGCCCGAATGGAAAGCGCGCTGACATGACCATGACCGATCCCGAGCGCATTCCCGTCATCATCGGCGTCGGCCAGGTCAACGACCGCCCCGCCGACCCCGACGAAGGGCTCGACTCGCTCGGGCTTATGGTCGCGGCGCTGCGGGTCGCCGCCGAAGACGCCGGCGTGCCGCTCGCAGAGATCGACAGCCTCGCGATCGTCGACCAGATCAGCTTTCACAGCCTTGGCAAGCTGCCCGAACCGCTGGCCGCCGCCATCGGCGCCAGCCCGGCGATCAATTACCAGTCGGCGGCGCCGCACGGCGACACGCCGGTACGCCTGCTCAACGAAGCGGCGAACCGCATCGGCGCAGGCGAGGTGAAGCTCGCGGCCATCGTCGGCGCCGAAGCGCTGCGCACCGCCGCGGGCCGCGCCGCCAAGGCCGCGAGCGGCGAGGACAAGAGCTATAACGCGATCCGCAAGGTCGCGACGCGGCGCGAGCCTGATTATGCGCAGAAGCACGGCCTCGCCGCGCCGGTCGACGTCTATCCGCTCTATGAAAATGCGACGCGCGCCGCCTGGGGCCAGAGCCTCGCCGAAGCACAGGATGAAAGCGCCGAAATCTGGTCGCGCTTTTCGGAGGTTGCGGCGGAAAACGAAGGCGCCTGGATCCGCAAGCCCGCAACGCCTGCCGACATCCTGCGCGTCGACGAGCGCAACCGGCCGATCGCCTTTCCTTACTCCAAGCTGATGGTCGCCAATTCGTCGGTCAATCAGGGTGCGGGCTTCCTCGTCGCCAGCCTGGCCGAAGCGCGGCGGCGCGGCATACCCGAAGATCGGCTGATTTACGTGGGTATGGGCGCCGCGGCGAAGGAGCCGCCGAGCATCCTCCGCCGCGATCGCTATAACGGCAGCGTCAGCATGGAAACCTCGATCAACCGCACGCTCGCGCTCAATGGCATGACCGCGCAGGATTTCGATTTCGTCGAGCTCTACAGCTGCTTCCCCTGCGTGCCGAAGATGGCACGCCGCACGCTCGACTGGCCGGTCGACTGCCCCGCGACGGTGTTCGGCGGGCTGACCTTCGGCGGCGGCCCGATCGCCAATTATATGAGCCACGCAATCGTCTCGATGGTTGAAAAACTCCGCCGCGAAGGCCGCTACGGCTTCCTCTTCGCCAATGGCGGCTTCGCCACCGACAATCATTGCATCGTGCTGGGCAAGGAGCCGATCGCCGCCGCCAGCTTCCCGCAGGATTTCGACTATCAGGCCGAAGCCGAGGCCAAGCGCGGACCGGTGCCCGATCTGGTCGAAGATTATGCGGGGCCGGCGACGATCGAGAGCTACACGATCTTTTATGGCCGTGACGGTGCGCCAAGGGCGGGCGTGGTGGTGGCACGGACTCCGGCAGGAGAGCGCACGCTCGCACATGTCGATGTGGAGGATGCGGCGATGTTGGCATTTCTGACCGACGGCAAGGCCGAACCGGTCGGTGCAGCGGGCCAGATAGTGGCGCTCGACGAAGGCTTCGGATGGCGGGCAGGCTGACGAAACTTGTCGTTGCGAGGACCCGAAGGCGACGCGGCAATCCCCAGCTATCGACCTTGCGCTAGCCGACAGCTGGAGATTGCTTCGCTTCGCTCGCAATGGCGAGGATTGCTAACCCAGATCGAAACTGACCCCCTGCGCCAGCGGCAGCGCGTCGGAATAGTTTACCGTGTTCGTCGCGCGGCGCATATATTGGCGCCACGCATCCGACCCGCTCTCGCGTCCGCCGCCGGTTTCCTTCTCGCCGCCGAACGCTCCGCCGATCTCGGCGCCCGATGTGCCGAGATTGACGTTGGCGATGCCGCAATCGCTCGCGGCCAGGAAGCGCTCGGCTTCGCGCAGGTCGGTGGTGAAGATCGCCGATGACAGTCCCGCCGCCACATCATTGTGCAGACGGATCGCGGTGTCGAGATCGTCGTAGCGCATGACGTAGAGGATCGGCGCGAACGTCTCCTCCAGCACCGGGCCGACCTGCCCGGGCATTTCAACGAGTGCGGGGCGAACATAATAGCTCGCGCCTTCGCCGACCCGCTCGCCGCTATGCACGACGCCGCCCGCGGCCTTTGCCGCCGCCAGCGCTGCCTGCATCGCCTCATAGGCAGCGCGGTCGATGAGCGGGCCAACCAGCACCGTACTCTCCAGCGGATTGCCGACGCCGACGCTGGCATAGGCCGCCTTCAACCTGGCGACGAAGCCGTCATGGATGCTGTCCTGGACGAACAGCCGCCGCGTCGTCGTGCAGCGCTGCCCTGCGGTGCCCATCGCGCCGAACGCGACCCCGCGCAGCGCGAGATCGAGGTCGGCCGAGGGGGCGACGATCACGCCGTTATTGCCGCCGAGTTCGAGGATCGCGCGCGCGAACCGCTGCGCGAGGCGCGGCGCCACCGCGCGGCCCATGCGCGTCGATCCCGTCGCCGAGACGAGCGCGACGCGGGCATCGTCGACAAGCGCCTCGCCCGTCTCGCGCCCGCCGATCAGAACCTGCGACAATCCTGCGGGCGCATCGCCGAACCGCCGCAAGGCGCGCTCGAAAATCGCCTGCGTCGCCAAGGCGGTAAGCGGCGTCTTTTCGGAAGGCTTCCAAACCACACTGTTGCCGCAGACGAGCGCTAGCGCGGCATTCCATGCCCAGACGGCGACCGGAAAATTGAAGGCGGAGATGACGCCCACGACGCCCAGCGGGTGCCATATCTCCATCATCCTGTGCCCGGGTCGCTCGGTCGCGATGGTGAGGCCGTGAAGCTGGCGCGACAGGCCGACAGCAAAGTCGCAGATGTCTATCATCTCCTGCACCTCGCCCGCGCCTTCGGACCGAATCTTGCCGGCTTCGATCGTCACAAGCGTCGCAAGATCATCCTTGGCGGCGCGCAGTTCTTCGCCGAACAACCGCACCAGTTCGCCGCGGCGTGGGGCGGGCACGTCGCGCCACGCGCGGAACGCCGCACCGGCGGCAGCGAGCGCGGCATCGGTGTCGGCGGCATCGGCGATCCGCACCGCCGCGATCTGCTCACCGGTCAGCGGCGAATGGGACGGCATCGAACCCTGGGTGTACAGCGCGTGCTCCACGCCGAGCGTATCGAGCAGGCCTGCTGTCATTTTCTCGATCCCGGCCATCCTTCGTCCTTTCGTCCACGCCATCGGGCAGCCGCATAATACTCCTCCCCCGTTCGTGTCGAGCGAAGTCGAGACACTACGACGGCGCGCAATGACGATAGGGCATCTCGACTTCGCTCGATGCGAACGGCTAAGGGGATAGCAAATAGAGGAGAGATGCAGTGTCCGAACTACCCCCCTCCGAACCCTTCGTCCCCGTGCCCGCCGATGCCGCCGCGAACACGCATTGCAGCGCGGCCGATTATGACCGGCTCTACGCCGCCAGCATCGACGATCCCGACGGTTTCTGGGCCGATCAGGCGCAGCGCATCGACTGGATGACGCCGCCAACGAAGATCGCGGGCTGGTCCTACGATCCCGTCAGCATCAAATGGTATGAGGACGGCGTTCTCAACCTCTGCCACAATGCGCTGGACCGCCATGTCGCCGCGGGCCATGGGATGCGCACCGCGATCATCTTCGAACCCGACGCCCCCGATGGCGAGGTGCGGCACATCAGCTATGCCGCGCTGCTCGCCGACACGATCCGCATGGCCAACACGCTCAAGAAGATGGGTGTCCGCAAGGGCGACCGCGTCACCATCTATATGCCGATGATCCCCGAAGGCGCGATGGCGATGCTCGCCTGCGCGCGCATCGGCGCGATCCACAGCGTCATCTTCGGCGGCTTTTCGCCCGAGGCGATCCACGGGCGGATCGAGGATTGCGGCAGCGACTGGGTGATCTGTGCCGACGAAGGACTGCGCGGCGGCAAGACGATCCCGCTTAAGGCCAATGTCGACAAGGCACTCGATCGCGTCGAGGTAAAGGGCGTGCTCGTCATCGCGCACACCGGCGGCGACGTCGCGATGCGCGAAGGCCGCGACCATTGTTACGACGCGCTGTCGGCCGATGTCGACGCGGACTGCCCGTGCGAGCCGATGGGCGCCGAAGACCCGCTGTTCATCCTCTACACCTCAGGATCGACGGGTAAGCCCAAGGGCGTGCTGCACACCGTCGGCGGCTACAGCGTGTGGACCGCGTCTACCTTCTGGTACGGGTTCGATTATCGGCCGGGCGAAATCTTCTGGTGCACCGCCGACATCGGCTGGGTCACGGGGCACAGCTATGTCGTCTACGGCCCGCTTCAGAATGGCGCGACGACGCTGATGTTCGAAGGCGTCCCCAACTACCCCGATCACGATCGCTTCTGGCAGGTCGTCGACAAGCACCGGGTCAACATTCTCTACACCGCGCCGACCGCGATCCGTGCGCTGATGCGCGAAGGCGACGATTATGTGACGCGCCACGACCTGTCGACGCTCCGGCTGCTCGGGAGCGTCGGCGAACCGATCAATCCCGAGGCATGGCGTTGGTATCACCAGCTCGTCGGCAAGGGCCGCATCCCCGTCGTCGATACCTGGTGGCAGACCGAGACCGGCGGCATCATGATCACGACGCTTCCCGGCGCGCATCCGATGCAGCCGGGCAGCGCGGGGCGCCCCTTCTTCGGCGTTCGGCCGCAGCTCGTCGATGCGGATGGCGCGGTGCTTGCCGACGAACAGGTCGGCGGCGCGACCGAGGGCAATCTGTGCATCACGCACAGCTGGCCGGGGCAGGCGCGGACGGTCTATGGCGACCATGACCGCTTCATTCAGACCTATTTTTCGACCTACAAGGGCAAATATTTCACCGGCGACGGCTGCCGCCGCGATGCCGAGGGCTATTGGCGGATCACCGGGCGGGTCGACGATGTCATCAACGTCTCGGGCCACCGCATGGGCACTGCCGAGGTCGAAAGCGCGCTCGTGCTGCACGATCTGGTCGCCGAAGCCGCGGTCGTCGGCTTTCCGCACGACATCAAGGGCCAAGGCATCTACGCCTATGTCACGCTGAATGCGGGGGTCGAGCCGACCGAAGAGATTGCCGCCGCGCTACGGCAGCAGGTGCGCACGGAAATCGGCCCGATCGCGACGCCCGACCATATCCACCTGACCCCCGCCCTTCCCAAGACCCGGTCGGGCAAGATCATGCGGCGGATTCTGCGCAAGATCGCGGAAAATGACTTCGGCTCGCTCGGCGACACGTCGACGCTGGCGGACCCGAGCTTGGTCGACGGGCTGATCGAAGGCCGGAAGAACCGGTAACCCTAACCCCTCCCGCAAGCGGGAGGGGGATTTAGAAATGAAAGTCCGGCAGTTCGGCCAGGGCAATGCCCAGTGCCTCGGCCCAGCCGTGCGACACATTGTGGAAATAGGGATCGTCGCGTTCGAAGCGGCGTTCGTGGACGCCGTGGAAATCGTCGCGTTCGTGGACCTTCAGGTCGATCGGCAGGTCGACCCCGGCGTTGGCGCGGATCGTCGAATCGAACGAGACGCACAGCAGCTTGACCGCATCCTCGAACGACATGGCGGGATCGTAGGACCGCACGATGATCGGGCGGCCATATTTGGTTTCGCCGATCTGGAAGAAGGGATTATCCTCCCCCGCTTCGATGAAATTGCCCTCGGGATAGATCAGGAACAGGCGCGGTTCGGCGCCGGCAATCTGCCCGCCGACGATCAACGAGGCGCGAAAGATCGATTCGGCGGCCGGCCCTTCGGCGCCGTAGCGCAGCACGATCTGGCGCAGCGTTTCCCCGACGATCGTCGCGACCTGGAACATCGACGGCGCCTGCAGGATCGACGGCTGACGTTCTTCAGGCGCCTTGGTGCGTTCGTCGAGCAGGCTGACGACCGCTTGCGTGGTCGCCAGATTGCCCGCCGACATCAGCGTGATCACGCGCTCGCCCGGCACGTGCCAGCTGCGCATCTTGCGCACCTGCGATATGTCATCGACGCCGGCGTTGGTGCGGGTGTCCGACATGAACACCAGCCCCTTGTTCAAACGCATGCCCACGCAATAGGTCATCGAATCCCCGTCCCGCCCCTGTGCTGTCCCGATTATTGCTGCACCTGCAATTGGACAACCAGATTTTCCTGCGCCGCACCATAGCGCATGCCTCGAACCGGGGCGGCGTCGCGATAATCGAGCCCCGTCGCGACGCGGATATAGCGCTGGTCGGGCGAATGGCCATTGCTGACGTCGAAACCGATCCAGCCGATATGGTCGAAATAGGCCTCGGCCCAGGCGTGGGTGGCGTCCTGATGGGTGCGGTCGTCCATGCTGAGATAGCCCGAAACATAACGCGCGGGGTGGCCCAGATGGCGCATCGCGGCGATGAAGATATGGGCGTGATCCTGGCACACCCCGCCCTCGCCCCCCAGCGCCTGTTCGGCGGTTGTCTCGGCATCGGTGACGCCGATGCGATAGGCCAGGCGGTCGAGGATAGCCGCCGACAGCGCATGCGCGCGTTCGATATCGTTCGCGAAGTCGCGGCCCAATCCGGCGGTCAGCGCGCGCACGCCCCGTCCCGCACGCGTAAGCGGCGTCGGGCGGAGGAAGATCCACAGCGGCATCGCCCCGCGATGCGCCCCGATCACCCCGTCGGTGGTGAGCAGTTCGACCGCGCCGTGGCACCGGATGACAAGTTCGGCATCGCCGCCGTGCACCGCGATCAGATCGACGCCATTGCCGTGATGATCGACATAATGGAGCTGCTTTTCCCCGCCCTCGACCTCGATCGTCCAGTCGTGGATCCGCTGCTGGCCCGGCCGGTCCTTGGGGGTCAGGCGCAGTTGTTGCAGCGCATAGCCGACGGGAGCGTCATAGCGATAATGGGTGGTATGATCGACACGCAGGAACATCGTCACTCCACGAAACGGTAATCGCGCTCGATCTGCATCGCGAGCGCCGAATTGGCGGACAGGAAATCGGTCAGATATTCGTGCAGGCCACCATCGAAGATCGCCTGGATCGGCCCCGCGAGCTTTTGCCGGCACAGGGCATCGGCCATCCGCCCTGCCTCGGTCTCTTCGCCATAGCCGCGCTGCAGCCAGGCAAGATTGTCCTGCATCTTGGCGCAGCAAAAGGCGAGGCTGCGCGGCATCTGGCCATAAAGGATCAGGAATTCGGCGATCTTGAGCGCGCTGATCTCGGCTCCGTAGAGCCAGCGATAGGCGCGGTGCGCCGACACCGACCGCAGGATCGTCTCCCACTGCACATTGTCGATCGAGGTGCCGATATGCGCGACCGAGGGCAGCAGCAGATAATATTTGACGTCGAGGATGCGCGCCGTGTTGTCGGCGCGTTCGAGGAAGGTTCCCAGCCGCGCGAAATTATAACCATCGTTGCGCAGCATCGTGCCGGTCAGCGCACCGCGCACCTGCGCACTCTGCTGACGGATCGCGGCGAGCACGTCGGGCAGATCGTCCTCGCGCACCGGCCGCTTGAGCAGGTCGGTCAACGTCATCCAGCTCGTATTCACCGCCTCCCACACCTCGCGCGTCAGCGCGGTACGCGCGGTGCGCGCATTGTCGCGCGCGTGCTTGACGATCGACAGGATGCTCGACGGGTTGGCCGGGTCGCGCAGCAGGAAATCGACCACGCGCGCCGAGCTGTAATCATCGTGCGTCGCCAGGAACGCCTGATCGACCCCCGCGGTTTCCAATATCGAGCGCCATTCGGCGGGCGCCGTCTGCGACCGGGTGAGCGCGATGCGAAAGCCCGCGTCGATCAGTCGCGCATTATTCTCGCTTCGTTCAAGATAGCGCGCCATCCAGAAGAGGCTGCCTGCGGTTTTGCCTAGCATCGCCGTCAGTCCTCCAACACCCAGGTGTCCTTGGTGCCGCCGCCCTGGCTGCTGTTCACGACCAGCGATCCCCTCGTCATCGCGACGCGCGTCAGGCCGCCGGGGGTGATGGTGATGCCCTGCGGCGACATCAGGACAAAGGGGCGCAGATCGACATGCCGCGGCGCAAGGCCCTTTTTGGTGAAGATCGGCACCGTCGAAAGCGACAGGGTCGGCTGGGCGATATAATTGCCGGGGTTTGCCTCCAGCTTGGCGCGGAACGCTGCGATTTCCTTCCGGCTTGCGGTCGGCCCGACGAGCATTCCATAGCCGCCCGACCCGTGCACTTCCTTCACCACCAGTTCGGGAAGCCGGTCGAGCACCTCGCGCAGATGTTCGGGCTCGCTGCATCGCCACGTCGGCACGTTGGGCAACAGCGCCTTTTCGCCGGTGTAGAATTCGATGATGTCGGGCATGTAACTATAGAGCGCCTTGTCATCGGCGATCCCGGTCCCCGGCGCATTGGCAATCGTGATGCCGCCCGCGCGATAGACGTCCCATATCCCCGGCACTCCCAGCATCGAATCGGGACGGAAATTCAGCGGGTCGAGAAAGTCATCGTCGACGCGGCGGTAAAGAACGTGGATCGCGCGATAGCCCTGCGTCGTGCGCATCGCGACCCGGCCATCGACGACGCGCAGGTCATGCCCTTCGACCAGTTCGGCGCCCATCTGATCGGCTAGGAAGCTGTGCTCGAAATAGGCGCTGTTGTGGATGCCCGGCGTCAGCACCGCGACAGTCGGCGTACCGCCGCACATCGGCGGCGCACAGGCCGACAGCGATTTCAGGAGGTTGATCGGATAGTCGCCGACCTCGCGCACCGGCACTTTCGCGAACAGCTCGGGAAACATCTGGAGCATCGTTTCGCGATTCTCGAGCATATAGGACACCCCCGACGGGGTGCGGGCATTATCCTCCAGCACATAGAATTCGTCGGCACCGGTGCGGACGATATCGATGCCGCTGATATGGGTATAGACGCCGCCGGGCGGATCCATGCCCATCATCATCGGCAGGAAGGCATCGTTGCGCGCGATCAACGCGGTCGGCACCCGGCCGGCACGCAAAATCTCCTGCCGGTGATAAATATCGTAGAGAAAGGCGTTGAGCGCGCGCACCCGCTGTTCGATCCCGCGCGACAGGCGCCGCCATTCGCCCGCAGCGATGATCCGCGGCACGACGTCGAACGGGATCAGCCGCTCGTCGGCGTCGGCCTCGCCATAGACGTTGAAGGTAATGCCAGTGGTGCGAAAAAAGGCTTCGGCCTGCTGCGTCTTGCGCTGGATGCGCTGGGCATCCTCGGCATCGAACCATTCGCAATATTCGCGATAGGGCGGCCTGGTCCCGCCATCCCCGGTTATCATCTCGTCGAAGAAGGAAATGCTCCGACCCTTTCCACGCAACAGCTACGCCAACCGCGCACGATAAACGCGGCGCCCTGTTCCGACCTGCTACGTCGCCCGGCGGCTACGCGGCCACCAAGCTTATGGGAAAGATGCTAATCGCGCCGCCGCGCGATGGCAAGCGGCCTCGTCACGGCGCGAAGGGCCGCGCGCACCGGCGCGCGGCCCCGCCGTCCTATGCCGTCAAAGCTGCCCGTGGCAGTGCTTGTACTTGCGGCCCGAACCACAGGGGCACGGCGCGTTGCGGCTGATCTCCAGCGCGGCATAGGGATTTTCGCCTTCGGGAAGATCGGGGCGCGGCACCTGCATCGGCGGCAGCGTGTCGGCGATCACGCCCAGCGATCCGCCGTCTATATCGGCACTGTTGTCCTCGCCCGTGAAGGGATCGATGTGCGTCGTCAGGAAGTCCGGCAGGTCGGGTAACGGCATCGGTTCGGGTTCCTGGAACTGGAAATCGATCCGCGCCACGGTGCGCGTCACATCCTCGCGGATATTCTGCAGCATCCGTTCGAACAGCCCGAAAGCCTCGGCCTTATATTCGTTGATCGGCTGCTTTTGCGCATAGGCGCGCAGGAAGATCGCCTGCCGCAATGCGTCAAGCGTCGCGAGATGGTCCTTCCAATGATGGTCCAGCGTCTGGAGCAGGATCGACTTTTCGATACCGCGCCAGCTTTCCTGGTCGACTTGCGCCGCCTTTTCGGCGGCGGCCGCGTCGGCCATCTGCTGGATGCGCTCCTCGAAGATTTCGGCGTCGACCGCATCTTCCTGCATCCATTCATCGAACGGCGGGCTGAGGTCGAGGATGTTCGCCACCCGCTCCTTCATCGCCTCGATGTCCCATTGCTCGGGATAGCTGCCCGGCGGGCACGCATCGGCGACGATCGCATTGACCGTTTCGGCACGCATCGCCGTCATCGCGTCATCGACCGTTTCGCTGTCGATGATCTCGCCGCGCTGTTCGTAGATCACCTTGCGCTGGTCGTTCATGACGTTGTCATATTCGACCACCTGCTTGCGGATGTCGTAGTTGCGCGCCTCGACCTTCTTCTGCGCGGTCTCGATCGCCTTCGACAGCCACTTCGATCCGATCGCTTCGCCATCCTCGAGATTCTTGTTCATCATCTTGGCGAACAGCGTGTCGGGACCGAAGATGCGAAGCAGATCGTCGTCGAGGCAGAGGTAGAATTTCGACAGGCCGGGGTCGCCCTGACGGCCGGAACGGCCACGCAGCTGGTTGTCGATGCGGCGGCTTTCGTGGCGCTCGGTGGCGAGCACGAACAACCCGCCGGCGGCCTTCACCGCCTCTCGCTCGGCGGCGACTTCCTCGCGGATTCGCGCCTCGGCGGCGTCGCGTTCGGCGCCTTCGGGCATGTCCTTCAGCTCGTCCTCAATGCGGAATTCTTCGCTGCCGCCGAGTTTGATGTCGGTGCCGCGGCCCGCCATGTTCGTCGCGATCGTCACCGCGCCGGCGCGGCCGGCCTGCGCGACGATATGCGCTTCGCTTTCATGGAAGCGCGCGTTGAGGACGCTGTGCGGCACGCCTTCCTTTTCGAGATAGGAGGACAGAAGCTCGGACTTCTCGATCGACACCGTGCCGACCAGCACCGGCTGGCCGCGCTCGTTCGCATCGCGGATCGTGCGTGCGATCGCGCCGAACTTGTCGGTGATATTCTTGTAGAATTCATCTTCCTCATCGATGCGCGCGATCGGGCGGTTCGTCGGGATGGTGACGACGTTCATCTTGTAGATTTCGAAGAATTCGGCCGCCTCGGTCGCCGCGGTGCCGGTCATCCCGCTCAGCTTGGGATACATGCGGAAATAATTCTGGAAGGTGATCGAGGCGAGCGTCTGGTTTTCGGGCTCGATATTCACGCCCTCCTTCGCCTCGACCGCCTGGTGCAGGCCGTCGGACCAGCGGCGGCCATCCATCATGCGGCCGGTGAATTCGTCGATGATAACGACCTTGCCGTCCTTGACGATATAGTCGGTGTCGCGGCGGAACATCACGATGGCTTTCAGCGCCTGGTTGACGTGATGGACGACCTGCGTGTTCTCGATATCGTAGAGGTTGCTGCCCTGGAGCAGCCCGGCGTTTTCGAGCAATCGCTCGACATGCTCGGTGCCTTCTTCGGTCAGGCTGATCGACTTCGCCTTTTCGTCCTTCTCATAATCCTCTTCGCCGAGCTGAAGGACCACTTCGTTGACGCGGATATAGAGTTCGGATTTGTCGTCGGTCGGGCCGGAGATGATCAGCGGCGTACGCGCTTCGTCGATCAGGATCGAATCGACTTCGTCGACGATGCCGAAATTGAACGGGCGGTGGACCATCTGGCCGCGGTCATATTTCATGTTGTCGCGCAGATAATCGAAACCCAGCTCGTTGTTCGTCGCATAGGTGATGTCGCTGTTATAGGCGGCGCGGCGTTCGGTTTCGTTGAGGTTGGGAACGATGATCCCGGTCGTCAGCCCCAGAAAGCCATAAACGGTGCCCATCCACTCGGCGTCGCGGCGGGCCAGATAATCGTTCACGGTGACGACGTGAACGCCCTTGCTCTCGAGCGCATTCAGATAGCAGGGCAAAGTGGCCATCAGCGTCTTGCCTTCGCCCGTCGCCATTTCGGCGATTTCGCCGCGGTGGAGGACGATGCCGCCAATCATCTGCACGTCGAAATGGCGCATGCCGAGCGTGCGCTTTGCCGCTTCGCGAACCGTCGCAAAGGCTTCGGGCAGGATGTCGTCGAGCGTTTCGCCGGCATCGAGCCGGGCGCGGAACTTCGGGGTCTGCGCCTTCAATTCCTCGTCGCTCTTCGCTTCCATTTCGGGCTCGAAGGCGTTGATCTTGGCGACGGTCTTGCGGATCGAATTGACGTAGCGGTCGTTGGACGAGCCGAACAGGCTCTTGGCAATGCTGCCGAACATGGCGGATTTCCTTGGATTATCGAAAAGGGTGGCGGACGCGCCGCACGAATATGCAGAAAAAGGCCCCGATCATCGGAGCCTGGCCCGTCAGGGCAATGCCGAAAGGCTATTCGAGCGCGCGGTCGCTGCCGGTGAGGAGGCCGGGAAGATGCGGCGGAGCCGCCTTGCGCGGCTTGCCGCTACCGCCGCTCGTCGTGCGGCGGGTCGGGGCCGTCGTGGTCGGTCGGCGTTCGCTATCGGTCGCCTCGGCCTTGTTCGCGCTTTCGGCGAGCAGGACCAGCGACCCCATTGCCACGGGCGTGGCAGGCGCCGCCATCGCCCGGTCCGCAGTCGCGAAGCCGGTGAGCAGCGCCAAAAGGGTCAGCAATAACCGCAAGAATCGCCCCTATTCCAATCCAACGCGCCGCATATAGCGCGCTGGTGCATGAACATAGGGTGAAAGGAGGCGGACGTCCAGAGGCGGCGCAACGACGTGCGACGCCCTCACGCGCCGCCCGATGGGCAATCCGTGACCACCGGCCCCTTCGTCTTGGCCTTCATATCGATCGAATCGACGCGCATCGTGATGTGGCTGGACCGGAAGAATTCGGGCGAGGTTTCGCAGAAGCCCGTGACGAGGGCGTCGGAAACCTGTTGCGGCGTTGCGTCGGCCCGCCATCCGTCGGGTCCGGTGACCGTAATCACCAGCGTATTGTCTTCGGCGTCCACGGCTTGAATCTGGATACCGCCCTCGAATACCGTCCCGATTGTCGTGCGCATGGCCGCGACATAGTCGCCGATCGTCGGCGCGGCATTCGGAGCCTGTGCGGTTGCAGCCGTTGGGATCGAAACGACCGCCAGTGCGGCGGCCAAAAACAGCCTGTTCATCGTCTGACACTCCCCTGCGACCCCACTTGCTCCATATCGCCGCGCGCATCGCTGTCAAAGCCCGTTTGCGCCGGGCGCCGCGATTGCGCTTGACGGGCGCGTCAACTTCGCCTGTTCTCTACTGACAAACATGTCAGGGAGGACGGGATGGCACGGAAGGCGATATTCATCACCGGCGGCGGATCGGGCATCGGCCGTGCCACCGCGCAATATTTCGCGGCGCAGGGTTGGTTCGTCGGGATCGCCGACGTCAACAAACAGGGCATCGACGAAACCGCCGCGCTGCTTCCCGAAGGCGCCTCGTCGCGCCATGTCATGGACGTACGCGACCGCGACCAATGGAAAGCTGCCCTTGCCGAATTCGCAGCCGCGAGCGGCGGTCGCCTCGACGTCCTGTTCAACAACGCCGGTATCGGATCGGGCGGCCAGTTCCTCGACATGCCGCCCGAAGAGGCGGACCGGCTGATTGCGATCAATTTCGGCGGCGTCGTCAACGGCATCTACATGGCGATGCCGTTGCTGCGCGCGACCCCCGGATCGGCGATCCTCAACACCGGATCGGCGTCGGGCTTCTATGGCGTCGCCGGGCTTGCCGTCTATTCGGCGACGAAGTTCGCGGTGCGCGGGCTGACCGAGGGGCTGGAGATCGAGTTCGCCAAATACGGGATCAAGGTTCGCTCGCTGATGCCCGGCTTCATCGACACGCCTTTGCTCGATCAGGTCAGCGCCGACAGCAACGAGCCGGCCCGCGACCGCCTGTCGGCGAGCGGTTTCGAAATCTCGCCGGTGCAAGATGTCGCAAAGGCAGCGTGGGATGCCGTTCACGGCGACCGCGTGCATGTCCCCGTCGGCAAGATGGCGCGCCGCCTCGGCCCCCTCGCGCGCTTCTTCCCCGGCCTGATCGCCAAGCAATCGAAAAAGATCGACGGCCTCGGCGGCGCCGCGGCGCACTGACGCGCTGGTCGGCTTTCCGGCTGTGCCGAAACCTTTATAGAAAGCGGTTGGCGATGGTCCCGACGCCATCGACACCGCCTTCGACGACATCGCCCCGGACGATACGGCCCACCCCCGCGGGCGTGCCGGTGTAGATCAGGTCGCCGGGCCGCAGTTCGACATAGGCCGACAGCTCGGCAATGATGTCGGCTACCGGCCAGATCATGTCGGCGATGTCGCCCTCCTGCCGCGCCTCGCCATTGACCGACAGCCAGATCCGCGCGCTTGCCGGATGACCGACCGCGACCACGGGGACGATCGGCGACAGCACGGCGCTGTGGTCGAAACCCTTCGCCATGTCCCAGGGCCGCCCGCCCGCCTTGGCCTCGGCCTGAAGATCGCGGCGCGTCAGGTCGTTGCCGACGGCATAGCCGAAGACGTGCGACAGAGCGTCGGCCGCCGCGATATTCGCACCGCCTTTGCCCAGCGCCACCACCAGCTCGATCTCGTGATGCAGATTGTCGGTGCGCGGCGGCATCGCGATGTCGGCGGTCGCTCCGACCAGCGCGTCGGCGGGCTTCGAAAAGAAGAAGGGCGGCTCACGCGTCGGATCGCCGCCCATTTCGCGCGCATGATCGGCGTAATTCTTGCCGACGCAAAAAATACGGCGAACCGGAAAGCGATCGGCGCTGCCGGCAATCTCGGCAGTAGGTGCTGCAACGGCAAATGGCAGGGTCATGAAAAGGGCGTCCTCGATATCAGGAAGACGGATAGAGCGCCGCGCGACACTTGCCGAGGTCGGCGCCCGCAAGGCCGCCTTCCCTCACCGCATTCCACGGGCTGCCCATCTTGTCTTCGGGGCGATACCAGAAGCCATAGAGCTTGCCGTTCGCCGCGACCAGCGTCGCCGCGCCGGCGACTACAAAGTCACCCGCCGCGCCCTCTTCCAGCCGCCCGGTGGCAATCGTCTGCACGAAGCGCGCAGAACGGCGTCGATCGTCCCGACCGTTCTCATAATCTAAATGATTATATCAATCTCATATCGCATGTGGTGCGCCCGACAGGATTCGAACCTGTGGCCCCCAGATTAGGAATCTGATGCTCTATCCTGCTGAGCTACGGGCGCGTCGGCGCTCGTTTAGCGGGGCAAGGCGCGCAGCGTCAATCGGCGCGGTCAGTTGATCGCGCCGGGCGGCGCGATCGGGACGAGGAGTGGCATGGCGGCGATCCCGTCGTCATGCAGCGCCTGCGCCTCTTCGGGCGAGGTTTGTCCGTGGATCAGGTTTTCGGGCGCGCGGCCTTCGTGCATCGCACGCGCGGCATCGGCAAAATCGCGTCCGACCCAGCGCGACTGCGGCAACATCTCGGCCTGCTTCGCGGCAATCGCCGCCAGGACGGTGCGGACCATTTCGGCGGACGGCGGCGCATCGGGTGCCGGTGCGGGTGTCGGCGCGGCGACCGCCTGCTGGTTCGACTTGGCGCCGATGCGCGGCGCCATCACCGCCTTCTTCACCCGGCTATCGCCGCACACCGGACAGGCGATCAGGCCGCGGGCCTGCTGGTCGGCGAAGCTGTCGCTGCTCGCGAACCAGGCCTCGAACCGGTGATCCCCGGCGTCGCAGCAGAGATCGAAGACAATCAAGGGTCAGCCCGCGCCGAGCAGCGGGTCGAGCCCACCCCGCGCATCGAGCGCCGCCAGATCGTCGCTGCCGCCGATATGCTGGCCATCGATGAACACCTGCGGCACCGTGCGGCGACCGCCAGCCCGTGCGACCATCGCGTCGAACCCGGCGCGGTCCATCGTCACGTCGATCTCCTCGAACGCGGCGCCCTTGTTCTCGAGCAGCGCCTTCGCCCGCGTGCAATAGGGGCAGAGGAATTTGGTATAGACTTCGATCCTGGCCATGGGACTGATTTCATCCTTTCACCGCTGCATATCGGAATCGAGCGCCGCAAAGTCAAATGGCGCGGCATTGACCGGCACGTCGTGGACGACGCGCGCCCAGCAGAGCGCCGACACGCGCGCGCAGCGTCGCCCCGCTCGCATGCACATCATCGATGAGAATGAGATGCCGGCCCGCGGCGCGCGTCTTGGCATCGGGCGCCAGCGCAAAGGCCCCCGCAACGATCTTCTCGCGCTCGCGGCGCCCCTTGCCGCGCAGTGCCGCGGTCGCCTTGCGCCGGACGAGCAGATGCGGATCATGCGCCGCGCCGGTGAGCCGCGCCAACTCGTCGGCGATCAGCGCCGCCTGATTGAAGCCGCGCGACCAGAGCCGCCAGCGGTGCAACGGAACGGGCACGAGCAGCGGTTCGGCTTCGCCCGCCAGCGCCTCGAAAGGCCGCGCCATAAGGCGCGCCATCAGCCGGGCATGGCCAAGGCGCCGTCCATATTTGAGCCGTAGCGCCACCGTCCGTGCGACGGGCCCATAGGCCAAAGCCGCTGGCGCGCCGTCGAACGGGGGCGGATCGGCCAGGCACGCCCCGCATTCGCTCGCGACGCCGGGGAGCGCCGTCGGCAGCGGCACCGAACAGCGGGCGCACGAAGGGCCATCCAGAAAATGCAGCGAATTCCAGCAATCGAGGCAGAACTGCCCGACCTCACCCACTACCAGGCCGCACCCCGGACAACGCGGCGGCAGCGCATAATCGAGCAGCGCCGTGCCCAGTCGGCGAATGCCGCGCGACAGAGCAGGTGCCGCCGGCGCCGGCGCATCATCCTCGCTGTCTTCGGCCATCGTCGCCATCGGCCTCTTGTGAAACATCGCGCCCGGCGGCACAAGCGCGCCCATGTCGCAGCCGCCGTCGCTCTTTTCCGCCGCCCGCCACCGCGCCCAGCGCGACCGGCTGGCGCGCCTGCCCCCCGACGCCAATTTCCTTGCTCCAATCTTGGCTGAAACGCTTCTCGACCGGCTGGACATGGTCACGCGCGACTTCGACCGCATCTTGCTGATCGGCGCCCACGATGCGGCGCTTGCCGATGCGCTGCGCGCGCGCGGGCGGGCGCTCGACCTCTTCGAGGCCGGACCGCGGCTCGCCGCGGCGACCGGCGCGATGGTGGGTGAGGTCGATGCGATCGACCTGCCGCTCGGCCAATATGATCTGATCGTCTGGCCCGGCGGTCTCGACGCCGTGAACGACGTTCCGGGTGCGCTTGTACGGCTGCGCGCGCTGCTGGCGCCCGATGGCCTGCTGCTCGGCGCCTTTGTCGGCGACGGCAGCCTGCCGCGCCTGCGCCGTGCGACGATGGCAGAGGGCGTGCGCACCATCGCGCGGATGCATCCGCAGATCGACCTTGCGGCGATGGGCAATCTGCTCCAGCGCACCGGCTTTGCGTTGCCCGTCGTCGATGTCGAGGCGCTGACCGTGCGCTATGCGGCGCTGCCGGGGCTTGTGCGCGATCTGCGCGCGGCGGGCCTCACGAGCCGCCTCACGCCGACGCCGCTGCCGCTGACACGCGCCGAAGCTGCGCGCATCGCGGCCGCCTTTTCCGAAGGCGCCGACCCCGACGGCCGCATCGCCGAGCAATTCCGTATCATCCATTTCAGCGGCTGGGCGCCGCACCCCGACCAGCCCCGTCCCGCCCGCCGCGGCAGCGGCACGGCGTCGCTGATCGACGCGCTGTCTCCCCGGCCCTAGGTCGGCCGCTCAGCCTAGCGCGCCTTCGCCTTGCCGTCGATCAGCACCGCCTGTTGCCACCGGCTTGGCGCCTTGTCGGTGCGGTGGATGCACCCCGCCCAGCAGCAGGGGCGCTTCTTGCCTTCCTGCAACTCCTCGACGGTCCGGCCGATGCGCCGGGCGCGCGTCGGCGCCTGCTTCGCATCTTCCACCCAGCAGATGAATTCATTGCGCCCGAGCGGCGTCAGCCCTTGCCACAGCGCGAAGACCGCCGGATCGGCGCATATCGCGGCCTGCATATCGTCGGCCGCCTGATGCACGGTGCCCTGAAGAAAATCATCGCTCACGCCAGCGTCCCTTCCGTGTCCCGCCGCGCGCCCTAGCGCGCCCTGCCGCACGCCACCGTGCCGGTGCCGACGTTGCGCACGGTGCAGACGGGGCGCCCCAGCACCACGGTCTTGCCGCTGCCGCGCGTGGTGATCGCGGCCGATTTGACCGCGTTGAAGATATGGTCGCCCGTCCCTTCGCTGTCCGAAATCAGTCCGTCGACCGCCAGCTTGCCGGCATCGACGACTCCCGAACCCGATAGCGTCATCTGCGCCTGCTTCGCCTTGCCGGCGAGCGTCAGCGTGCCGTTGCCGATCATCGCGACCGCCAACCGGTCGGTATCGACCGCGTCGACGCTCAGCTTGCCCGGACCGCGCAGTCCGAGTGCGACGCGCTGGCCCTTCATCCCGTCGATGTGAAGCGACCCCGCACCGACCAGCGTTGCCGATTGCAGCGTCGCGGCGTTGATGCGGAGCAGCACCGCGCCCGGCGAACTGCCGCGGCGGTCGTCACCCGCGAACTGGCGCATCCCGATCACCAGCCGTCCGTCGCGATTTTCGACGGTCAGCCGGTCGAGCGCATCCTGCGATCCCGTTGCCACGGCGCTCACCGGCGCGCGTGCCACCACCTCGACATCGACATCGGCGCCGACTTCGATCGCCGCGAAACTGGTGAGGCCGAAGCGCTTTTCGGCGGCGTGCGCCGACGCAGCGGACAAGAGGGCGGTCGCCGCGATCGCGGCCCATCGCATGATGCTGGTCATGCCGCTGCCTTAACCGGTTCGCGGCGGCGGCACCAGCGCGCGATCATTTGCAGGTTGCGGTTCCCGATCCCATTTCGCGCGAGGTGCAGGTCGCGCCACCGGTCAGCGTCACATCGCCCGACCCCAGGATATTGATCGACGCGGTGCCGCTCGCCTGTCCTTCGACATTGCCCGATCCCGCGACCGACACGTCGAGCGTCTGCGCCGCAAGCCCCTTGGCATCGACGTCGCCCGATCCGGTCACGCTGATCGCGCCCGAATTGACCGTACCGCCGCCGATATCGACGTCGCCAGACCCCGAGATCGCGATTTTAGCGCTCTGTCCGGTCATCTTCGCGACCTTGAGGTCGCCCGATCCGGTCACCGTCGCCTCCAGCGCGTCGCCATCGACGCTGTCGGCGTCGATCGAACCCGATCCGGTCAGGCGCAGCATCGACAGTTTCGGCATGGTGATGCTGATCTCGACACCCTCATGGTCGCGCCCGCCGAAGCTGAAGCCGTCGCGCTTGCGGCCGATCGACAATGTCGAGCCGTCGGTCACGATCTCGAGCTGGTCGAGCTCGCCTTGCGGCCCCTTGGCCGTGATGGCGAAGGCGTCGCCCTGGCGAATCGTGACATCGTCGGGGCCGGTGACCTTGACGCCGGTGAAGCCGTTCAGCGCGAAGCCGCGGGTGGTAACCGGTCCCGCATCGCGGGCACCCGACTTGCTGTCCTTGTCGCTGTCGATCGTGAAAGATCCGCCACAGGCCGCGGTCGCCATCACAAGCGCCAGCGGCAAAACGCCAATCAACCGGTTTCGCATCATCAATCTCCTCTGTATTAGTCGCCTAACACAGAGGGGACACACTGTCCAGTCCGTCCTACCAGCGCAGCAGCGGCGGCAGGATCAGGCGCCCGGCAATCGCCGACAGGATGACGACAAGCCCGTGCCACAGCGCGATATGGACCATATTGTCCGACGAACAATGAAGCGCGAGCACCGCCGCACCCGCCGCACCTGCCGCGACCCCGACAACCCAGCCGGCGCGTTCGAGCGAGGTCGGGGCACCGCCCTTCAACCACGCGAACAGCGCGGCTCCGACCCCGAGCCCGGCAACCAGTCCGTCGAGCGTGCAGCGCATCCCGCCGTGCGGGTCCATCCCGTGCATCGCCGCATGGGTATCGCCCAGCCCGACGACGAGCGCCGTCAGCGGCAGCGCGAGCGCCGCGAGCCCGGCCCAGCGCCACCCGCTATAGTCGCGCCCGACTCCGGGCAGCCCCATGCGCAAGGCGCTCCAGGTTGCGGCCAGTCCCAGCGCGACGATCAGCCAGAAGGCGAACATCGGCATCGGCGCCATAGAGGCACCATGAGCCAGATCGTGCCGCATCCCCAGCAGCCACAGCAGGGTGCCGCCGCCGATCAGCCACGCCGCCGCGGTCCAGGCCCCGCCGCGCAGCAGCCGGCGCGGCCGGATCGGCTTCAGATCATCGGCCAGGCCGTCGATCAGATCGTCGATCGATACGTCCGTCATGTCATTCGCTTTCAATATATTGGCTGAGCTTTTTCAAGCCGCGATGAATATTCACCTTCACCAGCGATTCGCTCTGCCCGCAAATCCGCGATGCCTCGGCGATCGACGCGCCCTCGATCTTGACCAGCGTGATCGCCTGCGCCTGTTTCGGCGGCAACAGCGCGAGCAGATGATCGAGGCTGAGCCGCGCATGCACCGCTTCGTCCTCGGCGCCCACGGCGGCGTCATTGTCGCCGAGCTCGGCCTCGTCACGCTGGCGGCGCAGCATGTCGATCCAGCGATAGCGCGCGATGGCGGCGAGCCACGGCAGAAAGGCGCGATCGCTGTCCCAGGTCGCCAGCTTGCGATGCATCGACACCAAAGTTTCCTGAATCAGATCGTCGACCTGATGCGGCGCGATCCGCCGCGCGAAATAGCGCGCGAGCCATGTCCGGCAATCGCCGAGCAGCGCGCGATAGGCCGCACGATCCCCCCGCTGCGAAGCGGCCATCAGGCGCGCGAGCGAAGGTTCGTCGAGGCTCATTTCCCGCGCATCCTAACAAGCAAGGCGTCGAGGGAAAACAGGCCGCCGCCGCGCACGATCAGGATCGCGGCCATCGCGGTCCACAGCGAATGGACCGGCCACCACGCGTCTGGAAAGACGAATATCTGGATGACGAGCGTCATCACCAGCAGCGCGCCCGCCGAAAAGCGGGTGGCAAGGCCGATGATCAACAGCGCAGGGAAGATATGCTCGGCCCAGGTCGTCAGCGGCACCGCGATCGATGCGTCGAGCGGCAGGCCGGAAAATTCGTTGCGGAACAGATCATAAGTGTTGGGATCGATGGTAAGGAAGCTCCCTTCGATCACCTTCGTCTGCCCCGATCGCCAGAAGACGCCGCCCAGCGCGACGCGCAGCAACAGCAGGGCGACACTTTCGGCGAGCCGGCCCGAAACGATCGCCACGCCGCGATCGTAAAATGCGACAATCTGCTTCATGCTATCCTTCTTCCTGCGCCGTTTCGAGCGCCCCGGCGGCAATCAGCGACGCGATCGCCGCGCCGCCGCCCGGATGCTTTTCGGCAAGAAGCGCGATCAGGTTACGCAGCGGGCCGAAATCATCGGCCAGCGCCAGCGCCGCGGCTTCGGCAGGGGCAAGCGCGTGAACGCGCACCTCCGCATCGGGCCGGGCGAGGAGCACGAGCCGTGCCGCCGCGAGCGCGGGGTCGAGCGCCGCCGCTGCATCGCTCGACAGGCGGACGATCCGCGCGGCGGGATGCCGCCGGACCGCCAGCGACAGCAGCGCCGCCTCGCTCTGCCCCGCCAGTTCGGCCAAGGTCAGCGCGGGCGCGTCCGCGGCGTGATAACATTCGAGCCACGCCCATTCGATCCGGGCGAGGTCCTGCGCGGGCGGCGGTGCTTTTACGCGCAGCCAGTCGGCAAAGCCGGCGCCGATATCGGCCAACGCCCGACGCCGCGCGCCGTTTGTTTCGACATAATACCGCGACAGCCGGTTGAATGTTTCGGCGCCCAGCAGATCGCGGCATAGCGGAAACGTCTCCTCCAGCGCGACGAGCCGCGCGTGCGAGATCGTATTGGCATGGACGCGCAGCCCGCGCAGGATCTGCGCCGGATCGCCCGCGAACAGCCAGTCGGGCAAATGGTCGGGCCCGCCGTTGATCGCCGCGGTGATGGCGGCCTGATCGCGCTCAAGCATCGGCGGTGACGGGTGAACAGGCCGCGATGAGCGTGTCGGCGCGCACGGCTTCGGCGTGTAGCACCGCATAATCCGGAACGTCGCTGTCCCATTCGACGAGCACCGGCGTCGGCCCTGCCCGGTGCAGAAAGCGGTCGAGCAAAGTCCAGCAGGCCGCGCCGACCGGCGATCCATGATCGTCGATGGCGATCGTGCCGCCGTCGCCATCGGGCTTTACCGCATGGCCCGCCACATGAATTTCGCCGACCAGCCGCGGGTCGAATGCGTCAAGCCAGGCTTCGGGGTCGCGATCCAGATTATGGGCGGAAACGAGAATGTTATTGATGTCGAGCAACAGGCCGCAGCCGGTCCGGCGGCACAGTTCGTGCAGGAAATCGACCTCGCACCAATTGCTTGCCGCAAAGGCAAGATAGCACGACGGATTTTCGATCAGGATCGTGCGGCCGAGCCGGTCCTGCACGCGCGCCACTTCGCCCGCTAAATGCGCGAGCGCGGCGCTGGTATAGGGCATCGGCAACAGGTCGGGAAATTTGTCACCGGGGCCGTTGCTCCAGCTCAGATGGTCCGACACCATGGCAGGCACATAGCGCGCGCACAGCGCCGCCAGCGCATCGATCTCGCCGCGATCGACGCCCCCCGACGACCCCAGCGACAGGCCGACCGAATGAAAGCTGAGCGGCATATGCTCGGCGACCGCGGTCAGCCAGCGATGCGGGGGCCCGCCCGGGCCGAAATAATTCTGGGGGTGGATTTCGGCCCAGGCGGGTGCCGTGCCCGCCTCCACCGCGGCAAGAAGCGCGGCATAATGCTGAGATTTCAGTCCTATGCCGGCGCGTCGGGGTAGCCGGGGGGTAGTGGAGGCGGACACGGCGGGGGCTCAGCTCTTCTTTTGCGGCACCGGCTTGGCATCGCCCTCATGCGCGGTCAGCGTGCCGCCCATCTTGACGCAGGTGCCCGCCGGAACCGACTTCCAGGCATTGCCCTGATAATTGACGGTCGAGGTACCGGCGCAGCTCGTGCCCGGGCCGGCGGCGCAATCATTCTTGCCCTTCAGCGCGACGCCGAAGCATTTTTCGGTCGCTCCGGCCGCAGCAGCGGTTCCCGGCGCCATCGCGCCGGCGGCCATGGCCAGAACGGCCGAAGCGGCCAGCGACAGTTTCACGACATTGCTCATTCTTCACTCCATTCACAACAAAGGGGGATGCGGGGGGATGGCATCGAAGGGAAATTCGCCGCGCCGCCCGGCAAGGTTACAGCGCGCCATCTTGTCGCCACCTTCGCACGGCAAAGGAGCCTTTCCCCTCCCCGATACCGAGAGAGAAACGTGAGCGTAGCGTTCCGCCGCGAAAGCGATGACGAACATATGGAACCGGTCTTCGAATGGCCGATCCCGCCGGGCGCCAATCTGGTAACCCCGCGCGGACACCGTCTGCTCGGCGAAGAATTCGCGCAGATCGAAGCCGCCATCGCGGCGGCGGAAACCGACGATGCGCGCAAGAAATTGCAGCGCCGCCAGCGCTATGTCGCCACGCGCCACGCGACCGCGGAGGTGCAGGCCGCGCCCGCGGACGGGATCGTCGGGGTCGGCAGCGCGGTACGCTATCGGCTCGCAGGTACCGAGCGCGCCGTGACGATCGTCGGGCATGACGAAGCCGATCCGGCGGCAGGGCGGATCGCCTTCACCGCGCCGCTCGGCCGCGCCCTGATGGGCGCCGAGGTCGGCGAGAACGTCGAATTCCAGGGCCGCGAGGATGCCATCACCGTCCTTGCCGCCGCGCCCGATGCGGAGGAAATGGCATGAAGGACAAGTTCGAACGCCACAAGCAGCCGTGGACCGCCGCCGAAATCGACAAGCTCCACACGCTGGCGAAAAAGGGCATGGCGCTCAAAGCCATCGCCAAGGCCCTGACGCGGAGCGAAGAGTCGGTAAAAATCCGGGCCAAGGCCGACGGCCTGTCGATCGCAAAGCTGCGCTGACCACCCCGCATGACCGCCACCGATTATGATGCCATCGTGCTGGGTGCCGGCGCGGCCGGGCTGATGTGCGCCGCGGTCGCGGGGCAAAGGGGTCGCCGCGTTCTCTTGCTCGACCATGCCGAGCAGGTGGGCAAGAAAATCCTGATCTCGGGCGGCGGCCGCTGCAATTTCACCAATATCCATACAGCGCCCGACCGCTATATTTCAGCGAATCCGCATTTCGCCAAATCGGCGCTCGCGCGCTACACGCCCGCCGATTTTATCGCGCTGGTCGATGCCTATGGCATTGCGCATCACGAAAAAACGCTCGGCCAACTGTTCTGCGATGGGTCGGCGAAACAGATCGTCGCGATGCTGCTCGAGGAATGTGCAAAGGGCGGCGTCGAAGTCCGCTGCGGCCAGCCGGTGCGCGCCGTCAAGCATGCGGATGGCATCTTCTCCGTCGACTTCGGCGACCGGCATGTCCGCGCGCCCAACCTCGTCATCGCTACCGGCGGCCCATCGATCCCGAAGATGGGTGCGACCGGCTTTGCTTACGATCTGGCGCGCCAGTTCGGCCTGAAAATCGTCGAGCCGCGCCCCGCGCTCGTCCCGCTGACGCTCGGCGGTGACGATGTGTTGTTCCGCGAACTGTCGGGCGTCGCAACCCCGGTCGAGGCGCGCGCGGGCAAGGCGGCGTTCCGTGAAGCGGCGCTGTTCACCCACAAGGGTCTGTCGGGTCCGGCAATCCTCCAGATCAGCAGCTATTGGCGTCCCGGCGATCCGGTGACGATCGACTTCCTGCCCGCCGCCACGCCCGGATGGCTGATCGACGCAAAGCGCGCGCGTCCACGCGCCACGCTCGCCGCAACGCTGCCCCTGCCCGATCGGCTGGCGCAGACGCTCGCCGAGCGGCTGGAGTTGGCCGGCGAGCTCGGCGCGCAAACCGACCGCAGGCTTGCCGATGCGGAGGCGCGGCTCGCGCGCTGGACCTTCCATCCGAACGGCACCGAAGGCTTTGCCAAGGCCGAGGTGACGGTGGGCGGCATTTCGACCGCGAATCTTTCGTCGCAATCAATGATGGCCAAAAGCGTGCCGGGACTGTATGCGGTCGGCGAAGCCGTGGACGTCACCGGGTGGCTGGGCGGCTACAATTTTCAATGGGCCTGGGCCAGCGGATACGCGGCGGGTCAGGCCCTTTAGGAAAAAAACCCAGATATTTCTTCGTCATGCCGAACGGGGTTCGGCATCCATGACCAGTGTTTCGATCGCGGGCGACAGACCCCGGGACGCAGACTGGGCAGCGAGGACCAAACAGCGGCGCCTTTGCTGCACAGGATAGAAGAATAAAATGCCTTTTGAAAATCTCTCGCCCGTCCTTGCGGACGCCCTTGCCGCGCGCGGCTATGAAGGACTAACCCCCGTCCAGACCCACGTCGTCGAAGCCGAAGCTGTCGGCCGCGACCTGCTCGTCTCGGCGCAGACCGGATCGGGCAAGACCGTCGCCTTCGGCCTCGCCATGGCGGGCGAATTGCTGGAGGATGGGCGCCTGCCGTTCGCGGCCGCGCCGCTGGCGCTGATCATCGCCCCGACACGCGAACTCGCGCTGCAGGTCAGCCGCGAACTGAGCTGGCTCTACGCGAAGGCCGGCGCGCGCATCGCGACCTGTGTCGGCGGCATGGATGCAAGCCGCGAGCGCCGGATGCTCAGCCAGGGCGTGCACATCGTCGTCGGTACCCCCGGCCGCCTGCGCGACCATCTCGAACGCGGCGCGCTCGACCTCGAATCGCTGCGCGTCGCCGTGCTTGACGAGGCCGACGAAATGCTCGACATGGGCTTTCGCGAAGACCTTGAGGAAATCCTCGACGCGACCCCCGAAACGCGCCGCACTTTGCTCTTTTCGGCGACGATCCCCAAGCCGATCGCCCAGCTTGCCAAACATTATCAACGCGACGCGCTGCGCATCTCGACCGTCGGCGAAGATCGCGGCCACGGCGACATCGCCTATCAGGTCGTCACCGTCGCCCCCGCCGATATCGAGGGCGCGGTCGTCAATTTGCTGCGGTTGCACGAGGCCGACACGGCAATGCTGTTCTGCGCCACGCGCGACAATGTCCGCCGCCTCCACGCCAGCCTCCTCGAACGCGGCTTCGCGGCGGTGGCGCTGTCGGGCGAGCACAGCCAGTCCGAACGCAACCACGCGCTGCAGGCGCTGCGCGACCGCCGCGCACGCGTCTGCGTCGCGACCGACGTCGCCGCGCGCGGTATCGACCTGCCGAGCCTCAGCCTCGTCATTCACGTTGAAATCCCGCGCGATGCCGAAACGCTTCAGCACCGCTCGGGCCGCACCGGTCGCGCGGGGAAAAAGGGCACCGCCGTGCTCATCGTCCCCTATCCGCGCCGCCGCCGCGTCGACGGTATGCTGCGCGGTGCGAAGATCGACGCGCAGTGGATGAACGCGCCGACGGCGACCGACGTGCGCGCGCGCGACAAGGAACGGCTGATCGAGGCGCTGCTCGCGCCGGTCGAACATGAGGCTGATGACATCGAACTCGGCCAGCGCCTGCTCGCGGAGCGCAGCGCAGAAGACATCGCCGCCGCGCTCGTCCGCGCGCACCGCGCGACGATGCCGCCGCCCGAAGATCTGATCGATAACGGCCCGCGCCCGCGCGGCGAGCGCCCCGAACGCGGTGAGCGTCTCGAGCGCGCCGATCGTGGGGCGGACCGCGAACAGTTCGACGACAGCGTCTGGTTCCGGCTCAACATCGGCCGCCGCCAGAACGCCGATCCGCGCTGGATCCTGCCGCTGCTCTGTCGCCGCGGCCATGTGACCAAGCACGAAATCGGCGCGATCCGCATCGGCCCCAACGAAACGCTGTTCAACATCCCGCTCGCGATCGCCGATCGCTTCGCCGAAGCCGTGTCGCGCACCGCGAACAAGGATGGCGAAGACGATAGCGGCGTCGCCATCACCCCGGCGCCCGAAGGCAGCACCTATCCGCCGCGCCGCGACACGCGCCCCCATAAGGGCGGGCGCCGCGACGCTGGCCCGCGCCACGACGGCCCTCGCGGCGACGGTCCGCGCAAACCGCGCGGCCCCGGCGCCCCCGGCGGCGGCACCGACCGTTACAAGCCCAAACCCTACGGCCAGCGCAACCCGCGCAAGACCGGGAAATATTAAGGCGTAGAGCCCTTGCGCCCTCTCCGCCGCCGTCCCAAATCGGGCGAACAGCAGGAGAGGACGCATGGAAGCGGTTGAAGCCTTTATCGAGAAGCAGGGCGGTCCCGACGTCATCCAGTGGCGCAGCGTCACGCTCGGCGCCCCCGGGTCGGGCGAGGTGCTGGTCCGCCAGACCGCTGTCGGGCTCAATTATATCGACGCCTATCATCGCGACGGCACCTACCCGGTCGACCTTCCTGGCGGTCTGGGGCTCGAGGCGGCGGGCGAGATCGTGGCGATCGGTGCCGACGTCCACGGGCTGAAGCCCGGCGACCGCGTCGCGACCTTCGGCCCCCGCCGCACGGCCTATGCGACCGCGCGGCTCGTCCCCGCAGCCGCGCTGTTCAAGCTGCCCGCGGCGGTCGACGACGAGACCGCCGCCGCCGCGCTGCTCAAGGCCTGCACGGTCGAGGCGCTCGTCGAACGCTGCGCCAGGGTCGAGGCAGGCTGGCCGGTGCTCGTCCACGCCGCCGCCGGCGGTGTCGGTCTGATCCTCGTCCAATGGCTGAAAGCCGTCGGCGCCACCGTGATCGGCACCGTCAGCACCGCAGCCAAGGAACAGGCCGCGCGCCACGCCGGCGCCGACCATGTTATCCGCTACCGGGACGAAGATGTCGCCGCGCACGTCCGCGAAATCACCGACGGCCAAGGCGTTCCCGTCACTTTCGACGGCATCGGCATGGCGACCTGGGCGACCTCGCTCGAGGCCACAGCGCGCCGCGGGCTGATCGTCAGCTACGGCAATGCCGGCGGGCCGGTGACCGGCGTCAATCTCGGCATCCTGGCGCAGCATGGGTCGCAGTTCGTCACGCGCCCGACCTTGTTCGACTATTATCTCGATCCCGGCGAACGCGCCGCCGGCGCCGCGCGCGTGTTCGAGATGCTCGAAAGCGGCGCGGTCGCGGTCACCATCGGTCAGCGCTACCCGCTCCGCGACGCGGCTCGCGCACACGAAGATCTGGAAGCGGGCCGGACCACGGGGTCGACGCTGTTGATGCCCTGATCTTTGCCGCTTGCGGGCGGGAGGGGAGCGACTAAACCTTCAACCGTTCGGCGTGCCAGCCGATATGCTCGGCCATGAAGGTCGAGATGAAATAATAGCTGTGGTCATAGCCCGGCTGCATGCGGATTTCGGCTTTCTGCCCCGCCTTCTCGCACGCCTCGACCAGCAGATGCGTCTTGAGCTGATCTTCCAGGAAGCTGTCCGCCTCTCCCTGATCGACGAGCAAGTCGGCAACGCGCGCGCCGCCTTCGATCAGCGCGCAGGCGTCATAGTGACTCCACGGCTCGCGGTCGGCACCGAGATAGTTCGACAGCGCCTTTTCGCCCCACGGGCATTGCAGCGGCGCGACGATCGGCGAAAAGGCCGAGACCGAGCGGAAGCGGTCGGGCGTGCGCAGCGCCACCGTCAGCGCGCCATGGCCACCCATCGAATGACCGCTGATCCCCTGCCGCGTCATGTCGGCCATCGGGAAATTGCGCAGCACCACCGACGGGAGCTCATCCTCGATATAGGAGCGCATGCGGTAATTCTTTGCCCATGGCGCCTCGGTCGCATCCACATAGAAGCCGGCGCCGAGTCCGAAATCCCATGCGCCCTCCGGATCGTCGGGCACGCCCTCACCGCGCGGACTCGTGTCGGGAGCTATGAAGATGATGTCATGCTGCGCGCAGGCGGCGCGATATTCGCCCTTTTCCATCACATTGGCATGGGTGCAGGTCAGCCCCGACAGATACCACAGCACCGGCAGCTTCGCGCCCGGCGCATGATCGGGAACGAACAGCGCAAAGGTCATGTCGGTGCCGGTGGTGTCGCTGGCATGGCGATAGACGCCCTGCGTGCCGCCATGGCTGCGATTGGTCGATAGCGTTTCGAGGGTCATGGATTGTCCTGCACGGGTATGGAAGCGATCAACGGCTCATGCCCCCAATGACGCAAGAGGTCGAGGATGGTTGCGCCCGCAAGGCCGATGGTTCCCGTGTTGCGCAGCGGATGGACGTTGACGCGCTCCGCAGCCGCAAGCCCGGCATCGAGTACCACCGTGATGGTTCCCGGTGCGGCGTTGATCGCGGCAAGCGGCGTCACCGATCCCGGGGCGATGCCGAGCAGCCGCTGCATGTCGTCGGCCTTGCCGAAGCTCACGCGCTTGCATCCGATCGCGGCGGGCAGCGCTTTCAGGTCGACGCGCGCTTCGCCCGGCACGGTGACGAGCCAGAAGGCCCCGCCCGTGTCCTTCAGAAACAGATTTTTGGTGTGCGCGCCGGGAATCGCAGCATTCACCGTGTCGCTTTCGGCGACAGTGAACACCGCGACATGCTCGTGCGCGGTGAAGGGGATGGCGAGCGCATCCAGATCCGCCAGCAATCCCGCCTCACCGCGCATAAGCCCTCAGAAAGTCAGACGACGCGGTGCAGCGCGCACAGCTTGTTGCCCGACGGATCGCGCAGATAGGCGAGGTACAGGCTGCCGAAGCCGCCTTCGCGCACGCCCGGCGGGTCTTCGATCGAAGTGCCGCCCGCGGCGACGCCGGCGTCATGCCACGCCTTCGCCTGCTCGGGCCCTTCCATCGCGAAACCGATGGTGCAGCCATTGCCCGCAGTCGCTGGCTGGCCGTCGATCGGTGCCGTCACCAGGAACAGTCCGCCATTGTGCATGTAGATAAGGCGCCCCTTGTCATCGACGATGCCCGGCTTGCCGCCGATCGCCTGAAAGGTCGCGTCGTAGAATTTCTTCGATGCGTCGAGGTCGTTCGATCCGACCATATTGTGACTGTACATCGCCCTTGGCTCCTCCTGATTTGGTTGCGAATCGGGACTTATCCTGTTCGCGTGACTAACGGAAGACCACCGTCTTGCGTCCGTCGATCAACACCCGCTGTTCGGCGACCCAGCGCACCGCGCGCGCGAGCACCTGCGCCTCGACATCGCGGCCGATACGGATCAGGTCGTCGATCCCGTCGCGGTGGTCGACACGCTCGACCGCCTGCTCGATGATCGGGCCTTCGTCGAGGTCGCTCGTCACGAAATGCGCCGTCGCGCCGATCAGCTTCACCCCGCGTTCGTGCGCGCGATGATAGGGCTTGGCGCCCTTGAAGCCGGGCAGGAAACTGTGATGGATGTTGATGCAGCGCCCCACGAGCTTCGCCGACAGATCGGCCGAAAGCACCTGCATATAGCGTGCGAGCACCAGATAATCGGCGCCGCCGCGTGCCATGACGTCCAGCATCGCGGCTTCCTGTTCGGCGCGGTTCGCGGCGCTGACGGGCAGGTAGTGGAACGGCACCCCGTGCCATTCGGTCAGGCGGCGCAAATGGTCGTGGTTCGACACCACGCCGACGATGTCGATCGCCAGATTGCCCGTCGACCAGCGGTGCAACAGGTCGTTGAGGCAATGGCTGCCCTGCGACACGGCAATCACGAAGCGCGGCTTGGCCCCCGCGTCGCTGATCCGCGCTTCCAAAGCGAACCGCTCGACGATCGGCGCGAAGGCCGCGCGCACCGCGTCCAGCGTCTGCGGAAAGCGCGGACCTGCGCCGCGAAATTCGACGCGCATGAAAAAGCGCCCCGAATCGAGGTCGGCATATTGCTGGCTGTCGAGGATGAAGCCGTCGGTTTCGGCAAGCAGCCCCGTCACCGCCGCGACGATGCCCACCGCATCGACGCAGCTGAAGGTCAGGACGAAAGCGGCCGGACGTTCGGTCGTCATGTCAGCCCGAAATCTTGTGGAATGCGCACAGCTTGTTGCCCGCCGGATCGCGCAGATAGGCCAGATACAGCACCCGGCCTTCGGTCGCGTTGCGAATGCCCGGCGGGTCCTCGGCGCTCGTCCCGCCATTGGCAAGGCCCGCGGCGTGCCACGCATCGACCGCCTCGGGCGAGGCCGCGAGCAGGCCGAGCGTATGGCCGTTTCCGCACGCCGCCGCTTCGCCATTCACCGGCTTGGTGATGACGAGCCGTCCGCCGTCATGCGCGTAGATCAACCGGCCACGCTCATCGACGCGGCCGACGGGGATGCCGAGCGCACCAAGCGCCGCATCGTAAAAGCGCTTGGTCGCCGCAATATCGTTGGCGCCGAGCGTGACATGGCTGAACATGCTGCGCGTCCTTCCGCGTCAATACACGACAACGCTGCGGATGCTTTCCCCCGCATGCATCAGGTCGAAGCCCTTGTTGATCTCTTCCAGCCCCATGACGTGGGTGATCATCGGGTCGATCTCAATCTTGCCCTGCATATACATGTCGACGATCTTGGGCACGTCGGTGCGGCCCTTGGCGCCGCCGAAGGCCGTGCCGCGCCAGTTGCGGCCGGTGACGAGCTGGAACGGCCGCGTGGAAATCTCCTTGCCCGCCTCGGCGACGCCGATGATGATCGAGGTACCCCAGCCGCGGTGGCAGGCTTCCAAGGCGATGCGCATCACCTCGGTATTGCCGGTGGCATCGAAGGTGTAATCGGCGCCGCCGTCGGTCATCGCGACGATCGCCGCGACGACATCCTCGCGGCTCATGCCCTTCGAATTGAGGAAATCGGTCATGCCGAACTTGCGGCCCCATTCTTCGCGATCGGGGTTGATGTCGACACCGATGATCTTGTTCGCACCGGCCAGCCGCGCGCCCTGGATGACGTTGAGGCCGATGCCGCCGAGCCCGAAGACGACGACATTGTCGCCGACCTGCACCTTCGCGGTGTTGATCACCGCGCCGACGCCGGTGGTCACGCCGCAGCCGATGTAGCAGCTCGACTGGAACGGCGCGTCCTCGCGGATCTTCGCAACCGCGATCTCGGGCAGCACGGTGAAGTTCGAGAAGGTCGAGCAGCCCATATAATGGAAGATCGGCTGGCCCTTGTACGAGAACCGCGTCGTGCCGTCGGGCATCAGCCCCTTGCCCTGCGTGGCGCGGATCGCGGTGCAGAGGTTGGTCTTGCCCGAAAGGCAGCTTTTGCACTGGCGGCATTCGGGGGTGTAGAGCGGGATGACATGGTCGCCGGGCTTCACGCTCGTCACGCCCGCGCCGACCTCACGCACCACGCCCGCACCCTCATGTCCCAGTACGCTCGGGAAGATGCCCTCGCTGTCGAAGCCGTCGAGCGTATAGGCATCGGTGTGGCAGATGCCCGTCGCCATGATCTCGACCAGCACCTCGCCCGCCTTCGGGCCTTCCAAATCGAGTTCGACGATTTCGAGCGGCTTCTTCGCTTCGAATGCGACGGCGGCGCGGGTCTTCATGGCAGGTCTCCTTCTCGCCGCTCCAATCAGGCAAAGCGCCCGGCAATGCAAGATACTGCAGATCCTCCCTGCTGCGAAGCCGTGGGGAGGTGGCAGCCCGCCGCCATCAAGCGACTTGCGGGCCGTTGGCCAACAATGGTCTCCAGATGAGGTCGAGCCGTTCGACGGTCGTATCGGTCAATTCGTACATCTCGGAAAGCGAAGCCTCCGTCGCTTTGACCAGATCGCGACCGCCCTCGGTGCCGAGAAAGCGTCCGGAGTGCGTATACTGAAACTTCCACCCAGCTTGCGGAATTGACTCTGCGGCGCGGATCGAAATCCACCGATCACCCCAGACCGTCAGAGCCACGATCTGCCGTTTGCGCACCTTGAATGTAACTTCCACCCGCTCTTCGGTCTTTCCATCGCGAAGCTCGATGAAGCGCTCAATTATCGGAGTTGCGTTACGATGCTTGAGCGCTTTTCCACGGCGTTTAAGGCAATCAAGCACGTCCAATAGGAATGGGCAGTCTGACCTTTCGAGCATCTCGCCTTTTAGCAAAAAAGGTTCAGTGCGCTAGCAGCCAACAGTTGAAGCTCAACACTCCACCACACTGACCGCCAGCCCGCCCTTCGACGTTTCCTTATATTTATCGCGCATGTCGCGGCCGGTCTGCAGCATCGTCGCGATCACCGTATCGAGGCTGACGACATGGGTGCCGTCGCCGATCATCGCGATGCGGCTCGCGTCGATCGCCTTGATCGCGCCCATCGCGTTGCGCTCGATGCACGGGATCTGGACCAGCCCGCCTATCGGATCGCAGGTGAGGCCGAGGTTGTGCTCCATGCCGATCTCCGCGGCATTTTCGACCTGCGCGTTGGTGCCGCCGAGCGCCGCGGTCAGCCCCGCGGCGGCCATCGAGCAGGCGACGCCGACCTCGCCTTGGCAGCCGACCTCGGCGCCCGAGATGCTGGCGTTGCGCTTGTAGAGCGCGCCGACCGCGCCCGCGGCGAGCAGGAAGGTGCGCACCCCCGCCGCGTCGCCGCGATAGCTGCGCCGGTAATAGCGGATCACCGCCGGGATGATCCCCGCCGCGCCATTGGTGGGCGCGGTGACGACCTTGCCGCCCGCGGCATTTTCCTCGTTCACCGCCATCGCCCACAGGTTGATCCAGTCCATCATCGCCATCGGGTCCGACAAATTGGCTTCGTGCCGTTCGCGGATGTCGGCGGCGATCTGCGGCGCGCGGCGCTTGACCTTGAGGCCGCCGGGCAGCGTGCCGGTGCTGCAACAGCCCGCATCGATCGAGGCGTCCATCGCCGCGGCGATCTGGTCGAGCCCCGCCTCGACCTGTTCGGGGCTGCGGTGCACCAGCTCGTTGTCGAGCATCATTTCGGCGAAACTCTTGCCCGACGCCGCGCCCATGTTGAGGAGGTCGGCGCCCGAGGTGAAGGCGAAAGGCAGCGCCACTTCGTCCTCGGCCCCGCGGCTGTTGCGCCCCGCCTCCTCCTCGTCGACGACGAAACCGCCGCCGATCGAGAAATACATGCGCTTGGCCAGTGTCTCTCCGTCACCATCGCGCGCGGTGAAGCTCAAGGCGTTGCTATGAAAAGGCTGGCGCTGCTTCATCTGGAAATGCAGGTCGCGCGCCGGCTGAAAGCGGACGCGCTGGCGGCCGAGTAGATAAAGAAAGCCCTCATTCTCGGCGCGGTCCCAATGCGCCTTGATCGCGGCGAGGCTGGTTTCGGCCGGGATTTCGCCCGCCAGCCCGGCGACCACTGCGGTATCGGCCGCGTGCCCCTTCCCCGTCAGCGCAAGCGAGCCATAGAGATCGGCCTCGACATGCGCCGCCTTGCCGAGCAGGCCGCGTTCGTCGAGCCAGACGGTGAAGCGCCGCGCCGCAACCATCGGTCCGACAGTATGCGAGCTCGATGGCCCGACACCGATTTTGAAAAGTTCGAAGAGGCTGATCGTCATGCCGCGCCTATAGGCGAGGAAATAGCCTTATGACAGAAGCCAATGCCTTGACGTCTAAAGCCGTGTCCCCCCGCGAAGGCGGGGGTCCATCATCCGTGGGCGAAAAATAGCACCGACCGGAGATGGGTCCCCGCATTCGCGGGGACGCACGGCCTTTTCTTTGACGGGAAATTACGCCGGATAAGTCCAAGCACCGTCGCGCGCCAGATTCTCAGCGGCGAAATCCCAGTTGAGCAGCTCGTCGACCACCGCGTCGACGTAGGCCGGACGCAGATTCTTGCGGTCGATGTAATAGGCATGTTCCCACACGTCGATGACGAGCAGCGGCTTGATACCCGCGGTCACTTCGGTGCCGGCGTCATGCGTGTCGGTGACCGACAGCTTGCCGTCCTTGGCGACCAGCCACGCCCAGCCCGAGGCGAAATGGTTGACCGCCGTGTCCTTCAGCTTCTTCTTGAGATCGTCGAGCGACCCAAAGTCGCGGTCGATCGCCGCGGCGAGATCGCCCGACGGGGCGGTCTTGGTCGGTAACAGGCAGTTCCAGTAGAAAGCGTGGTTCCACGACTGGGCGCTGTTGTTGAACAGCCCCTTGTTGCCCGACCCTTCGGCATGGTGGATGATTTCTTCCAGGCTCTTGCCGGCGAGGTCGGTGCCTTCGATCGCGGCATTGGTCTTGTCGACATAGGCCTTGTGATGCTTGCCATGATGCGTCGCGAGCGTGTCGGCCGAAATATGCGGCGCCAGCGCGTCCTCGGCATAGGGCAGCGGCGGAAAAGCGATTGTCATGGCAGTCTCCTTTTTTGGTGTTCGGGGGTGTAACTCGGTATGTTTGACGCGAGTTGCAACCCCGTGACGACGAATTCTGGCGTTATTTTTACGTCACCATGCCGCGCAGCGTCGCGATCCGGTCGGCTTCCTCCGCCGGCTTGTCGCGCCGGATGCGCGCGATGCGCGGGAAACGCATCGCCAGCCCCGATTTGTGGCGCTTCGATGCGTGGATCGAATCGAAGGCGACCTCGAGCACCAGCGTCTTTTCGACCTCGCGGACCGGGCCGAAGCGATCGACCGTGTTGTCGCGCACGAACTTGTCGAGCCACTTCAGCTCCTCGTCGGTGAAGCCCGAATAGGCCTTGCCCACCGGCAGCAATTCGCCCGTCTCGGTCCAGCAGCCGAAGGTATAATCCGAATAGAAGCTGGCGCGGCGCCCGTTGCCGCGCTGCGCATACATCATCACGCAATCGGCGCTCAGCGGATCGCGCTTCCATTTATACCACAGCCCCGCCCGCCGCCCGGCGACATAGGGGGCATCGCGCCGCTTGAGCATCACGCCTTCGATCGCGGCGTCGCGCGCGCCGGCGCGCAGATCGGCGAGCGCATTGAAATCCGCCGCCGCGATCAGCGGCGACAGGTCGAAATGGCTGGCGGCCAGCCGCGGCACGAAGGCCTCCAGTTGGCGCCGCCGTTCGGACCACGGCAGCCCGCGCAGATCGTCGCCGGCAACGGCCAGCAGGTCATAGACGCGCACGAAAGCCGGATAATCGGCAAGCATCTTTTTCGAGACGGTCTTGCGCCCGAGCCGCTGTTGCAGCGCATTGAAACTCGCCGCCCCACCCTGTGTTTCTGGGCCGCCCTGAACCTCGCCCCGCACCAGCAACTCGCCGTCGATCACCGCCTCCCGATCGAAGGCCGCGACCAGTTCGGGGAAAGCACTGCTGATCTCCTCGCCGCCGCGGCTGTAAATACGCGTCGCGCCGGCGGCATGGACGATCTGGACGCGGATGCCGTCCCACTTCCATTCGGCGGCGAAGTCGGCGAGGTCGACAACCTCTTCCTCGAGCGGGTGCGCGAGCATGAAGGGCCGGAAAAAGGCGACGTCGGCAAGGTCGGGACGCGGCGCCCGTCCCTCACCCCAGGCGAACAGCGGCGCATAGGGCGGCGGGATCGCGTGCCATAGCTCCTCGACATCGTCGACCGGCACCCCGAACGCCTGCGCGAACGCCTGCTTCGCGAGCCGCGCCGACACCCCGACGCGCATTCCGCCCAAGGCCAGTTTGAGCAGCGCATAACGCCCGTCGGCGTCGAGCCGGTCGAGCAGTGCGGCGACGACCGCGGGCGCATCGCTGCGGCTTGCGGCGGCCAGCGCATCGACGGCTTCGGATATGCTGAGATCCGCACTCTTGCCGGGCGCATCGGGCCACAACAGCGCCGCCGTCTCCGCCGTATCGCCAACAAAATGTCGCGACAGCCGGAACAGCTCTTCATCCACGCGCGTCGCGAGCAGCGTCCGCACCGTCCCCGCCTTCACCGCCGAAAAGTCGAGCGCCTCGGTCAACGCCGCGAGCGCCCAGCCGCGATCGGGATCGGGCGTATGCTTCAGATAATCGACGATCAACGCCAGCTTGCTGTTGCGCGAGCGCGTGTAGATCAGCCGGTCGATCAGGGCGGCGAAGCGCTTCACACCTCCTCCTCCAGGTCGCGGCCGACGAGGTGCAGCGCGCGCGCCTTGCGCTGGGTGAGTTCGCACCAGCGCAAGAGGCCGTCCTCGCTGCCGTGGGTGATCCAGCTCTCCTTGGGGTTCACTTCGGCGATCGTGGCCGTCAGTTCGTCCCAGTCGGCATGGTCGGAGATGACGAGCGGCAGTTCGACCATCCGTTGCCGCGCGCGCTGGCGCACCCGCATCCAGCCCGACGCCATCGCGGTGACGGGATCGGGGAGCCGCCGCGACCAGCGGTCGTTGAGCGCAGACGGCGGGGCAATGACGATCTGCCCCGCCATCGCCGCCTTGTCGGTTTCGGATACCAGCCGCAATTCGCCCAGATCGACGCCGTGCGCAGCATAGAGCGCGCACATCCGTTCGAGCGCGCCGTGAATATAGATCGGCGCATCCCAGCCCGCGCCGCGCAGTTCGGCGATCACCCGCTGCGCCTTGCCGAGCGCATAGGCGCCGACGAGTATCGCGCGGTCGGGCTCGGCACGCACCGCGCCGATCAGCTTGGCGATCTCGTCCCCAGTCGGCGGGTGCCGGAACACCGGCAGGCCAAACGTCGCCTCGGTCACGAAGATATCGCACGGAACCACCTCGAACGGTGCGCAGGTCGGGTCGGCGCGGCGCTTGTAATCGCCGGTGACGACGATCCGCTCGCCGCGATACTCCATCAATATCTGCGCGCTGCCGAGCACATGGCCGGCGGGATGGAAGCTGAACCGCACCCCGCCGCGCTCGAACCCGTCGCCATAGGCAAAGGCCTGATTGTGGCTCGCCTCGGCATCGACGCCATAGCGCAGCGCCATGATCGCGAGCGTCTCCGGCGTCGCGAAGACCGCGCCATGCCCGCTGCGCGCATGATCGGCGTGGCCGTGGGTGACCGCTGCGCGCGCAACGGGGCGCGACGGATCGATCCACAAGTCAGCGGGCTTCACATAGATACCGCTCGGGTGCGGCTCGATCCAGCTAGCGCCGGGCATCAGGCAGCCAGCTTTCGCGCGCGGATCAGGTCGGCGACGAACATGTCGCGCTCCTTCGCCGCGCGTTCGCGGTCGGGCAGGCGGAGCAGGAACGACGGATGGACCGTCGCGATCAGCTTCGTGCCGTCCTCCAGGTCATGCACCGACCCGCGCATCGACGCGATCGTCGCGCTTCGCCCCGTCACCCCTCGCAGCGCGCTGCCGCCCAGCGTCACGATCACGTCGGGCCGGACCAGCGCGCGCTCCTTGTCGAGCCACCAGCGGCAGATATCGATCTCGGCAGCCGTCGGATTCTGGTGCAGCCTTCGCTTGCCGCGCGGTTCGAATTTGAAATGTTTGACCGCGTTGGTCAGAAACAGCCGCCGCCGGTCCATGCCCGCTTCGTCGAGCGCTTCGTTCAGCACCTGCCCTGCCGGGCCGACGAAGGGCCGTCCCTGCAAATCCTCCTGATCGCCGGGCTGTTCGCCGACCAGCATGATCCGCGCCGTCGCCGGTCCCTCGCCCGCGACCGCCTGCGTCGCGTCGCAATAGAGCGGACAGCGCGTGCAGCGATCGAGCGCACGCGCGATCGTGTCGAGCGTATCAAGGGCTTCGGTCGAGGCGTCGTCGTCGGTCACGCGTTTGCGCCATTTCTCCGTTCGCGCATTCGCAGCCGAAACGGCCACCGCGCGCATCCGTTCCACGCGCGCCTCGGCGCCTGCCAGCAACGGCGCGATATCCTGCGCCTCGGGCAGGTTGTGCCAGTATTTTTTCGGCATTTCGGCGCGCATCGCGGCGATCTTGACGCGCGCGGGGTTGAAGATCGCGCCATAATAGGTGCGCCACTGATCCTCGACCACATCGCTCTCCGGCACTTCGTCCCGCGTCCCGCCGGGACCGTAACGCAGCGCCTCGTCCTCCCAGATCGCACGCGCGTCGGGGGTTACGATCGCCCAGTCCATGCCGGTGAAGCGGCGCTGGAAAAAGGGGGCGGTCAGCCGCAGGATGCGGTGCGCGGGCTCGAACCACGCGGCGAAGCGCTCGCGCTCGCCATCCTCGCCCAGCCGCCGGAACCGCACGAAGGCGTGCATCTTGTGAACATCGCGGCGGATCGCCTTGTCGGCCTTCATCAGCCAGTCGACATCGGCGTCGGTGCGCCGTTCAAGCAGCCGACGGTCTTGCAACGCGCGCCAAAGCACACGGTAAAGACGTGCGGGCACCGCAGCATCGCGGTAACAGATCACCCGCTCGGCGATCGCAACCAGTTCGCGCGGCAGGCTGAGCGCGCCGGACGGCGGTGGTACCGCTGCGGCCTCGCCGAACAGCGATGCGCCCTCGCCGCCGCCGCGCCAGCTGATGTCCTCGGGCGCAATCCCGTCCGCCAGCAGGCTGCGCGCGGCGCGGCGCCATTCGCCGAAATCGCCGGGCGTTTCGAGGACGACCTCCCTCACAGCGCCAGCGTCAGTTGTTCCGCGGGCGGCGCGAAGCGGGCGCGCAGGTCGGCGCTGTCGGTGAGCTTGCCCGGCCGCCAGTCGGGCGTGACGATGAAGGGCAGCAGCTTTTTGACCGACGCCGTCAGCTTGGCGAGGTCGCCGAGCCGCACCTTGCCCAGCCGCCGCGCCGCCACGATGCGGTCGACCGCGCGCGTGCCAAGACCGGGCACGCGGAGCAGCAGTTCGCGCGGCGCCCGGTTGATGTCGACGGGAAAGCTCTCGCGCTGCTGAAGCGCCCACGCAAGCTTGGGATCGATCGCCAGGTCGAGCATGCCGCAGCGCCCGCCCGCCATGATTTCGGCGCGCTCGAAGCCATAGAAGCGCAGCAGCCAGTCCGCCTGATACAGGCGGTGCTCACGCAGCAGCGGCGGGCGCACGGGGGGCAGGTCGCTGCTCGCGTCGGGAATGGGGCTATAGGCCGAATAATAGACGCGGCGCAGCCGATAGCCCGAATAGAGGTTCGTCGCCGCGTGCAGAATGTCGTCGTCGCGCGCGCCGTCGGCGCCGACGATCATCTGCGTCGACTGCCCGGCAGGCGCAAAGCGCGGCGGCGGTGCCTTGCCGATCAGCCGCCCCTTCGCGGCGTCGAGGACGTCGGCCTCGCGCGTGCGCACCGATGCCATCGTCTTGCGGATGACGCCGGGCTTCTTTTCAGGCGCAAAGCTCGCCAGTCCTGCCTCGGTCGGCAGTTCGACATTGGTCGACAGCCGGTCGGCATAGATGCCGGCAAGCGCGATCAGCGCGGGATCGGCGCCCGCGATCGTCTTCAAATGGATATAGCCCTGAAAGCGATGCTCCTCGCGCAGCAGCCGCGCGACCTCGACCAGCTGCTCCATCGTATAATCTTCGGACCGGATGATCCCCGACGACAGGAACAGCCCCTCGATATAGTTGCGCTTGTAGAAATCGAGCGTCAGCCGCACGACCTCCCGCGGATCGAAACGCGCGCGCGCGACATTGCTCGACGCCCGGTTGATGCAGAAGCGGCAGTCATAAACGCAGAAATTGGTCAGCAGGATTTTGAGTAGCGAAATGCAGCGGCCGTCCGGCGCATAGCTGTGGCATATGCCCATGCCTTCGGTCGATCCGATGCCCTTGGTCGCGGTCGAATCGCGCCGCACCGTTCCCGAGGAGGCGCAGGAGGCATCATATTTCGCCGCATCGGCGAGGATCGCGAGCTTTTGCAGAATCGATTTTCCCGACATGCCACCCGTTTAACACGAGAACATTTAAGGAACAAATCACCTCGTCGCGTTTCAGGCTTCGCGCCATTTGGCGGGCAGCGCGATTTCGACCCGCAGGCCCTCGGGGTTCCAGTGCCGCGTAATCGTGCCCCCCAAATTGTTCCGGACGCTGCGTTCCATCAGCAGCGTGCCAAAGCTGGTGCGATCGGGCGGACCGATCGGCGCATCGCCGCCGCTTTCGGTCCAGTCGAGCCGGAACAGGCGCGGCTCGCTGCCTTCGGGGTCCTGGCTCCAGCTGACATCGACCTGCCCGCGCGCGCCGGTCAACGCGCCATGCTTGACCGCATTGGTTGCCAGCTCGTTGAACAGCAGCGCCATCGCCACCAACGCATTTTCGGGAAGCAGCAGGTCGGGGCCCGACCAGCGCACGCGCGGAAAGGCAGCTTCGACCTCGCGCATCAGCGCGTGTATCGATCCGGTCATGAAATTTGCGCCGAGCAGGACGTTCTGCGCACGGTTAAGCGCGTCGAGCCGGCTGCTGATCCGCTCGACATAATCGTCAACATCGCGCGCCGAATTTTTGGTGAGCGAAATGATTGCGCCGACCGTCGCGAACAGGTTGCGCATCCGGTGGTGCAGCTCGCGCATCAGCAGCGTCGCATTTTCCTGGCGGCTCTTCTGTTCGGTAATGTCGGCGCTGATCCCGGTCAGAATGGCATCGTCGCGGCGCACATCCCAGTCCCCGCGCGCCGCGATCCAACGCACACCGCGTTCGGGATGGTCGATGCGGTACTCCATCGAATAGGGCGCGCCGCTGTCGACAGAGGCATAGAGCACGCGGCGCACCGCGTCGCGATCCTCGGGATGGACGCGCGCGAAAAACCCCTCGCCGTTCCTCAATGCGGTTTCGAAATCGGCGCCCCATAGCTCGGCGGTGGCCCCGCGCCATTTGAGCTCGTCGGTGCGCGGGTCGAACTGCCAGGTCGCAATGCACGAAAAGTCGAGCGCGCGTTCCAGCATGTGCCGTGCCTCGTCGCGCTCCATCACGGTGCGCCGCAGGTCTGCCTCGGCCATGATGATCGCCGCCAGATCCTCGAGCCGTTCGCGCTCGCGGTCCGCAAAATCGACGCGCGGCCGCCGGTCGATGATGCACAAAGTCCCCAGTACCGCGCCATTATAGGCGCGCAGCGGCACACCGGCATAAAACCGGATCAGCGGCTCGCCGGTGACGAGCGGATTGCTGCGAAATCGGGTGTCCTCCAGCGTGTCGGCGATAATCATCGGCCGCTCGCTCTTCACCACCTTTTCGCAAAAGCTGATCTCGCGCGGCGTTTCGGGGACGTCGAGGCCATAGGAGGATTTGAACCATTGCCGGCAATCGTCGACCAGCGACACGAGCGCGATCGGGGTGTCGAACAAGTCGGCGGCAAGTTTGGTGACGCGGTCGAACGCCGGTTCGGGCGCGGTGTCCAATATCCGGTATTCGCGAAGCGTTTCGAGTCGGCGGCGTTCGCGCTCGCGCATGTCCCTCGAACCCCCTTCGTCGCCCCCGTCGGCCAAAGCCCGCCCTCCGTCTTTTCCCGCCGCGCTCTTCTCCGAAGCGCCCTCGCTCGATGCCGTCGCATCGATTGCCGTGGTGGGGCGCTGTGCCATGAATCTGGTCCCTGCAAAAGCTTGTGAATGAGCGCGCAAGAAAAAGACCATCTTTCTGCTACTTACGCGGCGATCCGGTAGCGTCCCGGCAGACTCTACGCATCAGGCGCGTGGTGGTTGCAGAAAATGGGGGTGCTTTTTTGCCTCAATGCGGGAACCTGCCTCCGCGGGGCGCGTATGATCGGTTCAAAGAGGGAGGTTCCTGCATGAGCTTGGGCGAAGAAATCCGTGGCCATCTGCCGTTCCTGCGCCGCTATGCGCGCGCGCTCACGGGCAGTCAGCAACATGGCGACAATTTCGTCCACACCACGCTGGAAGTCATCGTCGCGGCGCCCCAGGAGTTTCGCACCTGTCCCGATACGCGTATCGACCTCTACCGCAGCTTTCACCGCATCTGGGAAAGCGCCTATATCGACGATGGCGAAGGCAGCGACGCCGAACTCGACCCGGTGCTACGCGCCGCGAACGACCGGCTGCGCCGGATCACCCCTCTCGGCCGTCAGATCCTCCTCCTTACCGCGCTCGAAGGCTTCTCGGCCGACGAGGCCGCGGCGATCACCGGCACCGACATCCCCACCGTGGAAACGCTGCTCGCCGAAGCGGTCGGCGACCTCGACCGCGAATCGCGCACCTCGGTCCTGATTATCGAGGACGAGCCGCTGATCGCGATGGAGCTTGAACAGATCGTCCGCGAACTCGGCCACGAGGTCGCCGGAATCGCGACAACGCACGACGATGCGGTCGCGGCGTTCGAACGCACCGAGGCTGGCCTAGTCCTCGCCGACATCCAGCTTGCCGACGGATCGTCGGGGATCGACGCGGTACAGGACATTTTGGCGATCGCCCCCGTCCCGGCGATCTTCATCACCGCCTTTCCCGAACGCCTGCTCACCGGCAACCGCGTCGAGCCGACCTTCCTGATCTCCAAGCCCTTCCGCCAGAACATGGTCCGCGCCGCGATCAGCCAGAGCCTGCTCTTCACCCCCCAACTCGCGGCATAAGGCTTCGTTGGCCTCTGGGTCGGAGGAACGGCTCGAGGGGCGGCGCTCCAGACCGAACCGCCCTCTAAGCCCTTCGCTTCCGATGTGCCGGCAATCCGGCAAACGACCATTCTCGGAAGTTTACCCGCAAGTTGAGGTTCGTCATAAGCTGCAGCTCGTTATGACAATCCACGAGCATATCCCCACCCTGAAAACAGAACATCTCGATCTGCGAGGTCCGAGAAGCGAGGATTTCCCGGTTTATCGTGATTTCTTTGCAGATGCCGCGGCATCGCACTTCTACGGGGGGCCGATGGAAGCGGACCGCGCCTGGCGTGTGCTTGCAACGGACTTGGGCCATTGGTCACTGCGTGGATATGGCCGCTGGTCGGTTGTAGAGCGCGCGAGTGGATTAATGATCGGCGGGTGCGGACTTTGGTGGCCTGAAGGCTATCCGAGATCGGAGCTGACGTGGTGGATTGTTCCATCGGCCCGCCGAAACGGCTATGCGCTGGAGGCTTCGCGTGCAGCCATTGCATTTGGATATGATATGCTGGGTTGGGACTTGGTCGAGACCCACATGAATGATGATAACGTCGCGGCGCGAGCGCTTGTCCAAAAACTTGGTGGCACAAAAATCTTGCGCGAAAAGTTTCCCGACGGACTGGAACGAGACATTTTCGGTCTACCGCGTCCACATTGAGGGCAATTCGCGAGTAAAGTGCGTCGTCCACTCCCAAACCGCCACGCAGGCGCCGTCAATCCGGCGAGGGTCCCCCGCCTGTCAGTTGGTCGACGCTGCCCATGATCGTCGCGAAGGCTTCGCTCGGGGGCAGCGGGTCTTCGCTGCGCAGCGGCATCTCGCCGCCGTCGAGGATCGCCTGCAAGGCGGCCCGGGCGCGCGAGACGCGGCTTTTCATCGTGCCGACCGCGACGCCGCAGATGTCGGCGCCTTCCTCATAGGATAATTGCCCTGCGCCGATAAGGATCAGCGCCTCGCGCTGGTCGACGGGCAGCATCATCAGCGCGCGCTGCACGTCCGACAGGTGCAGGCTGTCGTCCTGATCGTCGGGCGCGACGAGCAGGCGCTCGGCGGCGAGTTCGTCATATTCGGCGGTGAATTTCTTGCGCCGCATCTGCGACAGGAAACAGTTGCGCAGGATGACGAAGGCCCAGCTCTTCATGCTCGACGGCCCCGGAATATAGCTTGCGCGCGCCTTCCATGCCTTCAGCATCGTCTCCTGCACCAGATCGTCGGCCAGGTCGGCGTTGCCGGTCAGGCTGCGGCCGAAGGCGCGCAGATGCGGCAGCATCGCCGCCAGCTCCTGCTTGAAGCTGGCGTCGTCGAGCGGTCGGGGCGTGTCGTCGCTGATAATCGGGCCTTTATCTGGGCAATCTCTCGATGCGTATGACACCGGGCTTAGCGCGTTGAAACGTCGATGGAAAGCGGCGATCCCCGCCGCAATGGCTCAGGCGGGAACCGCGGCCGCCGGCCGGCGACGTCCAAGCGCGATGAAATTGGCCATCATCTGTTCGTCGACGGGGTCGAGCCGGCCGTTGGCGGCCAGCCGCCTCAGACTGTCCTCATGCCCGTCGAAATTGGGTTCGTAGAGCATCGACCAGTCGCCGAATTCGCGGTGGTCGATGTCGCGCCGCCGCACCTCGACCATGCCGCTGTGACGGCGGTCGTCGCGGATCGCGGCGAGGCACGCCTCGACCTTGTCGCCCGGACCTTCCAGCAATTGCATGAAATTATGCCCGTTGAAGATCAGGGCGCCGGTCAGCGCGTCGCGAGCATTGTTGCGGCGTGCCGTACCCAGAATATCGGCAATGTCGTCGGGCGTTATCAGCGGGTCCGCAACGCTGACATAAATAATCGATCGCAAGTCACGTGACTCCCGGCTTCCCCATTCAAGGAGCGTTGTGACCCCATCCGCAAACCCCTGCGGGCCTGCCCTGCCTGCTTAGGGCGCGTGTGGCACCTTGGCAACGCATTCGTCGCAAAATCGAAATTGCCGGGAACCAGCGGCGATCTTCCTCGTTGCTTCGGCATGGCTACGCATGGTGACAACAGGATCAACGGCAAGCCGCCCCACCCGGCGGAGGAAGCCGAAGTCGTGCGCCGCACGAATGGCAGCTTTCCGGGGACGGACAGCGACCAGTGGCATCGCACGCTGACCGGTCGGCAGTCGCCCGAGCCGGTGAGTGCGAAGCTGCGCATGATCTATGGCAGCGTCGTCGCCGAAAAGCTTCCCGACCAGATGCTCGATCTTTTGGCCCAACTCGATCAGAAAAGCCCTAAACTCTGATGACCCGCCCTGCTGCTGCGCCGCGTTCGCAGGAAAATCACAGCCTGTCGGACGGCGAATTCAAGGCGCTTCTCGCTGGCGTCATCCCGCATCTGCGCGCTTATGGGCGCAGCCTGTCGGGCAATCCCGATTTGGCCGACGATCTGACGCAAGACACGATGGTCAAGGCGTGGGCGTCGCGTGCGCGCTTCGAACGCGGCACTTCGATCAAGGCGTGGACCTTCGTCATCCTGCGCAACACCTTCCTTTCGCAGATGCGCCGCAACAAATTTCACGGCGAATATGACGAAACAACCGTCGAACGCACGCTGTCGACCCCGGCGTCGCAGGAAGATTCGGGCGAGATGGCGGATCTCCAGCGCGCGCTGATGGAATTGCCGCAGGACCAGCGCGAGGCGCTGATCCTCGTCGGTGCCGGCGGTCTGTCCTATGAGGAAGCGGCGCAGATTTGCGACTGCGCGCTCGGCACGATGAAAAGCCGCGTCTCGCGCGCGCGCACCGCGCTCGAAGAAATCATGGATCGCGGTCAATTCTCGCAGCGCCGATCCGACGCGGTACCGGCGAGCGAGGCGATGGATGCAATCATGGACAGCGTCGAGGAAATCACCGCGCGCCGCGAAGCCGCGAACCGCTAGCGCGCCACGCATCCTCTCGACTTTTCCGGGCGGGCGCGCCAGACTGGCCGCCCACCTCCCCAGCAAAGCGAGCCTTTTCATGCAGAAAATCCCCGCCCTTGCGCTATCGGCCGCACTGGCCGTCGCCGCCTGTTCGACCGGAACGCCCAGCAACGCGGCCACCGACAGCGCCGCGCTCGACACCTCGGGCGCGCAGCCCGCGACCGCGCTCGCCGATGCGCCCTTCACGGTGCAGGAGGCAGCGGCCTTTAACGAGCCCTGGGCGATGACCTTCCTGCCCGGAACGCGCCTCGCGCTCGTCACCGAAAAGTCGGGCAAACTCAAACTCTGGGAAGAAGGCGGCGCCGCGCGCGATGTCGCGGGGACACCCCCGGTTCTCTACGCCGGTCAGGGCGGGCTCGGCGATGTAATCGTCGCCCCCGATTTCGCGCAGAGCGGTACCATTTACTTGAGCTGGGCCGAAGCCGGCCCCGGCGACACCGCCGGCGCGGTGGTCGGCCGGGCGAAGCTGGTCCAGGGCGCCGCGCCGCGCCTCGACGGGCTGGAAGTGATCTGGAAACAGGACCCCAAAGTGCCCGGCCGCGGCCATTATTCGCACCGCCTCGCCTTCTCGCCCGATGGCCGATATTTGTTCATCGGTTCGGGCGAGCGGCAGAAGTTCGATCCGGCGCAGGACATGCAGGCCAATCTCGGCAAGATCCTGCGCCTGAACCCAGACGGCAGCGTCCCCGCCGACAACCCCTTTGCTTCCGCAGGCGGCGTGACCGCGCAAATCTGGTCGCTTGGTCATCGCAATATCCTGGGCCTCGCGTTCGATGGGACAGGCCGGCTCTGGAACCAGGAAATGGGGCCGAAGGGCGGCGACGAGGTCAATCTGGTCGCGGCAAAGGCCAATTACGGCTATCCGATCGTGTCGAACGGCGATCATTATGACGGCCGCGACATTCCCGATCATCCGACCCGCCCCGAATTTGCCGCGCCGAAGCTGTGGTGGAACCCCTCGGTGTCGCCCGCGGGGCTCGTCTGGTACGGCGGCGACGCCTATCCCGGCTGGAAGAACAGCCTGCTGATGGGCGCACTGTCGGGCGAGGGGCTGATCCGTATGGCGATCGACGGCGACACGCTGCACAAGTCCGATCGCTGGGACTTCGGCGCCCGTATCCGCGAGGTCGAGGTGCGCGACGACGGCAGCGTCTGGCTGCTGACCGACGGCAAGGACGGCAAGCTGCTGAAGCTGGTCCCGAAGGCCTGACTGCCGCGCCGACGATGATCCGCAGCTATCTCTCGAGGCGCGCCCTTTGGCCGGCGCGCGTGCCCGACCCCGACGCCCCGCCGCGGCTGGCGCTGCTCTGGCGTGAGGCGGGATCGCTGCTGCGCGCGCTCGGCGGACGCGTCCGGCCGATGCCGCCCGAACCCAATCCCGACAGTGCCCACCCGCCGGTGATGGTGCTGCCGGGCTTTCTGTCGGGCGACTGGTCGACGAAGGCGCTGCGCGCCGACCTGCGCCGCGCGGGCTTTCGCTGCTATGCCTGGGGCCTCGGCTTCAACCGCGGCGCGACCGCCGACATCGTCGACCGTATCGATGCGCGCGTCGAATGGATCATCGCGCGCACCGGGCGGCCGCCCGCACTCGTCGGCTGGAGCCTCGGCGGCATCTATGCGCGCGAATATGCCAAGCATCACCCACACAAGGTCGCGCGCGTCGTCACGCTCGGTTCGCCCTTTTCAGGCAGCCGCCGCGCCAATCGCGCCTGGCGGCTCTATCATCTGATCGCGCGCCACCCGGTCGACAATCCCCCCATCGACTTCCACCCGGCGCCGCGCCCGGAAATGCCGACCTTTGCCTTATGGTCCAAGCATGACGGCGTCGTCGCGGTGAACAGCGCGCGCGGCCTGCCGCACGAAAGCGACCGGCAGATCGAGGTCGAATGCGCACATATGGGCTTTGCCTATGCCCCGACCTCGGTCGCCGCAATTGCCAAGGCGTTAACCGAAGAGATAGGCTGATGTGTGATAGGCCGGCGACAGAGCTAGCCAAAGGAATGCACCGATGCTGACGATCTTTGCAACACTCGCGCTCGCGATGCAGGGCGCCGCCGCGCCCGCCGCCTGTCCGCCCGCGGTCGTCACGGGCAACGCGCAGAGCGCCCGCGTCGCCGTTTATCGCTCGCCCAGCCTGGCCGCGCGCAAGACCGACCGGCTGCGCGCGGGAACGCGCGTCATGGTGTGCGGCGAACAGGGCGGCTGGGCGTGGGTCGCCTATGCCAGCCGCCGCAACAGTTGCGTTCCCGCGCGCGGGGCGACCTGCGCTACCGGCTGGGTCGACCGCCGCCGCCTTGCCGCGCTCGGATCCTGATCGAACCGGCCCTCAGCACCCTCAGCACCCTCAGCAAACATCGATCCGCTCGCCCGGCGCCGCGCGCCACACGAACAGCGCGCGCCCGGGGCGCCGTCCCGCGGTCCCCGTCGGTACGAAGCCGACCGCGCGCAGCAAAGCTTCGGACCGCGCATTGCCCGGCCGGCATTCGGCGACGACCGTCGCGCCGCGCCGTGCCGCCGCAATCTCGCGCACCGTCGCACCGACCGCTTCGCGCGCCAGCCCTTGCCCGCGCGCGCGCGCCGCAAACCAGTATCCGACCTCATATTCGCCCGCGCCGCGGCGGTGGACGCCGATGACCCCGGCGAGCCCCGCCGCGTCGCGCACGGCGTGGAAGACATCGTCGCCGCGCGACCGCGCGATCAGCGCGGCGGCTTCGTCCTTGGTGAAGGGTTCGGGCAGGAAATGGACCTGCGACGTCACCGACGCATCGGTGATCGCCCAGAGGTCGGCGGCATCATCGGCGACCAGCCGGTCGATGCGGCATCGCGGGGTGGTGAGGCGGATCAAAGTCTCTGTCATCGCAAGCGTCTCTTCTAAAAGGCGCGCCGTGACAGAGGGGGTGCGGTTTCATGATGATGACCATTCGCCTTCCGACACGGCGGCCATGGTCATGATGAATGATGCCATGCCGCTCCTTAGGTAAAGGAGCGCCAATACGCCTTGAATCGAAGGGATCGGTCGTTGGTCATCGCAGCGGTGCCTATCAGGCGCCGGCGCCGCGATCAAGCGCGCGATCAGCCCGCGCGCTGCGCCGCGAGCAGATAGTTCAGCGCTTCGCTGCCGCCGAGCTTGAACCCGCGCGCTGCCGATGGCGCGAGGCCGGTGCGATCGACGACTTCAAGCCCCGCCGCCGCGAGGAGCGCGGTCAATTCTTCGGGCTTCAGAAACTGGTCCCAGTCGTGCGTGCCGCGCGGCACGGCGCCGATCCGCTCGGCCGCCTCGACGAGCAGCAGCTTCGACAGGGCGGTGCGATTGGGGGTCGACAGGATCATCAGTCCGCCGGGCGCCAGGCGCGCGGCAAGTTCGGCGATGAAGGCCGCCGGATCGGCCACATGCTCGACCACCTCCATCGAGGTGACGAGGTCGAAGGTCGCGGGCGGCAGTGCCGCCAGTTCGCCCGCATGATAGTCGATTCCCAGCCCCTGCCCGGCCGCATGCGCGCGCGCCGCGGCGATATTTTCGGGTGCGGCATCAACCCCCGTCACCGCCGCCCCCATCCGCGCAAGCGGTTCTGCAAGCAGGCCCGCACCGCATCCGACGTCGAGCGCGCGCTTGCCGGCGAGCGGCTTCAGATCGCGGCTGTCGGTCAGCCAATGCGCGTCGATCCGGTCGCGAATATAGGACAGGCGCACCGGGTTGAGCTTGTGCAGCATGGCGGACGAGCCGTGCGGATCCCACCAGTCGGCGGCGAGCGCGCCGAAATGGGCGGCTTCGTGCGGATTGATTGTCGTAGCGCTCATAGAGCGCGATTTGGCACCCCGTCCGGCGCGGCACAAGACTTATCGGGATAGAATAATCGTTCGGCGGATACCGGCGCTCCTGTTGCGAACGGACAAGAAAAAATATCCTGATGGTATAATCTGTCGGCCTTGCCATCGCGCTCCCCCTTCCCTAACAGCGCGGTCGCCGCGGAAATCCTTGGAAGTTGCGGCCGAAACCAGTTTGCGAAAAGGCGGGACGAGATGGCACGGATCGTGATGAAATTCGGAGGCACGTCGATGGCGGGCACCGAGCGGATTCGCACCGTCGCGAAACTGGTCGCGCGCGAAGTGGCACAGGGCAACGAGGTGGCCGTCGTCGTCTCGGCGATGGCTGGCGAGACCGACCGGCTCGTCAATTTCTGCCGCGAGGCGAACCCGCGTTACGACCCGGCGGAATATGATGTCGTGGTAGCGGCGGGCGAACAGATCACGTCGGGTCTGCTCGCGCTCACGCTGCAGGCGATGGGCGTTCCCGCGCGCAGCTGGCTCGGCTGGCAGCTCCCCATCCGCACCGAAGAGGCGCATGCCCGCGCCCGCATCCTCGATATCGAAACGGGCGCGCTGCTCGCCGCGATGGGCCGCGGCGAAGTCGCGGTGATCCCGGGCTTTCAGGGGATGATGGACGATGGTCGCATCTCGACCCTGGGGCGCGGCGGATCGGACACCAGCGCTGTCGCGGTCGCCGCGGCGGTCGAGGCCGATCGCTGTGACATCTACACCGATGTCGACGGCGTCTATACCACCGACCCGCGCATCGTCGCGCGCGCCCGGAAGCTCGATTATGTCACCTATGAAGAAATGCTCGAACTCGCGAGCGTCGGCGCCAAGGTGCTCCAGACGCGCTCGGTCGGCCTCGCGATGAAGATGGGCGTGCGCGTGCAGGTGCTTTCCAGCTTCGTCGAGGGCGACGAGGCACCCAAAAGAGGCACGATGATCGTCAGCGACGAGGAAATAGAGGAACATCAGATGGAACGGCAGCTGATCACCGGCATCGCCCACGACAAGAATGAAGCGAAGATCATCGTGACGCGCGTCCCCGACCGTCCGGGCGGCGTCGCCAACATCTTCGGCCCGCTCGCCGCCGCGGGGATCAACGTCGACATGATCATCCAGAACGTCGGCCGCGACAAGGGCGAGACCGACGTGACCTTCACCGTTCCCGCCGCCGACCTCTTGCGGTCGATCGACCTGCTCGAAGCCGCGAAGGACAAGATCGGCTTCAACCGCATCCTGTCGGACGACAAGGTCGCAAAGATCAGCGTCGTCGGCGTCGGCATGAAGAGCCACGCGGGCGTCGCCAGCACGATGTTCCGCGCGCTCGCCGATCGCGGCATCAACATCCAGGCGATCTCGACCAGCGAGATCAAGGTCAGCGTGCTGATCGACGAGGATGAAACCGAACTCGCGGTGCGCGTGCTCCACACCGCCTACGGCCTCGACGCCGACTGATTGCGGCCCGCAGGGGAGGCTTCGGCGGCCGGGCCGGTCAGTCCTTGTCGCCGACCTCGACCAAGCCGTGGCCGACGCTGACGCGTTCGTCGAAGACGAAACAGCTGCCCTGCCAGCGGCTGTCGGCCTCCGGTATCTGCTCCAGATAGGCGAGGATGCCGCCTTTCAGGTGAACGACATCGGCGACGCCTTCGCTTTTCAGGAAGGCGGTCGATTTTTCGCAGCGAATGCCGCCGGTGCAGAACATCGCGACGCGCTTCCCGGCGAAATCGGCGGCATGGTCGCGCCACCAGCCGGGAAAATCGCCGAAGCTTTTCGTCTGCGGGTTCACCGCGCCCGCGAAGCTGCTATAGCCGACCTCGAAATCGTTGCGCGTGTCGATGACGATCGTGTCGGGATCGTCGATCACCGCATTCCAGTCGGCCGGCGCGACATAGGCACCCACCTCGCGCGCCGGGTCGACCCCCGGCACCTTCATCGTCACGATTTCCTTTTTCAGCCGCACCTTCAGCCGCTGAAAGGGCATGGCTGCGGCGGATGAATATTTGACGTCGAGCTCGGCGCAGCCGGGCAGCGCGCGGATATGCGCGATGACTGCAGCGATACCTTCGGCGCTCCCCGCGATCGTCCCGTTCACCCCTTCCCGCGCGAGCAGCAGCGTGCCCTTCACCCCCTGGGCCGCGCAGAGATCAAGTAAGGGCGCGCGCAGCGCGGCGGGGTCGTCGAACGGCGCGAAACGATAGAGAGCGGCAACAGTGAAGGTCATCGGCGCGCCCCATAAACAAAAGCCGCCGTCATTGCGAGGAGACCTTAACCGAACGGATCGTGCCGCGCGGTCGCGTAATGCGCCATCGCCATCGTCGTCCACTGCGCATTGACGCGGATGCAGGTCGGAAAGACGCTGGCGTCGGTGACGATGACATTGGTCGTGCCGTGGACGCGGCAATCGGGATCGACCACGCCTGCGTCGGGATCGACGTTGATCGCATTGCCACCGTGCGGGTGGCTGCTCGACAGCGTCACATCGTCCGATTCGCGGATCGCCGTTTCGAAGAAGCCGTCGATGTCCATGTCGGGGGTCAGCCGCTGCCCCTTGGTCAGCGCCGGATAGCATTCGATCGCTCCGGCGGCGAAATGCACCTTGGTCAGCGTCGCCATCGCGCGGCGCAGCAGCGGCAGGTCGGTATCGCGGTCGAGCTCGAATTTCAGCTTGCCGTCCTTGACCCGTCCGCGCCGGTCGGCGGGGAACAGGATGCCCGCCGAATGGGCGCGGCCATAGTTGCGCATCCGCTCGCTATGGTCGGTGAACCAGCCCGGCATCAGCGACGCCATCGCCATCGGCGGCTGGAAATGGCTTTCGAGCAGGAAATCGCCGCAATCGACGTAGCTCGACATCTGGTCCTCGTCCCAGGCATTGCAGCCGACGCCCTCGGGCATCAGCGCCACGACCGGCGAGGCGATGTTGAGCGACACATTATGCCCGGTGCCGTCGATGTCGCTGCGGTCGAGCAGCTTCGACGAGGCGATGGTGCCCGCCGCGACGACGACGCCGACCCGCGCGCGCACCGTGCGGCGGCTGCCGTCGGGCAGGATCAGCTTCACCCCCTCGGCCTCGCGCCGTCCGTCGATGCTCGTCTGCCAGACGATCCGGTCGACCTTCGTTTCCGGCACGATGCGCGCGCCATGGTCGCGGCACGCATCGGGCAGATAGGTCTGCGCCATGCCGAGCCGCCGGCCATAGGCGCAGCCCGAATTGCAATAGCCGCAATAGGCGCAGGCTTCCGGCGTGTGCGGCGGCCCGAAATTCTTCGCGAACCAGTCGGCGACCGCGCGCTGTTCATTGGGGTCCGACGATCCGGCGGCATAGGCGTGCCAGCCGTTTATCAGATGGGGGCCATTATGCCGCCCGGCGCGCGCCTCGATTGTCCCGATATGCAGCCGGTCGCGGATCGCGTCATAGCTCGCGTGAAAGGCGTCGGCATCAATCGGCGCGCCGATGCTCGCCCATCGGGCCAGCACATCAACCGCATCGGGGTGTGTCCGCCCCGCCTCGTTGACGCGCAGGCAGATGCCGTTGTTGATCGTCGACGATCCGCCGACGCAGCGCCCCTGAAAGACGATGAAGTCGCGGTTGGTCGAGGTTTGCAGCGCGCCATGCTTGTAAAGCTGCGCCACCATGTCGAGTTCGTGGTGCGTGATGCGCGGCGAGGGATAGAAGGGCCCCGCCTCGACGATCAGCACCTTGTAGCCGCGCGCGGCGACATTGTGCGCAGCGACCCCGCCGCCTGCGCCCGATCCGACGACGACGACGTCATATTCGTCGCCCAGCGTATCCGCATCCAATATATGCGCGGGATCGATCTCGCGCCCCTCGACGCGAGTGATCGCCATGTCGGCGGGGCCGCGCACGCGGAATTTGGGCAGCGTGAAGCCGATCTGCTGGTGCACCGGATTGGCGGCGTTCGCCTGCTGGTCGCCTGCCTCGACCCCCGGCTGCCAATGCCCGTAATAGCAGGCGTAAACGATACCGCGCAGCCGGGCCATGTCCTGAAACAGGTCGATCTGACTGTTCTGCAGCCGGTTGCGGATGCGGTGGGCGCGCGTCTCGACATCGACCGCCGCGAACAGCGGGCCGAGCACCAGTTCGGTCGCGGTCAGCGACAGGCGAATTTCGTCGAGCTTGGTGCCGCCGACCTTCGCGAACAATTCGGTAATGTTCGCCACCACCTGATCGGCGGAGATGACCATCGGCGCGCCGTGGAACAGCGCCTCGGTCAGCGCCTTCAGAAATTTGAGTTGCCCGAAATTGAAAGGTGCCGACATCGCCCGTCCCCCGCTTCAGCCGCCCCGGATCATCCGCCAAAACCCGGCGATGGCAAGCGCCGAATTGCCGCCGCATTAACCCTGCCACACCCCCGTCAGCGCACCGCCACGGTCAGATGGGCGAGCTGGCGGATATCGGCCAGCCGCGCGCGCAGGTCCGCCGCGCTCATCGCCCCTTCGACCTCGACGATCGCCGCGCAGGCATCGGGGCCGACGCGCCAGACGTGCAGGTCGGTCAGCCGCACGCCCGCGGCTGTGTCGATCCGGCTGCGCAGCGTGGCCGCAATCGTCGCATCGGTCGTATCGAGCAGCACCTCGGCGGTATCGCGCATCAGCGACCAGGACCAGCGCGCGATCACCAGCGCGCCGACGATCCCCATCATCGGGTCCATCCACCCCAGCCCCAGATAGCGCCCGGCCAGCAGCGCCGCAATCGCCAGTACCGAGGTCAGCGCATCGGCGAGCACATGGAAATAGGCCGACTTCAGATTATTGTCGGCGCCATGGTGCGCATGATGGCCGTGCGCATGGTCGTCATGGCCATGATGATGATCGTGATGATGGTGATGCCCGCCCATCAGAAGCAGCGCGCTGACGATATTGACGATCAGCCCGATCACCGCGACGAGCGCGGCGGCCGAAAAATCGACCGCCACTGGATCGATCAGCCGCATCGTCGATTCGACCGCGATGCCCAGCGCGAAGATGCCGAGGATCAGCGCCGAGGCAAAGCCCGTCAGATCGCCGACCTTGCCCGTCCCGAAGCTGAAGCGCGGGTCGTGCCGGTGCGTCCGCGCATAGCGATAGGCGATCGCCGCCAACCCCAGCGCGCCCGCGTGCGTCGCCATGTGAAAGCCATCGGCGAGCAGCGCCATCGATCCGGTCAGATAACCGGCGACGATCTCGCCGACCATCATCACCGCGGTCAGCAACACCACCCACAGCGTGCGCCGGGCATTGGCGTCATGCGACGCGCCCAGGAAATCGTGCCGGTGTTCGCCCTCACCCACGGTCGCGGCGGCTCCTATTCGCTGCAAGCATATTTCTGGAACAACGCATTGCGGATCGAACTGACCGCCGAATATTTGAGGCTGGTCGTCCGGCCGTTCCAGTACGCGAGAACAGTGTTGCGCAGTTCGAGGGCGGTCACGCCTTCAGGCGGGCACAGATTGCTGTCGGCCATCTTCGTGTCGCCGTACAATTTGATCGCGTCGTGAACTGCCATGATGAAATAGTCGCACGCGGACACATCGGCGTCATCCTTCGACACGCACAGATCGTGGACCTCCTGCCCGGTCTTGAACACGCCGCTCGACGGCGTGCTGTCGGGCGCGGCGGTAGCCGGCCCTGCTAGTGCCAGTGCTGCGGACGCCAGCAAGGCAGAAAAAACGGAATGACGCATGGCAATTTTCCCCCGAAAAAATCGCGACCCGCGGGCTACTTAACCCGCGGATCGGGGGTTGCCAATCTCAGGCGGCGCCTTTTTTCGTTGCGCAGCAGCAACCGCGCCGGCGCTGCCCGTGAATCAGAGACAGGGGCCGTATTTCCTCTGGTTGTCGAAGCCATAGTACCAATAACGCTTGCCCGCGGTACCATTGCTCTTGGTACAGGAATCAGTGCCCGAACGGCTGGTGTCGCGTGCGTTGCTTCGCCGTCCGCTGCTCGGCTGATACATGCCGGCATCGCTCGGCGGTGCCTGCCGGTTCGCAACGGGCGGCGTCGGCCTGGCGGCCGCAGCCGAGCGGCGCTGGCTGTTGCCCAACCGCACGGCATAGACATCGGCATTGATGCAGGCGCGCGAATCGCCCCGGCCGCAGGCCTTGCGCGCCAATTCCATCGCGAACGCATTGTTCCCCGCCTCGCCCTCGAAATCGGCGGCAAGCGAACAATCCGCCGGCTTTCCGACTTGGCACAGCTTGCGATAGACGGTCGCGCGTTCCGCCGCGCCATAGGAATTGGGTTTCTTCGACATCGTGTAGGCAAGGCCGCAACTCATGCTGTCGCCGCCCATACAGCCGCGTTTCGCATAACGAGCGACCGTCGCGGTATCATTTTTCGGATAGCCCGGCTTGCTCAGCCACACCTTGCCTGCATAGCGCCCGCATTGCGCGGCATCGCCCAGATCGCACATTCGCAGATGATAGGACGCCGCCTTCACCGGATCGGCGGCAACCACGCGCCCGAAATAGTACCGCCAATACAGTTCTTCGCAGCTCGGCACCGCGCCGCCCGAACATTCGCCTTCGAGCGCTTGAACACTGCGCTTGGCGACCGGCACGCTCTCGGCCGACGTCGCTGCGGACGCCAGACCCGCCGCTGCGCACAGCGACAGAATGGATCGAAACATGATTCCCCCTTCTCGACCCACGCCAAGCATAGGGGACTCGCCAGGCAATTCAACCGCTGCGGCTTTTCGGTGCGGCGCTGCCGTTACGCAGCCTTTTTCGCCAGCCGGTATTTGTGCAGCAGCGGCTCGGTATAGCCCGACGGCTGCGTCACGCCTTCGAAGATCAGCGCCCGCGCGGCCTGATAGGCGATGCCCTCTGGCGTCAGCTTTTCGTACAGCGGATCACCCGCATTCTGCGCATCGACCTTCGCCGCCATCCGCGCGAGCGCCGCATCGACCTGTTCGGCGGTGCAGACACCGTGGAGCAGCCAGTTGGCGAGCGCCTGGCTCGAAATGCGCAAGGTCGCGCGGTCTTCCATCAGGCCGACGTCGTCGATGTCGGGCACCTTCGAACAGCCGACGCCCTGGTCGATCCAGCGCACGACATAGCCCAGAATGCCTTGGCAATTATTGTCGAGTTCGCGCGCGACCTCGGCCTCGCTCCAGTTGCGCCCGGTCGCGACCGGGATCGCCAGCAGCCGGTCGAGCGACGGCACGGCCTCGCCCGCAATGTCCTTCTGCCGCGCGAACACGTCGACCATATGATAATGCAGCGCATGCAGCGTCGCGGCGGTCGGCGACGGCACCCAGGCGGTGTTCGCGCCCGATTTCGGATGGCCGATCTTCGCGTCGAGCATGCCGCGCATCAGGTCGGGCATCGCCCACATGCCCTTGCCGATCTGCGCCTTGCCCGAAAGCCCACAGGCCAGCCCGATGCGGACGTTGCGGTCCTCATAAGCGGCGATCCAGTCCGAGGCCTTCATCTCGCCCTTCGGGATCATCGGCCCCGCGCGCATGCTGGTATGGATCTCGTCGCCGGTGCGGTCGAGGAAGCCGGTGTTGATGAAGACGATCCGGTCCTTCACCGCCGCGATGCAGGCGGCAAGGTTCGCGCTGGTGCGGCGCTCCTCGTCCATCACGCCGACCTTGATCGTGTGACGCGCGAGGCCGAGCATATCCTCGACCGCGTCGAACAGCCGGTCGGTGAAGCCGCATTCCTCTGGCCCATGCTGCTTGGGCTTGACGATATAGATGCTGCCCGCCCGGCTGTTGGTCCGGCTGCCGAGCCCCTTCAGATCGTGCAGCGAGCACAGGCTCGTGATGACCGCGTCGCACAGCCCCTCGGGCGCTTCCGATCCATCGGGGAGACGGATCATCGGCGTCGTCATCAGATGGCCGACATTGCGCACGAACATCACGCTGCGCCCGTGCAGCGTGAAGGGCGTGCCGTCGGGCGCGGTCCATTCGCGGTCGTCCGCCATGCGGCGCGTCATCGTCTTGCCGCCCTTGTCGAAGCTTTCGGTGAGGTCGCCGCGCATCAGGCCGAGCCAGTTGGTGTAGCCCAGCGTCTTGTCCTCGCCATCGACCGCCGCGACGCTGTCTTCAAGATCGATGATCGTCGTCAGCGCGGCCTCGAGCACGACGTCGGCGATGCCGGCGGGGTCGCCGCCGCCGATCGGACTCTTCGAATCGATCACGAGTTCGATGTGCAGCCCGTTGTGGCGGAGCAGCAGCCCGCCCGGCCGGCGCCCGACAAGCTGCGACGGATCGCCCAGCACCGGATCGCCGCCCTGCCAGTCGGCCCAGCTTCCCGACGCCAGGGGCGCGGCTTCGTCGAGAAACGCCTTTGCCCGCGCGATCACCGCCGCGCCGCGTTCAGGGTCGTAGCCGCCGGGCTTGGCCGGCGGCGCATCGAGCGCGTCGGTGCCGTACAGCGCATCGTAAAGGCTGCCCCAGCGCGCGTTGGCGGCGTTCAATGCGAAGCGCGCATTGAGCGCCGGCACGACGAGCTGCGGCCCCGCCATCGTCGCGATTTCGGGATCGACATTGACAGTGCCGACCGCGAACGGCGCGGGTTCGGGGACGAGATAGCCGATTTCGCGCAGAAAATCCTGATAGGCTGCGGCGTCATGCGCCTGCCCCTCGCGAGCCCGATGCCAAGCGTCGATCTGTGCCTGCAAATCCTCACGCTTCGCGAGCAGCGCGGCATTTTCGGGCGCGAAGGTGCCGAGCAACGTTGCTAAATCCGACCAGAATTTGGCGGTATCGACGCCGGTTCCCGGAATCGCCTTTTCCTCGAGGAAGGAGACGAGACGCGAATCGACGGACAGGCCGCTGCGGTCGAGGAAATCAATCATTCAAGCACCCTTTGGTCAGCGCGATTGCGCGGATGGACCCGGGGAGGAAAGGGCCGCCGCCCTATGGCG
>NZ_JACBGA010000007.1:212500-240583 GCF_021401285.1 Sphingopyxis sp. NFH-91 | reverse complement strand
CTGGAAACAATCGGCTCGGTGACCCATAATCCCATAGTCAGCCTGCCAGCACTGGCTGCCTGACCCGAACCCGATCCTGCCGCGGATCGACGGTTCCTACACCACCCCCTGGGACACGACCGAGAGAACCGATCCGCTGCGCTTGGTTCAAGTGTGAAATAGCGATCTGAAGCCAAATCCAGAAATATGAAACCATTGCCCGTTCGGCACCAGTACGTTGCGGCGGAGGCAGGCTTTCCCATGAGAAAGTATCCGAGCGAAAGTGGCGTGCAGTGCCGAGACCGCACGCCACGCATCGATCAATCGTCGGCGCTGATACCGCCAAGGATGAAGCGATCGCCAGGCTGCACGTCCGGCTGGCCCGCCGGCAGCGCGCCATGGGTTTCGTCCTGGGCGGCGCCGAGGTCGATGATGTCGTCATGCGTGTTCATGTCACATTCCTTTTCAGCATTGCGACCGAGATGAGTCGCATGAGAAAAGTATGTTTTGCGGAAAGCCGTTTCCAACTTATAATTCAATTATTATTGGCAACATGGATCCACGTAAAAAGCGACCGAGCTAGGGAAATACACGTCGGGGCGCATACCGCTACCTTTAGCTTTCGCCTGGACATGCGTAGCGGAACCCGGTCACACACTTCATTGATTTCGAAGTGCGGGTTTTTATTCAGGATTATATGGTCGATTGGCAACGACAACCGGAACCGGAATTGGATGTTTCAGCGTTCGCGGTCAACGGCGTGAGCTCCGGAGGCCGGGAACAGCCGCGCCGGCCTGGTCGAGCCCTGACATGCGCCGGATCGATTGCCAGCAACTGCGGGACAGCGTCTGAATTAATATCAAGACAAGGCGGCAGGGCAAGAATGGTCGCGGTCGCCCTGAGCCCCAACGGAGCGACGATTATGCTGCCGGCATGCTTGCGGCCTTGCTCGTGGAGATCGTGGACGAGAGCAGCCGCATGGTGATATCGACCGAGGTGAAGCCCCAAAGCCATGGCGTGTGCGATGTCTGGGGCATTGACGAGCCTTGGCCGGAAGGATGCGAGCCGAAATGATAATTGCGCTTGTTCTCGCGGCCGCGGTCGTTCCTGCGGGCCAATCCTTCGATTGCACGCCCACGGCCGTTTGGGATGGCGACGGGCCGATCTGGTGCGCCGAAGGGCCGCACATTCGCCTGTCGGGCATCGCGGCGCGCGAAATGGACGGCTCATGCCGTCCCGGCCACCCCTGCCCGGCCGCCGACCCCGTTGCCGCCCGCGATCATCTCGCCGAGCTCGTTGGCACGCCGCAGGGCAAGTTGCGAACCGGCCATGTGAAAGTCAGCGGCCCGACGATGCACTGCCGCTCCGCGGGCGGCGCCGGGGGAAACCGGACAGCGGCCTTTTGCGTTTCGCCGAAGTCGGGGGATCTTTCGTGCGCAATGGTGCGGAACGGATATGCTGCCAAGTGGGACCGCTATTGGCAGGGGCATCGCTGCCCATGAAGGATCGCGCCACCGTCGCTATCGGCCTGGCGCTCGCGACCGCCGCAGTCGGGACCTCGCCTACGCTGTCTGAAGGCGGCTCGTCGGCTGAATCGACTCTTTAACCCCTTCGTGGCAGTCTTCCGACATGGGCAAGAGGGGCAACAGCAACATAGGAACGATTGCGCTCGTGGCGCTGTTTGCGTTCGTTGCCGGCAAGCTGTCGAGTGAAGATCCGAAGCGCAGCGCATACGTGGCACCCCAGGCTCTTGTTGGCCAGGCGCCAGCCAATTACGATCCCAGCGCCTCTTATGCCGAGCCCGAGCCCTTTGCGCTCCAGCCGCAGCGCTTTGTCTCGGACGAACCGCAACGGGCCTTCGGAAGTCGGCCCTTTCGCAATTGCCGGGAAGCACGCGCGGCTGGCGCTTCTCCTGTTCGCATCGGCGATCCCGGCTATGCGCCGCGGCTCGATCGCGATGGCGACGGCATCGGTTGCGAGTGATATCGCCCGAGTATGAACTGTAGGCCTGTGCGCTCCACGCCGAGAAGGAGCACGTGGGCGCGCAGGCCACAGTTCATCGCCGAGCGGGTGCATGTCTCGGCCATGACGCGCGACATCTTGGACGTCGAGCGTTGGCGGGCGATCGCCGATAGCTTCAATCAACTTCAAGCGGCCAATGCGTGACTGCCTCACGGAGCGTTCCATCTCGCCACCGCCGAATACTGTTTCAAATTTGCCCGCGCCGCCTAGGCGCGACTTCTGAACTCCAACTCCGGGAAACCCTCGGCCGCCGACTGATCGAGCGCGTCATAATATAGGTTGGCGCCGCCGAAATAGATCAGCACGCGTGCACCCTTGTCGTCGCGATTGGCGCCCATCATCCATGAATTGACCTTGTCGCCTTCGGCCATCAGTGTCTGGCCATGGATATTCGCGGTCGCCGCGGTCCATTCGCGTTCCGCAGCTTCGCGTGGTTCGAAGATATCGAACCCTTCATTTTCCATCTTGGCGATGCAGCGCGAGATCCAGATGGCATTCTGCTCGATTGAGGTCGGCAGGTTGGCGAATGGCGCCTGCGGACCAGTGACGACGAACATGTTGGGGAAGCCGGCGACGCATACCCCCATGATCGACGAGGATTCGACCTGCCATTTTTCCCGCAGCGTCTGCCCTCCTTCGCCGCGGATGGGAAACGCTTCCAGCGCGCCGGTATAGGCCTTGAAGCCGGTCGCCAGCACGATGATGTCGAATTCATAATCGGCAAGCGTAGTGCGCACCCCCGTCTCGGTAATCTCGACCAGAGGCTCGCGCTTCTTGATATCGACCAGATGGACATTATCGCGGTTGAAGGCTTCGAAATAGCCATGGTCGAGCGGCGGGCGCTTGGCGAACAACGGATAATCGTCAAAGCTTGGCGTCAGCAGGTCGGCGATCGCGGGATCCTTGACCCGCTCGCGCATCTTGGCAGCGATGAAATCGCCTGCGATCCGGTTGGCTTCGGGGCTGGCAAGCAGATCGTCGAAGGTTTCGAACACCCAGCGGAAACTACCGGTCCAGTTTTCCTCGAAAATCCGCTGCCGTTCCTCTGGCGGAGTATCCAGGACGTTGCGCCCGACCGGACTGTCAAAGGCCATGCCGAAGACATGGTTGCGGCACTTGGCCACGATCGCCGGGTAATTATCCTTGATCTCCTTCTCCCACTCGGCAGTCATCTCTTTCTGCATCGCGGGCAGGACGTAGTTGGGCGTGCGTTGGAACACCGTCACGCTTGCTGCGGTTTCCGCAACGACCGGTAGCATCTGGACGGTGGTCGCGCCCGCACCGATGATGCCAACCTTTTTGCCCGCATAATCGAGCCCCTCTTGCGGCCAGCGCGAGGAATGAAAGATCGGTCCTTGAAAGCGATCCATCCCTGGGATTTTCGGAATCATCGGTTCCGAGATCATCCCCATACCGCTGATGAAATATTTGCACGTATAGACGTCACCGTCGCCCGTCGTGACCCGCCAGCACCCGTGCGAGGCCTCATATTCGGCTTCGACAATTTCGGTGTTCAACTGGATGTGCGGCCACATGTCACACCTGTCGGCGACGAAGCGCATGTAATTTTGCGTTTCCTCGCGGCCTGGATAGCGCTTGGACCACGACCATTCCTGCAACAATTCTGGCGAGAAGGTCAGGCAGTAATAATAGCTTTCGCTGTCGGTCGCAGCGCCCGGATAGCGGTTCCAGGCCCAGGTGCCGCCTATATCGGACGCACGGTCGAACACGCGGATATTCAGCCCGATCTCGCGGAGGTAATGGATCAGCGCCAGTCCGGCAAAGCCGGCACCGATGACGATCGCATCATAATCGAACGCCTCTCGGTCGTCGCGATTTCGGGTGGCCAGGCTTGTATCGGCGTTCGTCGTCGTCATCACTCTCTCCAATCATCCGACGGCGCCTTGTCCGACGCTCGTCATTTTGCCTCAGGGTTCCTGTCGCACCGCCACCCGATCGGGGTCGGCGACCCCGATCTCGGCCAGAATCTCGCTTCGCGCCGAATCACGCCGCCACATCGTCGGCACGACGACCTCGGTGTCGCCGAAACGCGGCGCCGGATGCGGCTGCAGCCGCCCGTCGGCCTCCAGATAGCTGCCCCGCGCCCGGTTGTGCGCGTGCGTCGGGGCTTCGGCCATGGTCAGCACTTCGGTGTAGCAGCAATCGCGCAACTGCAATTTGTCCGTCCAGGCAGCCCGGGGTGCCGAGGCAAAAATCTCTGCCAGCCGCGCCTTCATCGCCGGCCAGCGGCTCTGGTCGTGCTGCGCCGCGAACAGGGGGTCGCCCGTAAGCCCCAGCGCGTCAATCAACCGCGCGTAAAATTGTGTCTCGATCGCGCCGACCGCGACAAACTTCCCGTCGGCGCAAGCATAGCAGGCATAGAAGGGGGCTCCGCCGTCGAGCAGGTTCCGGCCGCGCCCCTCGTCCCACATCCCGTTATGGGCGAGCGACCACATTCCCGCCATCAGCGCCGCCGATCCTTCGGCCATGCTGCAATCGATCACACGTCCCCTGCCGCTCTGCCGCGCCGCCAGCAGCGCCGCGACGAACCCGAAGGCGAGCATCATCCCCCCGCCGCCATAATCGCCGATCAGGTTCAGCGGCGGCGGCGGCGGCTCGCCCTCGCTGCCCAGCGCGCCGAGGCAGCCGTTGAGCGAGATGTAATTGAGGTCGTGTCCTGCCATGTCGGACAACGGGCCTTCCTGCCCCCACCCGGTCATCCGGCCATAGACGAGCGCCGGATTGCGCTGCATCAATATATCGGGACCAAGTCCCAGCCGCTCTGCCACGCCTGGCCGGAACCCCTCGATCAGGCCGTCGGCGGTTTCGGCCAGCCGGGAAACGATCTCGACCGCCTCGGGCTGCTTGAGGTCGAGGGTGATCGAGCGCCGCGAGCGCAGCAGCACGTCTCGACCCTGATCCTGGGCCAGCGGGTCGCTGCCGCCGGGGCGATCGATACGAATGACCTCGGCACCATGGTCGGCGAGCATCATGCCGCAAAAGGGGGCAGGACCGATGCCCGCCAATTCGATGACCCGCACGCCATCGAGTACCGGCCGCATCGAGGTCGTATCGAGGCGCTGGACAGGCGTCATAGGGGCCGCTTTCGGGCGATATGATAGCGCTGCCTGCATCGAGCGGCGCGCGTCGCACGCGCGAGCGAATGGCTTACCATGCTCTGCAACGGCACCAGATCGACAGCCCGGGCCAAGCCAACTCTCCCAATAAACCGGCGCCGCCATCGGCATCCGTCTCATTTATTTGCTAGCGTCTAGCAAATGAAATATCAAGCGTAAAACTGGTTGGTTATTATCTTGATTTTATTAATTTAAATGAGATTCGCCAAGCGAATCAATATGCGATGCCAAAGGCCTTGGCGGTGGAGCGGCGGAACGCTTCGAACTGTTTAGGCAGATCGACGCTGCCGGGTGCGACCAGCCACTGATAAATCGTCCCGAAGATGAAACTGCAAAAGCCGAAAGCATAGCATTCGGCATCGACCGACGGGTCGATCTCGCCGCTTGCGATACCTTCCTTCACCCAATGCGCCACGTCGCGGCGATAAATTTCGTGATACGCTGCAAGATGGTCGCGCACATCATTGTGCGAGCTGATCGATTCAAACCACAGGATGTACATCGCCTGCATGTAACCCGAATGGCTTGCCAGAAAGCCCTCGACCGCGCGCAAGGCCGCCAGACACGCCTGCGCGCCGCCGCGGGTGCCCACCTTGTTCGCCAGCTCCTGCGTCCAGCCGGTGTTGAAGTGCAACACCAGTTGCCCGAACAGTGCATCCTTCGAACCGAAACGGCTCGATGCCAGTCCGCGCGAATAGCCGGCGCGTTCGCCGACCGCCTTCAACGTCGTCGCGTGGGTTCCTTGTTCGATGATCAATTGCATCGCGGCATCGAACATGCGCGCATCGGACAGCGCAGTGCGCTCCGCCTGGGTGCGGCGACTGGCGCGCGGCTTGGCGCGTCCCTTGACGGGCTCGACGCGATGGCTGGTCACTTCGCGCAGCGACGCCTTGCCTTTCATCGAAGACGGTGCGTTCATGAAAATTCGTCAACCCTTTCAAAACCCGTCCGGCCGTTTGCGACCGCGGCACGCAGGGCCTGCTTGTCAATCTTGCCGACGCTGGTCAATGGTAGCCTGTCGGCATGCGCCCAATATTCGGGAATCCAGAAGCGCGCGACCCGGCCCTGCAACGCCGATCGCAGACCCGCAAAATCGGGACGGGTGCCGTCGATAGTGGTGACGATTGCCAGCGGCCGCTCCTCCCAGCGTGGGTCGGCAATGCCGATCACCGCGGCCAGATCGACCCCGGGCAGGCTCGCGACATGGTTCTCGAGCTCGGCCGACGGAATCCATTCGCCACCCGATTTGATCAAATCCTTCAGCCGGTCGGTGACCTGGACATAACCACGTTCGTCGATCGTCCCGGCATCGCCGGTGTCGAGCCAGCCGTCGCCGGTCAGGACGCCTGCACCGGCGCCGCGGTGATAACCGCGCGCGATCCACGCCCCGCGCAACTGCAGTCGACCGACGCTCCGGCCGTCCTCGGAAACCGGTTGGCCTGCGTCGTCGACCAGCCGCACCCGGACCCCCGCCACCGGACGCCCACTTTTGGCGCGCAGGCGGCGTGCCTCGTCGGGCGGAGCATCGGCGGGCGGATGCGACAGCACACACAGCGGGCTGGTTTCGGTCATGCCCCAACCCTGGATCAACGGGATAGCCCAGCGGCGCTCGACATCGCGGATCAGCCCCTCCGACACCGCCGATCCGCCAGCCACGATAACCCGAAAGCTGGTCATATCGACCGGATCGCTCGCATCGGCGAGCAGCAGGTCGTTGAGGATCGTGGGAACGGTCGCGGTAAAGGTCGGCGCGGTCGCGCGGATCATCGCGCGGATCGCCTCGGGCTGCAAATGGGGGCCCGGCAGCACGAAGTCAGCCCCGGCGAGCCAGCCAGAAAAGGGCAGGCCCCACGCATTGGCGTGAAACATCGGCGGCAGCAGCAGAATCGTATCGCTCTCGCGAAGCGCAAAGGCATTGGCCGCCATCGACGCCATACTGTGCAGGAAAATGGTGCGATGCGAATAGACGACCCCCTTGGGATCGCCTGTCGTTCCTGATGTATAGCAGGTCGCCGCAGCGGCGGCTTCATCGGGAACCGGAAAATCGGCAAGCGGCGCGTGCTCGGCAACGAAGGCCTCATAAGGCGTCCAGGGTTTTTCCAACTCCGCGAGTCCAGTCGTATCGCCGGTGACGATGATACGCACTAGCTTGTCCGACGCGTTCATTTGCGGCAGCAGTCCCGCCAGCAGCGAACCGTCGGCGATCAGAAACGCGTCCTCGGCATCGGCGATGATATAACGCAGCTGATCGGGATGCAGGCGCAGGTTGAGCGTGTGCAGGACCGCCCCCATCGCGGGAACGGCCAGATAGGCCTCGAAATGCGCAAAATCATTCCAGCTGAGCGTCGCGACGCGGGTGTTCGGCCCGACGCCTGCGGCCTGCAACGCCGCCGCCAGCCGGCGCGCGCGTTCGGCGGTCTCGGCATAACTGCGCCATGTCACCTGTTCGCCATCGAACAGTCCGATGCGGCTGTTTGCGTGAATCCGCTCGCCATGCGCCATGATCGTCGCAGTGCCCAGCGGCTCGTGCATCATGGTCGCGTCCATCACGCCATCCCCTCAGCCGCGGCGATCCGCCGTGCGGCTTCCAGCAATGCAGGAACGTCCTTCTCCAATCCGCGCTCATAGGAGCCATCGACCTGACCCTGCCGAAACAGTCCATAAGCGCCTTCGACGATCGCGGCGAGCCGCCAAAGCGCGAATGCCTGGAAATATCCCAGATGGTCGATCGACAGCCCGGTCGCATTCGACCAGCGCTGCGCCAGCTGCGAACCCGTCACCACGCCGGAAAGGTTCGACACGCGCTGGACGAAGGCGAAGCCGAGCGGCAGACGTTCGTCGCGGTTCCACATCGCGGTGACCAGCCCGACATCGACCATTGGATCGGCGAGCGTCGCCATCTCCCAATCGAGAATCGCCCGCACTTCCGGTGCATCGGGGGCCAACAGAAGGTTGTCGAGGTGATAATCGCAATGAACGATGCGCACTGCTTCCGGCTCCGGAGCGTTCTCCGCTAGCCAGGCGCCGATCGCCTCGATCAGCGGAAGGTCGCGGACGGCATGGGCGGATCGCACCGCCCGCCACCGCTCGATTTGACGGACCACGAAGTTTCGCGCCTTTTCGATGTCGCCCAGACCGGCGGGCACCGGCGCGATCGCATGGACGCTCGCCAGCGCGTCGATGAGGGCGTGGCCGATCGTATCGCGCGTCGCGACGGTGTCGGGATAGGCGGGCGGCAGGGCGTCGGTGATCGCCGTGCCGCCGACAAACCGGGTCAGCGAAAAGGGCGCGCCGAGCACCGCCGGATCGTCGCAAAAGAGGATCGGTTCCGCAACTGGCGCCCTGCCGGCGATTGCCGAGGTAACTCGATACTCGCGCGCAATGCCTGCAGCCGCCAGGTCCGACACGGTATCCGCGGGCGGATGGCGAAGCACCATTGGTCCTTGCGCGGTTTCGACCAGACTGGTCACATTGGCATTGCCGCCCGTCAGCCGCCGAACGATCCGTGCTTCGGAAATTCCGGCTTCACGCTCCAACCAGCGGGAAAGCCGCTCGGCCGGATCGCTTACAACCTGCACAGAAGTCCGCCGTCGTTCGAGATGATTGATCCGGTCATGTAGGGCGACCCCGCGACCCACCAGACGACGTCGGCGAGTTCCTCGGCGGTGCCTTCGCGGCCGAGCGGGATGCTGGCGACCAGCTTGGCCTTGGCGCGCGCCGAAATGCCCGCGGTCATCTCGGTCGCGGTAAAACCCGGAATGACATAATTGACACGGATCCCACGCCGCGCGAGTTCGACCGCCAGCACTTGCGTCAGCCCGGCCAGTCCCGCCTTTGACGCGCCATAGGCGGCGTCGCCGGCAAAGCCGCGCAGGCCGACGACCGCGCCGATGTTCACTATCGATCCGCCTGCGCCCATATGCGGCAAGGCACCGCGCACGAAGTTGAGCGGCCCCGAAAGGTTGGTATCGAGCACCGCCTGCCAATCGCCCTGCGCCAGCGAACCGATCAGTCCGCCGCGATGCAGGCCGGCGTTGTTGATCAGGACATCGATCCCGCCCCACCGCTTGGCAATTTCCGCACAGCAATCCGTGACCGATGCCGGATCGGTCACGTCGGCAGCCACCCCGATCGCGGCCTTGCCGATCGCTTTCGCCCGGGCTTCGATATCGGCGCCGCGCGCTACCAGCGCTACGCGATCACCCTTGCCGGCCGCCAGCCGGGCAATCGCCAGGCCCAAGCCTCGCGATGCCCCGGTGACGACCCATCGGCGCGGCGCAGCTTTCGTCGGTGTCGTCATCGCCGGTTCGCTCAGAAGGTCTGGGTCACGGCGACACCCCATGTCCGGCGCGGGCGCGGCGCGGCATAGCTCCACACTCCCTGAACATCGTAACCGATCGTCCAACCCTTTTCGTCGGCCAGATTCTTCCCAAATAGGCTGATGGTTGTCCGGTCGAACCGTAAGTTGATCGAAGCATCGACCAAATATTGACCGCTATTACGCAGGTTCGGGTTGTTGAGGAATGTAATCTCGTGCGGGCCGATATAGTGGACGTCGCCCGAGATCCACGCCGACGCGTTGCTGCCGATATCGGCCTCATAGGTGCCTCCAACGCTCCAAGTCCATTTCGGCGCGCGGCGAATCTTGAGGAAGCTAGCGTCGATCGGGGTCCCGGTGCTGTAGATGTCGCCCATGAAATCCTTATATTTTGCATCGAGATAGCCAATGTTTCCGTTGAGCGTAAAGCCGTCGACGGGGCGCGCGGTCAGATCGAGCTCGAAACCCTTGAGCTCGGCTGACGCAGCGTTGATCGTTCGGTTTTCGCGTCCGGTCGAGGTTCCCGGCGCCGGGACGTCGAGGTCCTGCTGCATGTCGTTATATTTCATCAGGAAGGCGGCGCCGTTCAGGCGCACGCGCCCGTTCGCGAACTCGGTTTTGAAGCCGGCCTCGTAATTGTCGAGGGTTTCGGGGTCATAAGGAATTGTAGCAGCGCCGATCGTCGACGGGCGCCCGTTGAACCCACCACCTCGATAGCCGCGCGACCACAGGGCATATATCATCGCCTGATCGGTAATTTCGTAGCGAAGCGAAACGCGCGGCGTAAATTTCGACCAGCTCGCGCGAACCGGATCGGCCATGACGATCGCGCCTGGCGCCGTTCCGACCGGATTTTCCTCGACCGTCGTGTCGTAAAAGAAGATCGGCAGATCGTTGACGATGCTCGACTTCTTGTCCTTGGTGTAGCGCGCGCCGACCGTCAGTGTCAGCCGATCGACAATTTCGTAGTCGGCTTCGCCATAGATCGCCCACGATTTGTTGGTCTGCCTGACGTCCTGCGCGCTGGTGAGGAGCGCAGGCCCGGCAAAACCGATATAGTTCTTGAGGTTGATCGTGTAGGCCGAATCCCAAAGATAGGCACCGAGAACGAAGCTCAGCGGACCCGATCCGCCCTTCGTCAGGCGCAGCTCGTTGGTCGTCTGCCGCCAGCGCGCCGGCCGATCGGTGTGATAGAGCGTCTGCGGCCCGGCATCGAAATCCTGGTTGATCGCTTCATTGGTTTTCAGCCAGCCGAAAATATAGTCGACCTGCATGTCGGAGCCGAGATCGTAGCTGGCCTTGGCGATGGCCATATCGAGTTTGAATGTCGCGTTCTTTTCAAGCCGGCCATCCGAAACGCTGGTATAGCGGTCACCCGATGTCGGCACCCCCGGGGCAGGCGAACATTGGCTGTAGGCAACGCAGAACAGATCGGTCGGCCGGTTGACCGCCAGAAGTTGGGGCGGATCCTGCCTCGTCTTCTGGTGATCGTAGCTGAGCTGAATGTCGAGCTTGTCGGTAGGTTCGAACAGCAGGGCGCCTGAGACGGCGTAGAATTCCGATCGCTGACCGTTCTGGTTCTGAAAGCTGTTGAAGATATAGCCGTCGGATTTTTCATATGCGCCGCTGACCTTCACCGCAACATTGTCCGACAGTCCGGTGCTGGCGACCCCTTCCACCTTCCAACTGTCAAAGCGGCCATATGTGATCCGGGCCTTGCCGGTCAGGTCGTAGGTCGGGCGCGAGCGCGCGAGATTGATGACCCCACCGGTCGCATTGCGTCCGAACAGCGTCCCCTGCGGCCCGCGCAGAACTTCGACACGGTCGATATCGATCGCTTTCAGCAGGCTGCCCGAGCTTTGGCCGATATAGACATCGTCGAACACCACGCCGACCGCGGGATCGACCGATTTCTCGACGTCGGCAACCCCGATGCCGCGAATATAGACTGCAGCTACGCCGCCTGGTCCCTGCTGGGTATCGTCGATCACGATGTTAGGCGACGAGTCGGCAAAATCGCGGACATCAGAATCGAACCGCCGATCAAGCTCGCTCGCCGACAGCGCGCTGATCGATGCCGGCACGTCCTGCATGCTTTCTTCGCGCTTGCGCGCAGTGACGACGATTTCTTCGAGGCCGCCGGACGAAGCGGCCGGCGGTTCGCCACCAGCCTTCTGCGCGCTCGCGGCCGATGCCGGACAGACTACCATTGCGGCGGTGGCGAGCAGGCGCACGGATTTGACGCGATCGATCATGGTCATTTCTCTCCCATCGGCGGGCGTGTGATTTTTCTCGCGGATGCGCTGTGCAAAGCTCGCGAGTCACGCTCCGATTTCAGAATGACCCACTTGGTTGTTTTCGACAAGCAAATTTTGATAGCGCCGCAATTTAGGCAGAAGATGCCGAGGCCATATATTTGTTTAATATCATTTTTTTGCCTATTTTTCGAGATCAAAAATATTGTTGCTTGTTCTCAACTAGTAAGTGTGTAACAAGATTCGCTATCAAAGAGACGGATTGGGAGAGTGCAGAATGACAGGCCGGCTGAACGGTAAGTCGGCGTTGATCTCGGGCGGCGCAAGCGGTCTGGGCGAAGCGCAGGCGATCCTCTATGCCCGCGAAGGCGCCGCGGTGCTGATCGGCGACGTTCAGACCGAAAAGGGCCGGGCGGTGGTCGATACCATCACCGGGGAAGGCGGCAATGCGGCTTTCATTCATCTCGACGTGACCGACGCCGCCAGCTGGGCTGCTGCGGTTGCCGACGCCGTCGCGCGGTTCGGCCAGCTGACGACGCTGGTCAACAATGCCGGCATCTTCCACCCGGGCGGGATCGTGGATGAGACACAGCAAGGCTGGGACCGCATGATCGCGATCAACCAGACCGCGGTCTTTCTGGGGATGAAGGCCGCTGTTCCTGCCCTGCTCGCCGCGGGCAATGCGGCGATCGTCAACATAAGCTCGCTCTACGGCCTGATCGGCAGCCCGAACGCCATTTCCTATCACGCCTCCAAAGCCGCGGTGCGCGTGATGGGCAAAGCAGGCGCTCTCGAATTCGCCAAGCAGGGCATCCGCGTCAACACGATCTTCCCCGGACAGATCAAGACACCGATCCTCGGCGACATCACCCCCGAACAGGATGCGGCGATCAAGGCCTCGATCCCTATGGGCATCGTCGGCGAACCTATGGATATCGCCTATGCCAGCCTCTATCTCGCATCGGACGAAGCGAAATATGTGTCGGGCGCCGAGCTCTGGGTCGATGGCGCATGGTACGCGGGGCAATGAGCGTGGACATGCGCGCAAGGACCCTTGACTGATGGCCTGGGATTTTTCGACCGACCCCGAGTTCGAGGCGCAGCTCGAATGGATGCGCGGTTTCGTGGCCGAAGAGATCGAGCCGCTCGACCTTGTTTTTCGCAACCCCGGCGCGCACGTCGATCCGCGCTCGCCCGCGGCGCGTGCCATGGCGCCGCTGAAGGAAGAGGTCAAACGGCGCGGCCTGTGGGCCTGTCATCTTGGCCCCGAGCTTGGCGGAAAGGGTCTCGGCCAGCTCAAATTGGGTTTGATGAACGAAATTCTCGGCCGCAGCCGCTTCGCGCCGACGGTGTTCGGGACGCAGGCGCCCGATACCGGCAATGCCGAAATTCTCGCGCGCTTCGGGACCGAGGATCAGAAGGCCAAATATCTCCAGCCCCTGCTCGATGGCGAGATCGTCTCCTGCTATTCGATGACCGAGCCTCAGGCCGGCGCCGATCCCGCCGAATTCACCTGCCGGGCGCGCCTCGACGGCGACGAGTGGGTGATCGACGGCGAAAAATGGTTTGCCAGCCACGCCTGTATCGCCGAATTCCTGATCGTCATGGTCATCACCGACCCCGATGTCCCGGTCCATCAGGGCTCGACCATGCTGATCGTGCCGCACGACACCCCTGGATTGGAGATCGTGCGCAACACCGCAGTCGGGCCAAAGGATGAACTCGGAAGTGGCGTCCACGGCTACCTGCGCTTCACCGGTTGCCGCGTGCCGGAGGCGAGCCGCCTTGGCCCGGTTGGCGAGGGCTTCAAGGTCGCACAGTCGCGCCTTGGCGGCGGACGCATCCACCACGCAATGCGAACCGTTGGCATGCTCAACAAGGCGATGGACTATATGACCGAGCGCGTCGTCAGCCGAACCACCAAGGGCGAAAGGCTGGCCGACAAGCAGATGGTGCAGGAGAAAATAGCCGACAGCTATACGCAGATCCTGCAGTTCCGGCTGCATGTGCTCTACGCTGCCTGGCTTCTCGACCGCGACAAGTCCTATACGCGACCGGTACGGCGCGAAATCAGCGCGATCAAGGCAGCGATGCCCGGGGTGCTTAAGGACGTCGTCTATCGGGCGCTGCATCTCCATGGCTCGCTCGGCATGTCGAACGAAACGCCGCTGATGGATATGTGGCAATATGTGCCCGAAATGGGCATTGTCGATGGTCCTACCGAGGTTCACAAAGTCGGGGTCGCAAAGGATATCTTGCGCGATATCCGCCCGTTCGACGGCCCTTTCCCAAGTTATCACGTGCCGACGCGCCTCGCGGCCGCGCGCGAAAAATTTGCCGCTTTTCTCGACTGACGCGCTGCGGCGCAAGGAGCCCGAAATGTCCAAATCTCCTGAATTCGCGCAGCGTCTCGACCGTGTCGAAAGCCGATTTGCGATGCACGATCTCGTCAGCGATTACTGCCACGGCTTCGACAAGCACGATTGGGACCGCTTCAGTGCCATCTGGTGGCCCGACGCGGTGTGGGACATCGGCCCGCCCTTCGGCAAATTCGAGGGGAGCGAAGGCATCGCGCATGTGACCAAGGATATTCTCTGGCCCGCCTGGCTCGCGTCGAGCCATTTCACGACCAATCTTGTCATCGCTTTCGACGGCGACCACCAAGCGACCGGGGTGTGCGACGTCGACTGCATCGGCACCACCGCCGACGAGCAGGCACAGACCGTCAGCGCCAGCTATTTCGATCGGTTCGAGCGTCGCGGCGGGGTTTGGAAGATCGCGCACCGCAAGGTGAAGATGTATCACTTCAACCCGCTGCCTGGCGTGACCTTGTCCGCCCCTGAATAGGAGTTTTCATGGCCTATCTCGACACCGATGACGGCGGTCGCGTCTATTACGAGCATCACCGCGCGCCGGGCCTCGCCGTTGTGCTGATCCACGGTTGGGGCATGTCGGGCGATTATTGGGCCTCGGCGGTCGAGGCGTTGCTTGCCGAGGGCCATGGCGCGATCGTCGTCGATCACCGCGGCTGCGGCCGCTCCGACCGCGACTTCGGCGATATGTCGATCGGCGCGATTGCAGGCGACGTGGCCGCGATCGTCGAACGCTGCGGCGCCCCGCGCGTGGTGCTCAACGGTTGGTCGCTCGGCGGCGCCGTCGCGGTCGCCGCGGCCGATCTGCTGGGCAATCGCGTCGCCGGCCTGATCCTTACCTGCGGCGCGTCGCCGCGCTATGTCCAGGGCGACGGCTTTCCGCACGGCGGGTTGCCCGAGGATGTGCTGGGAATCGGCGCTGCGATCACGGCCGACCGCCCCGGCTTTTTCCGCGCGCTAGCCGAAGGCGCATCGGGCGAAGGCGCAAGCGAAGCGATGATCGGTTGGGTCGAGCGCGGATTCCTGGCCACCGGACCGCGCGCCAGCGACACGCTCGCTGGGCTGGCGACGCTCGACCAGCGCGCCTTGCTGGCATCGTTCGATTTTCCCGTGCTGTCGATCGGCGGCGCGAAAGACAGCATTGCCGACCCAGCCATTGCAGGATTTGCGGCAAATTGTGCCTCGAAAGGCACGCTGCTCACCATGGATACTGGCCATTCGCCGCATCTGGAAAGCCCGTCCGCCTATAATGAGGCGATACTTGCCTTTGTAAGAAAGCTTGACCGATGACCACCGCGCCGCTCGACGATCTTGCCGCCCTGCTCGCTCCCCTGCATGCGCCCTTCGCATGCAAATCGCTGAAAGCGGCTAACCGTTTCTGCATGGCGCCAATGTCGCGCTATTTTGCGCCCGGCGGGGTGCTGACCGACGATGGCGCGGAATATTATCGCCGCCGCGCTGCCGCGGGTATCGGCACGATCATCACCGAAGGAACGGGCGTTGCGATCGACCACACGGTCGCTGCCGACACCATCCCCATCTTCGCCGGCGATACGCCGCTCGTCGCCTGGCAGGCCGCGGTCGATGCGGTCCATGGCGAAGGCGGCATGTTTGTTCCGCAATTATGGCATGTCGGCGGCTGTATCGATTTCAACTACCCCGACGCGCCCCACGCTGAGCTGGTCAGCCCGTCGGGCTTTGCTGGTCCCGACGTGCCGGGCGGCCGGGCGATGACCGACCGCGACATTGCCGACACTATCGCAGCTTTCGCCGAGTCCGCTCGTGCTGCCAAGGCGATCGGTTGCGACGCGATCGAACTGCATGGCGCGCATGGATATATTTTCGACCAATTCTTTTGGGATAAGACCAATTTTCGCGACGACCGCTACGGCGGGCCGGACATCGGTGACCGCGCGACCTTCGCCGCAGAGGTGGTCGCAGCCTGCCGCGCGGCGGTTGGCGAAGAATTTGCGATTATTTTCCGCGTGTCGCAGTGGAAAACCTATGACTATGACGTCAAGCTTGCGCGCGATCCCGACGAATTGCACCGCTGGCTCGACCCCCTCGCACGCGCTGGGGTCGACATCTTCCACGCCTCGCAGCGCCGCTTCTGGGAGCCCGAATACGCGGGCGATGCCAAAAATCTCGGTGGCTGGATCAAGGAAGTGACGGGCAAGCCGGTCATCACCGTGGGGTCGATCGGCATGGACCGCGACCTGATGCAGGATTTCGTCGAAGGGATTTCCTCGCCGATGCTGGGGCGTTTGAAAGATCTGGTTGCGATGTTCGAACGCGGTGAATTCGACCTCGTCGCGCTCGGTCGCGTCCTCCTCGCCGACCCCAACTGGCTGGAGAAAATAGAACAGCATCGCATCGACGAATTGACCCCCTATGATCGCGCGACTGCGCTCAAACAGTATGAACATCATTAAAGATTCTGTTCGAAGTCTGCATAGTCGCTTTGCGGTCCGTCGAACGCGGTCGCAGTTCCCCAAGCTAGACGGAAGCGGTTCGCTGCGGTTCGCTAAGGTCCCCCCGGCTGCGACGGAAATATCTGCCGACGCGTTTGCGCTGCAATAGGCCCCGCGAGACGACCGCACCGTGCTGCCGGGCGGCGGCTCTCACCCAGCGATCTAGGTTGGCTGAGAACTGAGGCGAGCGCTAGATCTGACCGCGGCCGCGCTGAACAGGTCTGACCTGGAATCGACACTTCGATCGGCGCTCACAACCACGCGCGGTGGAGCGATTCGCGATCTGGCGCGGCACGAAGAGCCGATGGCGATTGCATTCGAAGCCCATGCGCTGGAGCGAAAGAACAAGCGCCTCCATGCCCCGCGTACCCGCCGCCGTCTCAGGCCAAGAGTGCCACTCACAACATCCTTGCCGCAAAATAGGCCCGCACCTCCTTCTGAAATTCCAGCGTCAGCCGCGAAGGCCGCGACACGTTCGACACGGCAAAGGCATATTCATGCTCGATTGGCGGATCAAAGGGTCGGGCGACCAGCGGATGGTGAAGATAGGGCTTAACGAGCAATTCGTTCAGTATCGCCATCCCGTTCCCGCGTGCGGCAAGCGCGCAGGCTGAACCGTGCGTGTGCGTTTCGATCGCCACTGTAGGGCGGAGGCCAAAGGCGGCGAACGCGGCATCGACCTGCGTGCGCCAGTGGCGCCCCGCGCCGAGCAGAATTAAAGGATGCCGGCCGATGTCGGACGGCGTGATTTCGCCGCGTCCGGCAAGCGGATGATCGCCGCGCATCACGCAAACCGATCCGCTCGAAACTATCTGCTCGATCGCTAGATCGCTTTCGTCGGTCGGCAGCTTGACGAAACCGCAATCAACATAACGCATCGCGATCATCGTCCGCGCGGTTTCGACGCTGCGCGAATCGATGCTGAACTCGACGCCCGGAAAGCGCTCCCGAAAGCGGGAGACGATGTCGGGCAGCACGCCTTCGGCAAAGCTCGGCGGCGCGACAATCCGGACGGTACCCGCCGAATAGCCCGCAATGTCACGCACCAGACTGTTGAATCGGTCGAGGCTTGAGAGCGAAAGCTCGACTTCCTGGATCAGCTTGGTGCCATCGGCGGTCGGTACCAGCTTACCGCGATCGCGATAGAAGAGATCGAAGCCAACCTGGGCTTCAAGCTGCGCTATCAGGCGGCTGACCGCGGGCTGGGACAGGGACAATTGCTTGCCAGCGGCGGTCGCCGATCCGGTGCGCATTATCTCGGCAAAAACGCGCAGCGCGCGGAAGCTGACATCCTTGTCGGGCTCGACGCCGGCAGGTGCTAGCGGCTTGCGCATCGTCAGTCTGTCGCGGCCGCTATGACCGGCAGAAGGATGCGCGAGGCGAGACCACCGCCCAGATAGACGCTGTTCTCGGCGACGACAGGGTCGAGCCCTTCGACGCGCCAGTCGGTGCCCGGGTTGATGTCGAAGTGGGGGAAATTGCTCCCGGCGATTTCGAGGCGGATGCGATGCCCGGCCGCAAAACGGTTGCTCATCGGGAACGAGGCAATCTGCACGCAATAAATCTTTCCGGGCTCCATCACTTCTGGCACTTCAAAGGAGTCTCGGAAGCGCATTCTCAACAGGCCATGCGCGATATTGAGCGCATAGCCCTCCGGATAGTCGGCGCTCACCGGATAAACATCAACAATTTTGATCATGACGTCGGTATCGAGGGCTGTCGAGCTTACGAAAAGTTCGGCAACCGCCTGACCGGTCAGTTCGACGTCGCTACCCAGCGGATCGGTTTCAAACACCAGCACATCCGTCCGATCGGCAAGGGGGGGCCAGGGTTCGCGCGCGCCGAAGAAATCGGGTCCTTCGCGTTGGTTGAATCCCCCTGCTTCCATCACCGGGGCTCCCGATGCGATCGCGCCGCCGATTGTCGGCACCGGATGATAGGGGTCGTGAATGAAGCTCGACGTGTGGGAACCGGCTGGTGCCGCTTCGCGCAGCGCGGCGTCGGGATGCAAATAGAATGGCGTCAGGCGCATCGTCGGCAGCGGCCAGGAAGCGGCGGTGCTCCAACGTCCCCCATGGTCGAGCCGCCCGCTCGGGAGGCGCCGGCCGGTGCCGCCGCCCATTATGAAGAAGTAAACCGGTTCGGGCAGCGGGTCGATAGCGCTAGCCTTCATATGACGGTCGAACCACGCCTTTCGCAGGGCGCCATAATCACCAAACAGATGGTCGAGGGTCGACTGCGGCCCAAAGTCGGCATCCCCCGAATAGGTAAGCGAGCGCTTACCATGCGTCCACGGCCCGAGAATCAACTTTACGGGGCCGCGCTTGATCTTCGACAGAGCGACGAAATTCTCCACAGCGGTCAGCGCGTAAGGATCATACCAACTCGACATATGCACCATGGGCACGTCGGCGAAGTCCTCGTACCAGCCGCGCGCATAAAGGCCCCGCTGTTTCCAGAAGTCGGTGAAACGATCCTCGTCCCATTGTTCGAGGACGAAATCTTCATATTCCGGCGCCGCCGCGATCGGCGAGTGGCCGGGGCGCCATTTCTCGACGCCGATCCATTCGCGGATGTCGGATGCCTCGAGCGCCGCGCGCCGCGCGGGATCAGCCAGCGTTTCCGGCGCAAGCAGCGCATGCTTGAGCGCCCAGGTCAGTTGCTTGAGTTCATAGGCGCCCCCTTGTCGGATGCCGCTGTGATAGGCGCTCGAAAATCCGCCCGAATCGAGGAACATCGCCGCGAGGCCCGGCGGATCGAGCGTCGCGAGTGCGGCCTGCACATGCGCGCCATAGGACAGGCCGAGCGTGCCAATCCGGCCGTTGCACCACGGCTGCTGCATGATCCAGGCGATGGTGTCGGCGCCGTCCTCCGCCTCCGACATATATTTGCGGAACACGCCCTGCGAGCCATAGCGCCCGCGGCAATCCTGCAACACGAATGCATATCCGTGCGCTGCGAAATCGGCGGCAATCACGGGCTTCGACCGCGGCACCGGATCGGCGACCGAGAAGTCGGCGTGGTTGGTGCCGGTCTTGTCATAGGGCGTGCGTTCGAGCAGCACCGGCACGGCCTTGTCTTTGGCGCCGGCGGGCAGATAGATGTCGGTCGCCAGATGCACGCCATCGCGCATCGGCACCATGACGTTGGCGATCACCTGGGCGGTCATGGCCGCGGTCACCGCGCAGGCATCATATAGGTTGCCGGTGCACCGGGGCCGACCGGCAGTTCGAGCCCGGTCCAGAATCCGACAAGGCAAAGTCCGGTCAGTCCAATTGCCATCGAGAAGGGCAGCATCAGCGCGATTAGCGACCCGACCCCGAAATCGCGGCGCCAGCGCTGTGCAAGGACAAGGACGAGGACGAAGTTCGATGCAACGGGTGTCACGATGTTGAAGATCGAATCGCCCATCCGGTAGGCGGCCGTGGTCATTTCCGGCGAGACGCCGAGCAGCATCAGCATCGGGACGACAATCGGCGCCATCGCGCTCCATTTCGCCGAGGCCGAACCGATGACGAGATCGAAAATCGACGACATTAGCAGCAGTAGAATCAGCATCACCGGGGTCGCAAGATGCTGGGCGCGCAGCCAGTCGGCGCCGTTGATCGCGAGCACCGGACCAAGGTTCGACCAGGCGAACATCGCGATGAAATGCGCGGCGAAGAATGCGATGACGAGAAACGGAGTCATGGTCGCAAGGCCGTCGGTCATCATCTTGACCACGTCGCGGTGCGAGGTGACGGTGCCGACCGCGGCGCCGTAAGCCCAGCCGCTGACGAGGAAGAGCAGCATGAAGCCTGCCACGAGCGAGGCGTAAAATGGTTCGAACCGGGCCGGCCCCAATGCCCCTGCATCGACCAGCGGCGTATAGCCGGGCCAGAAGAGGAGGGCTGCGAATAGGGCAATCACCGCGAAAGCAGCGAAGCCCGCGCGGCGCAGGCCGCGGCGCTGCAACACGGGATCGGCATGATCGTCGATCTCACCCTCGGGCGGCGGATCGCGCCACACACCGAGCCGGGGCTCGACGATCCGGTCGTTGACGAACCAGGTGATCGGCACGAGCAGCAATCCGAGCGCGGCGGTGAAATACCAATTTCCGAGCGGGTTGAGCATATGATCGGGGACGAGCAGCGCGGTCGCCGTTTTCGTGATCCCGAGCATCAGAACGTCAAACTGACCTGGCACCAGGTTGGCGGCGAAAGCGCCCGATATCCCGGCATAGGCGATCGCAATGCCCGCCAGCGGATGCCGCCCGGCGGCGGCAAAGATGATCGCCGATAGCGGAATCAATACGACATAGGCGGCATCGGCGGCCTGATGCGACAACAGGCCGATCAGAAAAATCGCCGGGCTGAGAAAGAGGCTTGGCACGCCGCGCATCGCGCGCGTCATCAGGGCGGTGAACAGTCCCGATCGCTCGGCGACGGCGGCCCCCAGCATGACGACAAGGATCAGCCCCAAGGGAGGAAAGCTGGCCATGGTGTCGGGCATGGCGGTCAGCAGCTTGCCGATATTTTCCGCCGAAAGCAGACTTTTGGTGACCAGTATTTCGCCATTCACCGGATTGACCGCGCTCCAGCCCCAGCTTGCCGCAGCCGCCGATACGGCGACCAGCAGCGCGATCAGACCAAGGAAGATGAAGACCGGGTCGGGCAGGGCATTGCCCCAGCGCTCGACCCGGTCGAGCCACTTTTGCGTCTTGCCTGACATCGTCGAACCGCCCCGCATCGCTGATTCCGTGATGGCCGCGCCGGTTCCGGCGCGGCGCATCGGTTTACATCTTCACCGAGAAGCTGGCGTAGAGGAAGCGGCCACGCGCGTCATAGGTGTAGATGTCGTAGTTGATGGGCGCATTGGCGTAAGAAGCAGGCGGCGCCTTGTCGAACAGATTGTTCACGCCGATCGCGAAGCGCGCCGTATCGTCGCCGATGTTGAAGCCGAGTTCGACGTCGGTGTAGATGATCGACCGGGTCCGGTCGTCCTTGACCGCGTTGACCACATCGCTCGTCGGGCCAATGTAGCGCGCGCGCAAGGTCGCATCCACCGTGTCGCCGGTCCAGCCGAGCGACGCCTGCCCCTTCCAGTGCGGATAGGTTGATCGCGGAGCATCGCCGCGGCCGGCGCGCTCGTCGACGATGGGGTCGCCTCCCGCGGGGTTGGGCGCGGTGGTCTTGAACGAATGGAGATAGGACGCATCGACGACCGCCGAGATGCGGCCGATGCTGGTGCTGAAATCATAGCGCAGCGTGGCGTCGACCCCATCGGTGGTGATCGAGTTGAGGTTCTGGGCGCCCTGCAGCAGTTCGAGGATCGCGCCGGTCCCGCTGTCGCGGCTGACGAGGTCGCAGAATATTCCGCCGCGAACGGCGCAAAGCTGAAGGATCTGGGTCGCCGACTGCGAGGCGATCGCGTCCTTGATCTTGATCTTGTAGTAATCGACGGTCAGCGACAGGCCGCGCACCGCGCGCGGCGAGATAGCGATGCCTGCGCTGAACGTGTCGGCTGTTTCCGGCTTGAGGCCGGGGTTGCCGCTGATGACGCCCGGGATCAGGCCATTGAGGTTGTAATTGGCTTGGTTATATCCGGTCGGCACGCCGGCGCAGCCTGGCAGGCCGGGGTTCGCAGATGCGCCGCCGTTGCACGGGTCTGTCCCCTGGAAGCTTGTCTGGCGGGCACCCTGATATAGTTCGAGGATCGAAGGCGCGCGAAAGCCCTGCGAGTAAGTGCCGCGGAACAATATGTCCTCGATAGGACGGTAGCCGACGCCTGCCTTCAAGGTAACCTTGTTGCCGACCGTCGAGTAATCCGAATAGCGCCCGGCGAGGCTGAGCTCGAGGCTCTCGGCAAATGGCTGGTTGCGGAAAACCGGAACATTGAGTTCGGCATAGGCTTCATGGAGGTCGTAGCTGCCAACGGTCGCGGTCCGGGTTTGCCCGGTCGTCTTCGCATATTGGGAGGCGAGGTAGAGCGAGGGTGCGTTGACCACCGGATCGGGCGCATCGAAGCCGCGGTTCTGACGATATTCGTAGCCGACCGCTAGCGCCACCGGTCCGGCGGGCAGGTCGAACAGATTGCCCGTCACGTTGAATGCGGCATTGTAGAGCTCGGTGCGGTTATATTCGCGCGTCGTGAAGCGGATATAGGCCGCCTGTGCGTCCGTCATCGGTGCGAACAGGTTGATCGGCACGCAGCCGGCATTCGCTGCGCAGGTCGCGGGCGAGCCGAGGCCTAAGAACAGATTGTCGTAGTTGATACCATTCTCGGCGGTCGTGTGGATGGCATTTTTCGAATAGGATCCGAAGACGTCCCAGCGCCATTCGCCGTCGCCGATCATGAAACTTCCGTCGAGACCTGCCGACACCCGGATCGTTTCAACGTCCTGCAGATTGTTGCGGTTGCCGACGTCGGTCATGACCTTGCGAATGCGCCAGGCGCTGTTCGCAGCGAAGCCGATGGCGTTGGCGGTCGGTACCCCGTTAGCAGTGCCAAACGGATTAAAGGCCTGATTGTTCGGGATCGAAAATCCGCGCACGGTTCCCGATGAGCCACCGATATCGAGCAGGACTGGCGAGAAGAGCTGGTTCGACTTGCGGCGGTTGTAAACGCCGTCCAGTTTGATCGAAACATTGTCCGAAAGCTCATAGTCGAAGCGGCCATAAAAGCCGTAACGTTCCGAGGGACCCGCCGAATAGATGCCCTGCGCCTGCGTGTTGTAATAATCGCCTGGCAGCGCTCCGACATGAAACGCATTGTCGGCGAGCGCCCCGGCGCCGATCGTCGCGCCGCTATTGAGGATGATCGGGTTTGAAGAATTGGCGAAGCCGGTCGCGGTGCCGAAATAGGCGTTGTTCGACAGGCCCGGCAGGATGAACAGACCGTTGGGATTGGTGCCAACCGAAGTCGCCGGCACCAAAGTCTGCGTGGTCAGCTCGCGTGCGTCGGTACGGATGGGCCGCGACCGAAAATAGCTGCCCGACAGGATGACCGAAGCCCGGTCCCATGTCTTGCCGACGGTCAATTTGCCCCCGAGTTCGGCGCCGTCGCCGTGGCTGGTCACGCCCGCACGAACAGATCCTCGCAGCCCGTCGAACGGTTGGACGGTCTTGATATTTACCACCCCCGCGATTGCGTCGGCGCCATAAATGGCGGACGCACCGTCCTTCAGGATTTCAATACCGTCGATCATTCCCTGCGGCAGCGTGTTGAGATCGACGAAGTCACGGAAGCCACGCTGGCCGACGCCATCGACCCAGCGGTGCCCGTCAACGAGCACAAGGACCCGGTTGCCGCTGCCCTCGGCGCCGCCCAGATAGCGCAGGTTGATCGAACTGGCGCCGTAGGAGGTTCCCTGCGTGCCGTTGGAATTAAGGCTGACACCTGCCGACGGCAGCTTTTGCAGCAGGTCACCGATCGACGAACTGCCCGACTTGGTGATGTCTTCCGACGTCAATGTCAGAATAGGACCGACCGAGTCTGCATCCTTGCGCCCGATGCGCGACCCGGTGACAATGATCTCGCCGCTGCCAGCTGCATCTGTTGCCGCCTCATCCTCTGCGTCTTGAGCATGAGCGAGCGCAGGCCATGCAAGCGCGGCGAGGCTGATGCCGGCGATGGCGGCAAACCTCGCGGCCTGTCGGCGCCGGATGAAACGAGCGGATGCGATGGTCATATTGTCCCCCCAAATTGCGATTCGGTCACTGGCTTAGGGCCAACTGTTCCCCCAAAAAATATTATGACGGTCGCAAATGCGCTCATACCGAAAGTGCATGACATTGCCCTGCTTTGCACGCACTTGGTATGGAGTGAAGCGGAGGAACGGTACTCATGTCATCAGCCTACCGGCTCACGCCTACCCGCAGACACCTCATCGGCGCTGGCGTTTCCGTCGTCCTTCTGCCGGTTCTGGCCGGAGCCGGGAAGCGGCCTCTGCGGATCAGCCTGCTCGGCCAATCACTTATCAAAACCGACCTGCGCAAGCTTGGCTGGAGCGAGCTCGAGGCGTTCGGGCACCTGTTCAAAGGGCGCGACGCCGTTTTCACCGATCTTGAAACGGTAATTGCCGGCCCACTCGCAGGGGAATCGACGCGGCCTGCCGATAGCGAGGTGCTGCACGTCGCCGATCCTACGGTTATCGATTGCCTCCTGAAAATCGGGGTCAATATCGTCGCAACGTCGAACAATCACGCCTGGGACCTGGGCAGCGGCGGGATATTGTCGACCATTGACGCGCTGGAGACCCGAAATCTCGTCTATGCCGGAAGCGGCCGCAACCTCGCTGCAGCGAGCGCTCCCGGCTTGTTGCAGGCGCGCGCCCGGGTGGCGCTTGTCGCGGCGGCGGCGGGTGCAATCCGCGATGGTGCGGCTGCCACCGACACAAGGCCGGGCGTCAACGAGCTGCGCCGCGGAGCAGACGGAGCGCTGGTCGGAAGCGACGTCGAACGTTATCTAGCCGCCATCCGCATTGCCGCAGCCAGCGGGGCGACAGTGATTGCCTATCTGCACAGCCATTATTGGGAGCCGCGCAAGTCCGATACGCCGGCTTGGCAGCGCGACCTCGCCCGCCGAGCGATCGATGCCGGCGCCGTCACATTCGTTGCCCACGGCGTGCCTGAATTGCAGGGCATCGAATATTACCGTGGGGCGCCGCTCTTCCACGGCCTCTCGTCCTTTATCTTCCAATCCGAAAAGCCTCACGGCGCCTATGGCCCGGAAGCGTGGCAGTCGGTGATTGCCGAACTTGACGTCATTGATGGCGGCGTAGCCCGTGCAGAGATTATCCCCGTTCAACTCGATGCCGAAGGTGTCGACTACGGGGGGCGGCGGGTGAAGGGTAGCCCGCAGCTTGCCACAGGGCCTTCGGTCGGCGTCATCTGCACGCGCCTCGCTGACCTGAGTGACGCTCTTGGATCCTCTGTCTTTTTCGAGGCCGGTCGGCCGCGAAGCCGTGGCGCAACGGCTGTGAAAATTGTTCCGAAGCTTCCACGGAGCTGACCGCCAGGCAGCGATCGATGCTCTGGAATCCAGTCGGAATTTGGCGGAGCTCGTGGGCGACGACGAGCCTGAGATTAAGATATTCACAACGACATAGAGGCATATTGGGCCTCGATAGCCGTGGCGTTAGTCGGCACCATCACACTCCGGCCTTAAGCATGATCGATCAAAATACTAATCTCGGTTTGGCCGCTCGGTATCTGGTCGACGACCTTCCAGGTGCGCGGCAAGTTGGCGCACGGCTTAATGGGATTCTCTGCAAGATCGAAGCCGGCGAGTCACCCTCGGCAGCAACGCTACAGTTTCTTGCAGAAAGGGGCCTGGAAGCTATTCGCGCTTGCGTGATCAGCCAGCGGGATTGGTCAGAGTTTTCGGAGCAAGCCGAGGCCGAGCGTAGAGAGCGGATCGAACGTGCCGAGCAAAAGGCGGCAGACGACGCAGTGGCCCTTGCGCAGGCTGCGGAAAGCAGAGCCGCGACAGTTAAACAATATTTTGCCGAGCGCGAAAATGACCCTGTATTTCGTCGGCGGCGCGAGTCCAAAGAGCTCCGGAATCGTTTCGGAATCGGAAATGTTGATGCCGATCAGTACCGTCGCATCATGAGGCTGCTTTCGGAGCTTGCTGCCGGGCGGCGGCTCTCACCGAGCGACGTAGCATGGCTGAGAACCGAGGCCGATTATTGCTGGACCGATGCGGTCAGTCACGCATGGCACACTGCCGAAGCGAAAGCCTTCACCGAAGAATGGGAACGAAGCCAAGACCCTTGGACGGCGGTGAATGCCAGCGGCCACTGGCGGAAGGCAGGAGAACCGAGGCGATCGCTAGATCTGACCGCGGCTGCGTTGAATAGGCCAAATCTGGAATCGAAACTGCGATCAGCGCTCACAACCACGCGCGGTGGAGCGATGCGAGATCTGGCGCGGCACGAAGAGGCGATGGCGCTTGCATTCGAAGCGCATGCGCTGGAACGAAGCAGCTACCGACCATGCACGCTCTTGGGCGCGCTGCATATGGAGGCCGGTAATCTAGCCGCTGGTCACAGCTGGTACGAAAAAGCAGAAGAACTCGGCGCTCCTAGTGAGGCGATTGATGGTGAACTTCGTGCCCTGATGGCTCGATGCGCGCCGGAGGAGCGCGAGCGGATTCGCAGATTCTTGCTGCAGCACGCACCTGACAGGTTTGCTTACCTCGGCCGCTGACCGGCGGTCGTTGGCCGCTTCTCGCGCCGCCTCGGCGTGGTGCTTCCGGATTGTAATGAAATTAAATCCGTCTGCGTAGGGTGTGCTAACCGATGATGCAGAGGCGTGCTTCCAGATTTCCCCCGAGGGGAACTTTATCATGGAAATCAAAGGGGTTACTGGTTGCGGGAGTAGGATTTGAACCTACGACCTTCAGGTTATGAGCCTGACGAGCTACCGGGCTGCTCCATCCCGCGTCAACCAGAGCGCGGCGCCGTTTGGGGCCGCAAAAACAGCAAAAGGCCGGCATCGCTGCCGGCCTCTAACTTTGTGAATGGGTTTCTTTTCGACCTTACGCCGGCTGCAATGCCTGGCGACGTCCTACTCTTCCGTGGCTTAAGCCAAAGTACCATCGGCGCTGTCAGGTTTCACGGCCGAGTTCGAGATGGGATCGGGTGGGTCACTGACGCCATGGTCACCAAGCAATGAAGCCGGCGTAGGTCAAAAAGGGTTTCAATCGATGTCCGTGCAATACTGTCTGATCAATCATCCACTTATCGCGGACAATCCTGACAGGATTGTCGTTGATGGTGGGACTCTTCAAGCGCGAATAGAGCAATTAGTATCGGTTAGCTCCATGCGTTACCGCACTTCTACATCCGATCTATCAACGTGGTGGTCTTCCACGGCTCTAAGAAATCTTATCTTGAGGGAGGCTTCCCGCTTAGATGCTTTCAGCGGTTATCCCGTCCATACATAGCTACCCTGCTGCGCGGCTGGCGCCACGACAGGTACACCAGAGGTATGTTCAACCCGGTCCTCTCGTACTAGGGTCAACTCCTCTCAAATTTCGACGCCCACGGCAGATAGGGACCAAACTGTCTCACGACGTTCTGAACCCAGCTCACGTACCACTTTAATTGGCGAACAGCCAAACCCTTGGGACCTGCTCCAGCCCCAGGATGTGATGAGCCGACATCGAGGTGCCAAACGATTCCGTCGATATGAGCTCTTGGGAATCATCAGCCTGTTATCCCCGGCGTACCTTTTATCCGTTGAGCGATGGCCCTTCCACTCGGGACCACCGGATCACTATGACCGACTTTCGTCTCTGCTCGACTCGTCAGTCTCGCAGTCAGGCAGGCTTATGCCATTGCACTCTCGCAGACGGTTTCCAACCGTCCTGAGCCTACCATCGCGCGCCTCCGTTACTCTTTAGGAGGCGACCGCCCCAGTCAAACTACCCGCCACAGAGGGTCCCTGATCCAGTTTCATGGATCGAGGTTAGACATCAGAAAACAACAGGGTGGTATTTCACCTATGGCTCCACGTCAGCTGGCGCCAACGCTTCAAAGCCTCC
>NZ_JACBGA010000007.1:0-207500 GCF_021401285.1 Sphingopyxis sp. NFH-91 | reverse complement strand
GCACTGTTGCAGATTGCCGCGGCGCCGCTTGCGGCCGCCTATTACAGGGAGCCGCAAGTCGCGACGCTGCTGCGCGTCCAGGCGATCATCTATCTGACCACGCCGTTCACCGCGCTCGCCTATGCCCGGCTCGGCCGCGCGCTCGAGTTCCGGCGCCAGGCGCAGGTCAATATCCTCTGCTCGCTGATCGGCGCGGGGGTCGCCTTGGGCGGGGCGCTCGCAGGATGGGGTGTCTGGGCGCTCGTCTGGGCGCCGATCGCGATGTTCACGACGCGCGCGCTCGGCTTCACCATCGTCTCGCGGTCATGGATGCTGCCGTCGTTCGATTTCCGCGGCGCCGGCACGATCGCGCGCTATGGCGGACTCGTCGCCATCGGCCAGTTCTTCGGCTTCATCCAGTCGCAGGCCGACATATTGGTCGCCGGGCGCCTCTTCGACGCGCATCTGGTCGGCGTTTACACGACTGCGCTGTTCCTGACGCAGATCTTCAACAACAAGATCATTCCGCCGCTCAACGAAGTCGCCTTCACCGCCTATTCGAGGCTGCGCGACGAGGCCGAAGGATTGGCCGGCCCCTTCGCCCGCGCGGTGCGCGCGATCATGGCGGCGGCGATGCCCTTCTTTCTGGGGCTCGCGGTCGTTGCCGAACCGCTTGTCCTCGTCCTGCTCGGCGACAAATGGGCCGGCGCCATTCCGCTGATTCGTCTGCTCGCGATCGCCATGCCTTTCTGGACCCTCTTCACGCTGCTGCAACCCGCGACCGACGCGATGGGCCGGCCCGAGATCGCGCTGCGCAACGCCGCGATCGGCGCGCTCATCATGCCGGTCGCGTTTCTCGTCGGGGGCCATTGGGGAATCGCCGGGATCGCCGCGGCATGGATCGCCGCCTATCCGGCCCTGTTCGCTTTCGCCGCGTGGCGGTCGCTTCCGGTGATCGGGATGCGCGCGGGTGCCCTGCTCCGCGCCATCCTGCCCTCGGTGCTCGTCGCGATGGCGATGGCGGCCGCCGTGATGGTCGCCGGCCGCCTGCTCGCCCAAGTTTCGATGGCGCCCCGGCTCGCCCTGCTCGTCGGAATCGGCGCGCTGACTTATGTCGGCGGGCTCATGCTCTTCGCGCGCGAGACGATCGGCGATCTGGTCGCGATGGCGCGCGGCAATCCCGCGGCCTGACCCGGCGCCGCTGCGTCAGCGCGGCAGCATCGCGACGGCGCGTCGCGTCGCATCGGCATAGGCGCCGCCGGTAAAGCGGTGCGTCCCGATGAAATGGATGAAGCGCGCATCTTCCGGCACGCCTTCGTTCCAGAAATTGATGTAGCGCTCGTAGGGCAACAACAGCGGGTCGGGCTGATTCGCGATGACGAAGTTCGACGTCACCTGCTCGCTGCCCCATTGCGCCCAGCGCTCGGCGCCGAGCAGCGCCGTCGCCTCGCGCGAAAAGGCTTCGGCGATTCGCCGCCCCTCACCGCTCGGCGCGAAGCCCGCGAACCCCGAGCAGCCACGTACATAGGCCGGCGACGCCAGCTCCGGCAGATCGAGCCGGTCCATCCCCGATTCGATCGCCCCCTGCACATGCGCCGCGGGATTGGTGAAGCGCTGCGATTCGATCGCCTGCGCGGCGATTGTCGCCAGCGGCAGGATCTGCGAGGCGGCCTCGCCCTTCAACGTAAAGCTGCGCCCGGCATCGATCGCCGCGGCGACTTCGGGAAGCGGGCCGACCGTCACCGTGTCCGAATCGACCTGGACGACATAGGCGTCCGCGCGCAGGTCGAGGATGGTCAGCAACCGCTCCCACGTCCCGCCGCGCGGACAATCGCCGGTATCGACCGCCGCGATCGCCCGAATCTCGGGATCGCCGAGATGATGAGCGAGCAGTTTGCGGTCAGCATCAGTGAGCGTGCCGTCGTCCAGAATCACGACACGGCCGCGCGGCACCTGGCGCCACAGCGACTTGATCGACACGAGATAGGGCAGCAGCACGCGCGTACCGATCATCGAGAAATAGATGACGCCGTCGTCGGCGGGCACGATGGGGCGTGCCTTGAGCACGCCGGCGGCCAGCCGCCGATGCGCCCATTGCTTGCGATACCACTGGATCCGGTCGACGACGCGCTTCATAGTCTTCGCGTTACCGCCAACCGATTAATTTTCAATAGGAGCCGAAGCAGCGGGTCAGCCGGCAATATAGTCGCGCATCGCCGCCGCCTCGGCCTCGATCTTGTCTATACGATATTTGACGAGGTCGCCGATCGAGACGAATCCGACCAGGCGGCTGCCATCGACTACCGGCAAATGGCGAATCCGCTTCTGCGTCATCTGCGACAGCGCGCCGATCACCGCCATGTCCGGACCGCAGGTCACCGGCGATCGCGTCATCACCTCGTCGAGCCGGCGGTCGAGCGCCTCGGGACCGTAGGAAGCGACGAGGCGCACGAAATCGCGTTCGGAAAATATGCCAACCAGCGAATCGCCGTCGAGTACCGGCACCGCACCGATCCGATGCTGGGCAAGCAGATCGACGACCGCGCGCACCATATCGTCGGTCCGTGCCGCGACCACTGCACCGCTCCGCCCCTGAAGAATCGCTCCGATCGTCATGCGCTGGCGCTCCTTTCCCGATTGTCCTGTCGTTGCCCACGCAGTCTATCATGATTCGCGGCGGGCGCGAAACGAACGGGGGGTCGCCATTACCGCTTGGCCTTGCCCGCGGCTTGGTTCATGGAAGCGCGCATGGTCAAACCTTCGCCGCTCGACAATCGCGATACCTCGAAAGTCGCCTGGGCGCGCTATCGCCGGCTGATGCGCGGGATGAGCATCGTCTCGCTGCTCGCCGTCGTCGGCGCGCTGAGCTGGCTGCGCTTCACCATGGGCGAGGCGCTGACAATCCACATGATGATCGCGACCGCCGCGGGCGTCGGCCTCTCGGTCATGCTCGGCGCGGCGCTGATGGGACTTGTCTTTCTGTCGAGCGGCAGCGGCCACGACGAATCGATCGACGATCCCTTCAAGGACGACCCGGACCTCAATCCATGACCGACAATCCTCGCGACCCCATATTGCGCGTCGTGCCGCAGCCGGCCGACATCAACAGCAACGGCCATATCTTTGGCGGCTGGGTGTTGGCGCAGATGGATATTGCGGGCGGGATCGTCGCCGCGCGAATCGCGCAGGGGCCGACCGCGACGGTGGCGATCGAGGCGATGGAATTCATCGCGCCGATCCTGCTGCGCGACATCATCTCGGTCTATGCCCATCTCGAACGGCGCGGCCGCACATCGATGGGCATCCGGATCGAGGTGATCGCGACCCGCGGCCGCGGCGAAGAACAGGTGAAGGTCACCGAGGGATTGTTCACTTTCGTCGCGCTCGACGAGAATCACCGGCCGCGCCCGCTGCCGCCGGCCTGATCGCACTCAGCCGCCCTTGCGGTTTTCGCGAAAGCTTTGTTCGATGCGGTCGTTCGCTGGAACGCGGACGCGCCAGACCCAGCTGTTGCCGCGCCGCTCCCAGCCTTCGGGGGCAGGGTCAATGGCAAAGGGAATGAGCAATTCCACCTCGGCGTCGGTCGGGCGCGCGTTGGTCAACGTCACCTGCCACAGCCGGTGGTCGGCATCCGAATCGGGAAGGACGACGGTGCGATACTGGACCGCGGGACTCGCCCCCAGATCATAATCGACGCGCTCGCCCTCGGCCTTGTCGCCGATTTTCGCCTCGCCGACCAGCAACGGCTCGCCCGCGACCGTTTCGAAGACCATCGCCGCCCCCGCGGGAAGCGCGAGGCCAAGCCCGTCCGCCTTGCGATTCTGGACCCGCAGCCGGGTCGTCAGCGGCTGCGGCCGCCCATTGCCATGATTATAAAGCGACCCCGCATAGAGCTGTTCGGCCGCGACACCGCCCTGCGCGAGCAGCGCCACCTGCTTCTGCCCCTTTGCCGCGACATCGACGCGAAAGGGGATGCGATAGAATTTGAGGTCGCCAAGATCCTCGGGAGGCGGCGGCGGGGGAGGCGGTGGCGGGGGAGGCGGGGCGGCCGGAGCGGGCGGGGCGCGCATCGCAGCTCCCCGACGCTGGGCGGTAACGACGACCTCCTGCGCTGCATCGGCGGCGTAATTTTCATACTCGTCGATCGGCGGCAGCTCCCAATAGGGATGCGTGCTCGTGATATCCATCGGCCAGCATTTGAGCACCAGCGGCCCCGCCGTGCTGCGCGGCAGCGGCGGGCTGTACATCTTGTTGAGCCGCCCGGCGATGACATTGAGCTGGGCATTGGGAAAGCTCGTCACGCCGCCATTGGCGACCGTGACCCAGCCCGTGAGGTCGAGCGTCTTGCCGTCGGCGCCGCGGTTCGCGACATAATTGGCGGCCCAGTCGAACCCTTCGGCCAGATAGAGAAGCTGAATGGTGACGGTGCGCGGAGCTGTGCTTTCGACAAGCACCGACAGCGTCGGGCGCGGCGACAGATCCTTGGGGACGCGCGGATAGAGCATGCGTTCGGGCAGTCCCGAACAGCCGAGCGCTTCGATCCCGTTCGCGGTTTCCAGGATGACCCCGCCATTGGGTCCGGCCTGGATCACCGCTTCCTGCTCGATCGCCTTGCCTGTCTTCAAATTGGTGCGGCGAAGCGTGACGCGGCGCTTCAGATAAGCGTCGACGAGCCCGGCGGGGGAAAGCAGGCGGGCATCGCGGTTCTTTTCGATTACCCCGTCGGGAAGCCCGCTCACCACAGCGGTTTCGGGGAGCAGTCCTTCGGCCACGCCTTCGAACCGCACGACCGACACCCCGGCGGGCAGCGTCACGCGGCGGCTTTCGGTGATGAAGGCAAAGCCGCGCGGCCAGCGCGGATCGATTGGCCCGCTACCGCGATTCGGCGCACGATAGACGGTGACCGCGACATCCTGCGCCGCCGCCGAAACGACGATCGGCCGCTCGGTCTGCGCAAGCGCCGGCGGCGGCGCGAGCAGCGCCGCGGCCCAGATCAACAGCGGCCAGCCGCGCGCCACGCCGCGGCTCAGTAGCGGGTGTCGAAAGTGACGGTGACGTCGGCCTTGCCGTTGGCAGGGACCGGCACCTGCCATTCGACGCGGTCGGCGGAGACGCGTTCGCTCTTCAGGCTTTCGTCGACGATCCGTACATCGCCCCACAGCCCGTCCTGCGCCAACTGCACCGTGATCGGACCCGGCCGGGCGTTGCTGAGCGTATATTTCATCTTCGTCACCCAGCGCGAATCGCCCTTGCGCGTGCGCGAGACGATGGTCGGCAGCACCTTGACATCGAACGCGTCGCCGGTGCGCAGCGACATCGCCGAACCCATCGGGGTATGGTCGATGCGATTTTCGCCGATGAATTGCGGATCGCCGCGCGCGTCGCGCATATAGACGCGGATCGTTCCCGCGGGCAGCTGGTCGCCGAGCCCGCCCTGGCGCGAGGTCGAAAAGCGCAGCACGCTCGCCGCGCTGACCGGATCGTTGCTACTGCCGAGCCAGCGATTGGTGAATTCATAGGTCGACTTCGCCGGCGCACTCTTCACGTCAAGGAAGCTGACCTGCTTCTGCTGCGCATTGGCGATCGTGGTGCGTGCGGGCAGCGGATAGAGATAATAGTCACCCAGCCGCTCGCGATCGTTCGATTCGGTGCCCGCGCTGTCCATCGTCCCGGCAAGCCGGGTGAAGCCGCCACCGCCGCCATTGGGATTGCCCGCCACCAAGAGGGTGCGCGCATTGGTGAAGGTCGTACCCGTAGTGTTGGTCAGCGTCACCCAGCCCTGAAGATCCATCGCGCCCTTCGCCGCATCGAACAGCGCGACATAATCGGCGGTCCAGCCCAAATTGGGCGTCAGATAGGAAAGTCGCGCCGGCACCGCGCCCGCCTCGGCAGCATCGACCGTCACCGACAGCGTCGGCCGCGCGCGCAAATTGGGCGGCAGCCGGTCGAACACGGTGCGCACGGGCAGGCCGTCGTCGCGCAATACCTCGATCCGGTCGCCGATCTGCAGAACGATGCCGCCGTTCGCCGCAAGCACCTTGGCCCGCTCGCTCTTCTCCGCGCCAGTCGCGGGATTGGTGCGGACCAGCGTCACCGACTGGCCGACCGCCTTGTCCATGAGCTTGTCGGGGGTGAGCAGGTCGAAATCGAAATTCTGTTCGACGATCGAGAGGCCGGTACCCGAGAGCGTCACCGTTTCGGGCCGGATGCGCGCCGAAACGTCGGGAAATTCGATCCGGTTGCGGCCGCGCGTGACCGAGAGCTGGCGCGCGTCCTGCACCAGCGACTGGCCATTATTATAGATGGTAACCGCAACATCGCCCTGCGCGGTGGCAGGGTCGCCGTCCTGCGCCAAGGCGGGATGTGCAAGTCCGGCAAGCATCACCGGACCCAAAGCCAAGACCAACCGGCGCATCGATATTCTCCCCCAGCCATCGCGAACGATGGCGGGAGGCTAGGTCATGTCGCTGGTGAAAACCAGTGCGAAATCGCGGGCTTATTCGGCCGCTTCGACCCCGGTGTCGCGCGCGGCGAGCGTGCGGCGGGTTCGGCGTGCCTTCGGCGCGGGCGCATCGGCGTCGGCGGTTTCAGCCTCGGCGGCGCGCTCGCTGCGCCCGATCGCGGGGGGGAGCGCGGCGCTGTCGATGCTGCTGCTGTCTTCGGCGGCAGCTTCGGGCCGGGCGCGGCGCGGGCCGCGGCGGCGCGGCGCCGGTGCAGCCTCTTCGCTCGCTTCAGCTTCCGTCGAGCTCTCGCCATCGCCACCGGCATCGTCATCGCTGCGCGCCGCATCGCGATTGTTGCGACGGTTGCCCCGGTCGTTGCCGCGATCAGTGTTGCGGTCATTATTGCGGTCGCGATCGCGGCGGTTGCCGCGATTGTCGTCGCCCTGGCGGTCGCGGCTCTCGCTCTGATCGCGGTCGCCGTCATTGTCGTCGCTATCGAGATCGGTGTCGTCGTGCGCGTCGAAATCCTCGACGCCGCGAATTTCGCGCTGGCGATCGTTGCGATCCGGCGCGCCGCCGTTCCGTTCTTCCTGGCGGGCGCGGAAATCGCTGTGCACGCGGAAATAATGGTCGGCAAACTGAAGATAATATTCGGTCTGGACACGGTCGCCCGAAAGCTGGGCGTCGCGCGCGAGATTCTTGTATTTCTCGATCATCTGCGCCGCGTTGCCGCGCGCCCGGCTGTCGATACGATTGGCCTGGTCGACACCGCCGCGGCCGCCACCCGACTGCGAACGGTTGTTGTTATTGTTGCGGCCGCGACGGCGACCGCTCTGCCGGTTGTTCATGTTCAACTGAGACATCCTGATAAGCTGATAAGCTACGCCAACCCCTTTTGGCCGACCGCGCCATTTGCGCGCCGCGCCCGCGCTTGCCGCGCGGTTTTTGCCCTTACCGCCTGCACCGGGCCAAAGCCCCGCACGAGCATCGCAAGTGGGAAGCAGACCGGCCGGACCAATGAAGGTTCCCGCTCGGGTCTGTAGGCCGCCCCTACAGGGCTTTGCGGCGGAAACCAAGCAAATTCTTGCGCTGCATCATTCGGGCCGGGTCAGCACCAGCGCCCGATCGCGGCCGCCGATGTCGCGGCGACAGGCGACGGCGAAACCCGCCGCCTCGGCCAGCTGCGACACCGATATGCGTTGCTGATGCCCGATTTCAAGGATCGCGGCTCCGCCGGGTGCCAGCAGGCGCGGCAGATCGGGAATGATCCGGCGATAGTCGTCCAACCCGTCGGCGCCCGCGAACAGCGCCTCTGCGGGTTCATGATCGGCAACGTCAGGCATCAGCGCCTCGTCGTCGGCGATATAGGGCGGGTTACATAAAATGAGGTCGAACGCGCCATCGAGCCCCGCCGCCCAGTCGCCCGCGCGGAACGTCGTCCGCGCCGCGAAGCCCAACGCTTCCGCATTGACGCGGGCATAGGCGAGCGCCTGTTCCGACGCATCGACTCCCAGCCCCGTCGCGCCCCGAAAAGCGTCGAGCGCCGCGAGCAGCAGCGTTCCCGGACCGGTGCCCAGATCGAGGATGGTGCGCGGCCAGTCCGCCTCGCGCCCGCGCGCAAGCGCGATGGCGGCCTCGATCAGCGTTTCGCTGTCGGGCCGCGGAATTAGTACGCCGGGGCCCAATTCGAGGCGGATCGTCCAGAAATCGCGATAGCCGACAATATAGGCGATCGGCTCGCTGCCCATGCGCCGCGCGACCAGCTGCACGAAACTCTCGGGCACCTCATAGCGCGAAGAATCGAGCAACAGGGCCTGGCGGTCGATCCCGAGCGCGTGCGCCATCAGCAATTCGGCATCGAGCCGGGGCGTGTCGCTCGTCGCGGACAGGAGATTTGTCGCGGTGCGCAGATTATTATCCGCCTCGCCGCGCCGGTCAGCCATCGGCAAGCCCCGCCAGCCGCTGCGCCTGATCCTCGGCGATCAGCGCGTCGATCAGTTCGTCCATCTGCCCTTCCAATATCTCGGGCAGGCGGTGGAGCGTCAGGTTGATGCGGTGATCGGTGACGCGGCCTTGCGGGAAATTATAGGTGCGGATGCGCTCCGACCGGTCGCCCGACCCGACCATCGACTTGCGCGCCGATGCCTCGGCGCTGTGGATCTTCTCGCGCTCCAGATCATAGAGCCGCGCGCGCAGGACCTGCATCGCCTTGGCGCGATTCTTGTGCTGGCTGCGCTGGTCCTGCTGAATCACGACCAGGCCGGAGGGGATATGCGTGATACGGATCGCCGAATCGGTCGTGTTGACGTGCTGGCCGCCGGCGCCCGACGCGCGGTAGATATCGATCTTGAGGTCATTGTCGTTGATCGCAACGTCGACCTCTTCAGCCTCGGGCAGCACAGCGACGGTCGCAGCGCTGGTGTGGATGCGCCCGCCGCTTTCGGTGACCGGCACGCGCTGGACGCGGTGGACGCCGCTTTCGAATTTCAGTTTCGCAAAGACGCCCTGACCGCTCACCGACGCGACAACTTCCTTGTAGCCGCCAACCTCGGCCTCGTTGGCCGAGATGATCTCGACCTTCCAGCCCTGGCTGTCGGCATAGCGGCTGTACATGCGCAAAAGGTCGCCCGCGAACAGCGCCGCCTCGTCGCCGCCGGTGCCGGCGCGGATTTCGAGCATCGCGGCGCGTTCGTCGGCGACATCCTTGGGCAGCAGCTTGATGGCAAGGTCATGCTCGGCGGCGGGCAGCGCTTCCTCGAGCGCGGCGATTTCCTCGGCGGCCATCGCCTTCATCTCGGGATCGGCGAGCATCTCGGCGAGCGACGCCAGCTCACCGCGCAGCCGCATCACTTCGGCCGCCGCCCTGGCGACCGGTTCGAGCTCGGCAAATTCCTTCGATGCCGCAACGAAATCGGCGGGCGCCATATCGCCCGTCGCCATGCGCGCCTGCAGCGCGGCATGCCGTTCGATGATGGCGTCGATCTGTTTTTCGGAAACGCTGGTCATCACAGTGCGCGGACGAGCGCCTCAACCGCGCGCGCCCGCTCTCCGTCGCCGCGCACGTTGACATGCGGCGAACCGTCGCGCGTTCCGATTGACACCAGCGCTTGCGCCGGAATTTTTGCAGCCTTGTCGAAACGCTTGCGCGGCGACCCGGTCGCCACAATTTCGGTGGCGAAGCCTCCGGTACGAAGCGCTGCAAGAGCCCGCATCGCAAGTGCGAGCTGGCCATCGTCCTCGACCGCAATCACCGCGTCGAGGCGTGTGTCGATCGCATCGTCGCCAAGCAACATCGCCAGCCGCTCAATCCCCGCCGCCCAGCCGACCGCCGCGGTCGGAGGGCCGCCGAGCGCTTCGATAAGGCCGTCGTAGCGCCCGCCGCCGAGCACGGTGCCCTGGGCGCCCAGCCGGTCGGTGACGAACTCAAAGGCAGTGTGGCGGTAATAGTCGAGCCCGCGCACCAGCCGCGCGTTGCGGTCCCACGCGACGCCCGCGGCGTCGAGACCGGACGTGACCGCGCCAAAGAAATCCTGGGCTTCGGCGGTCAGAAACGCGTCGATGTCGGGGGCGCTGTCGGCAACCGGGCGATCCTTGGGATCCTTGCTGTCCAATATCCGCAGCGGATTTTTGTCGAGCCGCGCCAGGCTGTCTTCGGACAGGTCGCCCTTGTGGGCCTCGAAATGCTCGACCAGCGCCGCGCGCCACGCATCGCGGCTTGGCGCATCGCCCAGCGTGTTGAGCGTCAGCGTCACGCCGTCGGCGACGCCCAGTTCCTTCAAAAGCTGGTCGGCGAAGACGAGCAGTTCGGCATCTGCGAGCGGATTGTCGCTGCCGATCACTTCGGCATCGAGCTGGTGAAACTGGCGGTAGCGGCCCTTCTGCGGGCGCTCGTACCGGAACAGCGGACCGTGCGTCGCGACCTTCAGCGGCGCAAACTGCTGCCAGCCGTTGGTGATATAGGCGCGCGCGATGCCGGCCGTGAATTCGGGGCGCAGCGTGATCGATTCGCCGCCGCGATCCTCGAACGAATACATTTCCTTCGACACGACGTCGGTCGTTTCGCCGAGCGAGCGGGCAAACACCGCGGTCGGCTCGATCACCGGCACCTCGACGCGCTTGAAACCATAGAGGCGGCGCACCCGGTCGAACGCGTCGACGACATGCGCGAACCGGTCGGCGAATTCGCCGAGCATGTCCTGGGTGCCGCGCACCGGCTGGGGGACGCTGATCTTCGCGTTTTTGTCCTTGCTCATGCGCCGCGCGTCTAATCTTTTTTCGGCGAAAGGCAAAGCGCGCTTGCGCAAGCCCGCGCTGGACGGCGGCGGCATTTGGCGGCAGAGTCGCTGCCCATGAAAAAAGCACCGTTCGTCGCCGCCGCGCTGATTGCGGCCCCCGCCCTGTTTGTATCCGCCACCGCCGCCCAGGAGGCCAACAGCCGACCGCAACCGGTGGTTCAGCCCCATGTGATCCCGCTGCCCGCCGACAAACCCTATCCCGGCATGATGCTGCTCAAGGTCGATGCGACCGACTTTGCCCGCGGCATCTATCGCGTGCGCCAGACCATTCCGGTGCCGCGCGCGGGCAAATTCACCCTGCTCTATCCGCAATGGCTTCCCGGCAAGCACGCACCGCGCGGCGCAATCGCCGAAATAGCGGGGTTCAAGGCAAGCGCCGGCGGCCAGCCGCTCGGCTGGACGCGGCAACCGACCGACGTCTACGCCTTCGACATCGACGTGCCCGCCGGCACCAAGAACATCGACATCGCCTTCGACTTCCTGTCGCCGACGCGCAGCAGCGAGGGCCGGGTCGTGGTGACGCCGGCGATGATGAACCTGCAATGGGAACAGGTCAGCATGTACCCCGCGGGCTATTTCACGCGCCAGATTCCGGTCCAGCTCGACCTGACGCTGCCCGAAGGCTGGACCGGCGCCGCAGCGCTCGACGGGCTCAAGATTTCCGGCAACCGCTACAGCTATGCGCCGACGAGCTATGAAACGCTGGTCGACAGCCCGATGTTTGCGGGGCGCTATTTCCGCAAATGGGATCTGGGTCAGAATGTCACGCTGAACGTCGTCGCCGATGAGGCGAAATATCTCGACGCGACGCCCGACCAGATCGCGCGGCACGCGGCGCTTGTGTCGGAAACGCTGGCGCTGTTCGGGACGAAGCATTTCGACCGCTACGAATTTCTGCTCGCCCTGACCGACGAGCTGGGCGGCATTGGCCTTGAGCATCATCGCAGCAGCGAGAACAGCCGCGGCACCGACTATTTCACCAAATGGGATGATGGCGATTCGGATCGCGGGCTGCTGCCGCACGAATTCGTGCATAGCTGGAACGGCAAATATCGCCGCCCCGACAAATTATGGACCCCCGACTATCGCACCCCGATGCAGGGCAATCTGCTGTGGGTCTATGAAGGCCAGACGAGCTTTTGGGATCTGGTTCTCGCCGGCCGGTCGGGGATGCAGTCGAAGGACACGATCCTCGGCGAATGGGCGAGCAACGCCGCCTTCTACAGCGTCCAGCCCGGGCGCGCATGGCGATCGGTCGAGGATACGACGCTCGATCCGGTGATCGCGGCGCGCAAGCCGCGCCCCTTCCCCAGCGCGACGCGCACCGAGGATTATTACAACGAAGGCTCGCTTGTCTGGCTCGAGGCCGACATGCTGATTCGAAACGCGACCAACAATGCCAAGAGCCTCGATGATTTCGCGCGCGGCTTCTTCGGCGGCCGCGACGGCGACTGGGGCGAGGTTACCTATAATTTTGCCGATGTCGTCGCGGCGCTCAACGCCGTCTATCCCTATGATTGGGACAAGTTCCTGCGCACGCGGCTTCAGGAACCGGGCCAACCGGCGCCCGTTGGCGGTATCGAAAAGGCGGGCTACCGCCTTGTCTGGCGCGATGCTCCCAACGCCTATGACCGGGCGCGGATGGCACGGGCGAAGAATTTCGACCTCACCCATTCGCTGGGCATGACGGTGGACAAGGACGGCGTCGCCGGCAGCATCCTGTGGGACGGCCCCGCCTTTCGCGCCGACATCATAAACGGCACCAAAATCCTCGCGGTCGATGGCATGGCCTATAACCGCGAGCGGCTCGAGGCGGCGATCCGTGCCGCCGCCGACGGCAAGACACCGGTTCGGCTGCTCGTCGAACGCGGCGGCCGCTACCGGACGGTCGAGATCGACTATCATGGCGGGCTGCGCTGGCCGCACCTTGAAAAGGTCGGCACGGGGCCCGACTGGTTCGACCGGCTGCTCGCGCCCAAACGCGCGCTCTGATCGCGCCGGCCTATCTTTGGTCGTAATGGCCTCGACTTTCGGCGCCCACGGGCGCTAAAGGCGCGCGCAAATCACCAGATAAGGATACTCTCCCATGCGCATCGACCTGATCCCCGCCGGCGACAGTCCGCCCGACAGCCTCAACGTGCTGATCGAGGTGCCGATCGGCGGCGAGCCGGTGAAATATGAATTCGACAAGGCGTCGGGCGCGCTGTTCGTCGATCGCTTCCTGCACACGCCGATGCGCTATCCCGCCAATTATGGCTTCATTCCGCATACGCTGGGCGAAGACGGCGATCCGCTCGATGCCTTGGTGGTTGCGCGGTCGCCGGTGGTTGCCGGTGCGGTCGTCAAATGCCGCCCGATCGGCGTCCTCAAAATGGAAGACGATGGCGGCGGCGACGAAAAGCTTCTGTGCGTGCCGGTCAATTCGACCTTCCCTTATTATGCGAACGTCGCAAGCTACTCCGACATGCCGCCAATCGTGCTGCAGCAGATCGAGCATTTCTTTGCGCACTACAAGGATCTCGAACCCGGCAAATGGGTGAAACTTGGCGGCTGGGGCGACGTCGACGAAGCCAAGGCGATCATTCTTCAGGGAATCGAACGCGCCAAGGCCAAGGGATTCTGACGCGGGCAGCGGTATCGCTCAGCCCGGCTTTCGAGACGCCCGCTTCGGCTTTGCCGCGGCGGGCGTTTTTTCGGGCAGCGAGCGGACATGGACGTCGCGCTGCGGAAAGGGAATCTCGATTCCCGCCGCCTTGAACTTGTCCCAGATGCGGAGAAAAACGTCGCCCTGGATATTGCCGAGCCCACCTTCGGGGTCCGAAATCCACAGCCGCAGTTCATGGTTGACCGCGCTGTCGCCGAAACCGGTGATCCAGCACACCGGGGCGGGCTTTTTGAGAACGCGCGGCGCTTCGTCGGCGGCCTCGAGCATCAATCGCTGCGCCAGCCGCAGATCGCTGTCATAGCTGACGCCGACCGCCATCTTGATTCGCACTTCGCGGCTCGAATAACTCCAATTCTCGACCCGCTCGGTCATCAGCAGTTCGTTCGGAATCAGATGTTCCTTGCCATCGCGCGTGATGACCGACACCGCGCGCACCCCGATCTTGTTCACCCGTCCCACCGCATCGGCGACGACGATGACATCACCCGGCTTGATCGACCGATCCATCAGCAGGATGATTCCGGCGATCAGATTGCCGAACGTCTTTTGCAGGCCGAAACCGACGGCGAGCCCGAGCGCACCCGAAAAGACCGCAAAGGCGGTCAGATCGATGCCGAGCAGGTCGATGCCGACGAAAAAGGCCGCAATCACGATCACAACGCTCGCGATCTTTTCGACCAGCAATTGCTGCGTGGGATCGAGGTCGGGACCGCCGCGCACGACGCGCCGCACGACCCGGTTGGCGATACGCACCAGCAGGAACAGCACCAGCGCCGTCAGGGCGATATTGATGAGCGACAGCAGCGAGACATGCATGCGCCCGGCGCTGAAGCCGATCGCATCGAGCCGGTCCTGCAGGGTCTCCAGTCCGCCGACGACGTGCGACAACAGCGCCACGAACAGCACCGCCGCCAGCATCAGCGCCGGAACGCGGCCCAGCCCGACGCCCAGCACCAGATTGCGCGCCGTCGCCGCGGCCGAGAAAGCGAGCACCAGCCCGAGCAGCAGCGCGGGATAGGGCGTCCAGGCCCAGGCGCTCCAGCCGATTCCGGCGATCAGAAGCGCGACCAGCCAGCCGAGAATCGCGGGTGCTCGTTCGGTCAGCGGCCCGCGCGAATGGCGTTCGCGGCCATGGAGCCAGTTGGCCAGCTGCGGCCCGAGCCGAACCTTCAGCGTCCAGCCGACGATCAAGGCCGCTCCGGCGATCATCGCGGCGACGCCGAGCTCCGCCAGCTGGGCCTCCGCCATGCGCGGCAAGCCCAGCCGGAGGAGCAGCGCGTCCATCAAGATGCGCCGCCGAGCGCCGCGAATCCGCGTTCGAGATCGGCGATCAGGTCGACCGGATCCTCGAGCCCGATCGACAGGCGGATGAGCGCATCGGGATCGGTCCAATCGGTCGCGGTGCGAATCGTCTGCGGATCGCTTGGTACCACCAGGCTTTCGAAGCCGCCCCAGCTGAAACCGATGCCGAACAGAGCGAGCGTGTCGATAAAGCGCGCGCGGGCAGCATCGCCCGCGCCTTTCAGCGTAAAGCCGAACAGGCCGCTCGCCCCCGAAAAATCGCGCGTCCAAAGCGCATGGCCCGGATCGTCCGCGAGCGCCGGATAGAGAACCCGCCCGACCTCGGGCCGCGCCGCAAGCCAACGCGCCACCGCAAGCGCATTGGCGCCGTGGCGCTCCAGCCGCACATCGAGCGTGCGCAGTCCGCGCAGCATCAGCGCGCAATCGTCGGGCGATACCGAATGGCCGAGCTGATAGGTCGCCTGCCGCAGCCGCGGCCAGAGGCTGCGCGTCGCGGTGAGCGATCCCATCATCGCGTCCGAGTGACCGCCGACATATTTGGTCAGGCTCATCATCGTCACGTCGACGCCATGGGCGATCGCCGGAAAGAGCAGCGGGGTCGCCCAGGTATTGTCGAGCATCGTCACGACGCCGCGTTCGCGGGCGATGCGCGTGATCGCTGGCACATCCTGGACCTCGAAGGTCAGGCTGCCCGGCGATTCGAGGAAGATCAGCCGCGTTTCGGGTTCGATCAGATCGGCGATGCGCGCGCCGACGCACGGATCATAATAGCTGGTCCGCACGCCGAACCGCGCGAGCATGCCGTCGCAAAAGCTTCGCGTCGGTTCATAGGCGCTGTCTACCATCAGCAGATGATCGCCCGGCGCGAGCAGCGCAAGCAGCCCCGCCGATATCGCTGCAACGCCCGAAGGATAGAGCAGCGTGCCCTCCGCGCCCGGCTCGAGTTCGGTCAGCGCGTCGGCAAGCGCCCATACCGTCGGCGTACCGCGGCGGCCGTAATAGAGCTTGTCGTGCGTCGCATGGCCGCGCGCCTTCAGATCGGCGATACTGTCATAAAGGATCGTCGAGGCACGCCAGACCGGCGGATTGACGATGCCCCCGCCAAGCCGAGGGTCACCCGTCCATTCGGGCCGCCGTCCGCCCTGCACGAGCTTCGTCGCGGGGCGGCGTCGATCATCCTTGTCCGCCGGGCCGGCCACCGCCCGGTCAGGCCGCGCCGGTCGCTTTCGGGGTGGCCGCGTCGGCGCCCCACTCGCTCCAGCTGCCGTCATAAACGGCGACATCATCCTTGCCGAGCAGATGCGCGCCAAAGGCAAGGACGGTCGCGGTCATGCCGCTGCCGCAGGTCGCGACGAGCGGCTTGTCGAGATCGATCCCGGCGGCATCGAAAGCCGCCTTCAGCGCATCGCCCTGCTTCCACGTGCCATCGTCGTTGAACAGCTGACTGTGCGGCAGGCTGCGCGAACCGGGAATATGTCCCGGTGCCATGCCCGGACGCGGATCGCGTTCCTCGCCCGTGAAGCGCGCCGCCGGGCGCGCATCGACAACCTGTTCGGTGCCGCCATCGACATTGGCGAGCATCTGATCCTTGGTGCGGACGGCCTTCGCGTCGCGCCAAACGGTGAAGTGGCGGTGGCGCAGCGTCTGCTTGCCCATTTCGAGCGGGCGCCCTTCGGCCTTCCACTTGGCGAGGCCGCCGTCGAGCAGCGCGACATCATGCGCGCCGAACAGTTTGAGCAGCCACCAGGCACGCGCCGCGCTCTTGAGCGGGCTGTCGTCATAGATCACGATCCGGCTGCCGTCGCCGAGGCCGAGCGACTGCATGCGGCTCGCGAATTTTTCGGGCGGCGGCGCCATATTTTCGACCGCGCTCGTCGCGTCGGCCAGTTCGGTCAGGTCCATGAACACCGCGCCGGGGATATGGCCGGCTTCATATTCGGCCCGCGCGTCGCGGTCGGTTCCCGCCATGAATTTCGTCGCATCGACAACCCGCAGGTCCGATGCCCCCAGTTCGCGTTCCAGCCATTCGGTAGAAACCAAGGCGTCCATGTCATGCTCCTGTTACGACCGGGCGGTGGACCTTCTATCCATTCCCTCCGCCGGCCATCCTGCTGTGGCTCTTAATCTTTCCGGGGAACATCAGCCTATGCCCCCACCTGCGCTTTTTCAAGCGCAGTGGCGCTCTGCCCCAGTCAATGCTGCGCCGCAACACAAAAGCAGAGGTAAAGCGGAGCATGGCGCCCGCGCGACGCGGGGAATCACTGCATCCGGCGCACGGCGGTCGTGCGTGCACCAGGGCGGTCGATGACCAGCATCGGGCGATCGAAGGGCAGCGGTGCCAGCTTGTCGCTGCCGCTCGTCCCCTGTTCGCGGCCGAGCACGAAACTGCCGGCATTCTGGCCAAAGGCTTCGCCAGGGCCATCCCAATGATAGGTGACGTCGAGCGCTATGACCGGGATCAGCATCGGGCGGCCGGCGATCACCAGCGGCTCGACGATCGCCCGCGGCAACATCACCTCGGTCGTCAGCGCCTCGCCCGCGCCCGCCGCCAATGTCATGTCGTCGCGCAGCACGCTGCCCCCCGCGCCGTCGAAAAAGCGCGCGAGCACCGCTTCGGGCATCGCCGACGCCTGATGCAGCGCAATACGGACGAGGAGGCCAGTGGCGTCGAGCAGCCCCTCGTTCAGCAGGTTGAGCGTGAAGGACACGACCAGATGTTCGGACGTCAGGCGAATGTCGCGCACCTCGAACGCCATCGACACCTGCGCGCGTCGTTCTGCGGCGGGGCGCGTGACGAGCGGGGAGGGAACGGGCGGCGAAGCCACCGGAAGCGGCGTCGGCCGGAATTGCGGCTGGGGCCCACGATCCGGTTGCGGCGCGGGTTGCGGCGCCGGAGGAGCAGGCTGCGGCGCTGGCTGCGGCGCGGCGCGCGGTGCAGGAACGGCGGCACGCGGTGCGGGCGGCGGCGAGGGCTGATCATAATCAGCCGGGGCGTCGGCGGCGGGCGCTGGACGGCGGCGCCAATACCATAGCCCCGCCCCGGCAGCGGCGAGTCCCGCGAGCAGCCACGCCCAGATCGGTACCGCGCCCTTGTCGGTCGGCGCCGCCGCACCGGCTGCCTCGTCCGACGGCTGCACCGGCGCATCGAGGGTGCCCGCTGCGCTCGTCGGATCGCTGGTGAAGCCCGGCAGCGTGGCGGCATCGTCGGTCGGCGAGGTCGCGGCGGGCGCACCCTGCGATGCGGTCGGTGCCGGAGTCGGCGCGGGCGCAGGCGCCGCGGAAGGCGCGCGCGTCGATGCGGCGGCGGGCGTATCGCGGCGCGTCGGCGTGGGCGCGGGGGTCGGCGCCGGCGTGGTCGCGGTCGGACGCTGGGCCGTCGGCGCGGGCGCAGGGCGCGTGGGGACGACCACGGTCGGCGCAGGCGTCGGTGCCGGAGTCCCGCGGCGCTCGCCCGGCGCAAGCGGCGGAATCCCATTGTCCGCGGGACCCTGCATCCCCGTGGTACGGCCATCGTTGGTCGACGGCAGGCGGAAGGTCGACGGACTGGTGGCAGATGGCGCCGGGGTCGGGGCGGGCGTTTCGTCCTGCTGTGCCAGCGCGGGCGTTCCCGCTGCCCCCGCAATCAGCACCGCCGCCAGCGCGGCGGTCGATAGCCGCGCCATCTTCGCTGTCCGCCCGAAACTCCGCTTCGTCATGATGTAATGCGATCCCGAAAACTCTGTATGGCCTGCGCCTTGCGTATCGCACGGGCGCTTCGCGCCGCCATCCCGTCCCGATCGACGGTGACATCGGCTGCGCGCCGCACTAGACGAAAGCCATGAGTGATTCCAGCCATACGCCGCTTCAGCCCAAACATCTCGGCCAATCGAGTGAACTGCCTGCCTCGCCCGAGGCGGCATTGCTCGACTATGTCCCCAATCCGCGCGCCGGAGAGCTGTATCTCGTGCGCTTTGCCGCGCCCGAATTCACCTCGCTCTGCCCCGTTACCGGGCAGCCCGACTTCGCGCATCTGGTGATCGACTATGCGCCGGGAGAGACGATCGTCGAATCGAAAAGCCTCAAGCTGTTCCTCGGCTCCTTCCGCAACCATGCAGGCTTTCACGAAGACTGCACCGTGGGTATCGGCCGCCGCCTGTTCGACGAGATGCAGCCGCAATGGCTGCGCATCGGCGGCTATTGGTATCCGCGCGGCGGCATTCCCATCGACGTGTTCTGGCAATCGGGGCCGCCGCCCCTGGGGCTGTGGCTGCCCGATCAGGGGGTCGCGCCCTATCGCGGCCGCGGCTGAGTGCATTCTTCGCCGACGCAGAAGATGGTCCTTCCCAAGACCGGACCAGAAAAGAATCGGATTTCATCTTTCCGTCACGAATTGTTGACACTAGTGTCAACGATATGAGCAGCGCCGCGCTTCCCCACGACCATGACATCACCGTCGGCCCCGAGGTCATCGACTTCATGGGCCACGTCAACAACGCCCATTATCTAAGCTGGGTGCAGGATGCAGTGCTGTCGCACTGGCGAAAGATCGCGCCGCCCGAGGCGGTGGCCCAGCATCTGTGGGTCGCGCTGAAGCATGAAATCACCTATCGCCGCCCAGCCTTTCTCGACGATGAGGTCATCGCGACGGTGATCCTGGAAAAGGTCCAGGGCGCGCGCGCTTTCTATGAAACGATCATAAAGCGCGGCGAAGAGGTGCTCGCCGAAGTCAAATCGAGCTGGTGCTGCATCGACGCCGAGACGCTGCGCCCTGCGCGCCTCGCCAGCGATGTGATCGCGCGCTTCTTTCCGGGCGAGAAGGTTTAGGGTAGCGTCCTTGCGGCAGTTTGCTGTTCCCTGGCGAAAGCCGGGGTCCGGAGCTTTAAAACTCCAACGTCAGCGTTCGACGCTCTGGGCCCCTGGCTTTCGCCGGGGAACACAATAGCGACTCGGGACGCTCGTTCCTTCGGTCAGCCCGGCAAGCTTCAGTCGCTTACACCCCCCCTACGCCGCTTCGAACCGGATCGGCAGGCGCTTCAAGCCGCCGACGAACACCGATTCGACGCGCGCCGGTTCGCCCGCGAGTTCGAGCTTTTTCAGGCGCGGCAGCAATTCTTCCATCATGATCCGCATTTCCATGCGCGCCAGATGCTGGCCGAGGCACACATGCGCGCCGAAGCCGAAGGCGATCTGCTGATTCTTCGCACGGTCGGGGTCGAAGGCAAAGGGGTCGCCGAACACCGCCTCGTCGCGGTTGGCCGAGACATAGTTGAGCATCAGCCAGTCGCCTTCGCGGATCTGCTGCCCGCCGATCTCGACATCGGCCCGCGCGGTGCGCATGAAATGCTGCACCGGCGTCGTCCAGCGGATCGCCTCTTCGATCAGCCCCGCCTTGTCGCTGTCGGCGGCCCGAAAGCGTTCGAAAAGCGCCGGATTCTTTGCCAGCTCCATGATCGCGCCGGCGGTTGACGCACTCGTCGTGTCGTGCCCCGCCGTTGCGATGATCATATAATAGCCTGCAAGTTCGCGGTCAGGGATCTGACCGCCGTCGATCGTCGCATTGGCGATCACCGTCGCAATATCCTGACGCGGATTGGCGCGGCGGTCAGCGGTCAGTTCGCGGAAATAATTTTCGAAATCAGCGATGACATAGTGGAGCATGGCGATCGCCTGTTCGGCGCTGGTGATCGCCTCGCGGCTGCGGTTGAGGTCGGGGTCGGTCGATCCGAACAATTGCTGGGTCAGCATCAGCATTCGCGGCTCGTCTTCCGGCGGCACCCCCAATATGTCCATCACGACATGCAGCGGGTAATGCGCCGCGACGTCACGCGCGAAATCGCATTCGCCGCCGGTCGCGAGCAATTTGTCTACCGTCTCGCGTGCGATCTGACGGATGCGGTCTTCGACCTGCTTCAGATTCTTGGGCATGAACCAGCTCTGCGTCAGCAGCCGGTATTTCATATGGTCGGGCGCGTCCATCTGGACGAGCGAACGGATCAGATGCCCGTCATTGCCCGGCGTCGCGGCGCGGGCGAGCGCCTCGCCATCGCGATTGGTGAGCACAGTCGGGCGCACTGCATTGGCAAAGCGCTGCGGATCGCGGCCGATCGCCATGACGTCAGCGTGCCGCGTCACCAGCCAGAAGGGATCATAGTCCGGGTTCTCGGCTACCGCGAGCGGCGCATTGGCGCGCGCCCAGGAAAGCTGTTCGTGCAAGCCGTCCCATGCCCCGTAAGCGGCGGGATCGACGACGGCGGCGGCTACCTCTCCAGGCAATATAGGTTTTGTCATGCAACCAAATTGCCTGAAGCCTCGGCGCCTGTCGAGATGGAATAGCGCGCCGCGGGCGCGGGCTCGGATCAGCCGGCCGCCTGGCGGTGCGCCTCGGGAAGCGCCGCCTGCCATTCGGCGAGTGCGCGGTGGATCATCGCCTTGAGCGCCGCGGCCTGACGGCGCCAGGCGGCGTTGCAATCCGCGTCCCATGCGGTGCCCGCCGCCACCGCAAGCGCATCGACCGCCATATCGACGAAGGCGTCATATTCGGCCGCCGTCAGCGCTCCATAGTTGCGATGCGTCACCACCAGTTCGGCAATCTGCGGCCAGACCCAGCCTTCGCCCTGCGCCAGCCCGAACATCGCCTGCAACGTCTCGTTGGTCATGCGCCGCGACGCCGCATCGAGGTTCAGAAAGGCGGCGCGTCGCTGCGGGAAGGCATTGAGGAACCGATCGAACAGCGCATGGCGAATGTCGATGCCCGCGTCGGCGACGGCGAGCAGCGCCGCCTCCATCCGCGCGGCATCGCCGGCGGTCATTTGAACAGGCTGCCCAATATGCCGCGCATCAACTGGCCGCCGAACTTGCCCGCAACCTGCCGGCCGAGGCTCGTCGCGGCGGAGCGCGCCGCCGATTCCATCATCTTTTCGGCCATGCTCGGCTTCGCCGCCTCGCGCGCCGCGGCGCGTTCCTGTTGCAGGCGGACGCGCTCGTCGGCGGCCTTGCGCTTGGCCTCTTCCTTTGCCGCGATTGCCGCCGCCTTGTCGGCTTCCTCCTGCGCCTTGGCTTCAGCGGCGGCCGCCTGCGCCTGCTCGGCCTTGGCGGCGAGCAGTTCTTCGGCGCTTTCACGATTGACGAGTGTGTCATATTTGCCCGCGACCGGCGAGATCGACTGGATGATCGCGCGCTCCTTGGGGTCGAGCGGACCGGCGCGCGAGCAGGGCGGCTTGATCAGCGTGCGCTCGACCGGAGAGGGCGCGCCGTCGGGCATGAGCAGCGAGACCAGCGCTTCGCCGACCTTGAGCTCGGTGATCTCGCGCGCGACATCGACCTTCGGATTGGGCCGAAAGGTGTCGGCCGCCGCCTTCACCGCCTTCTGGTCGCGCGGGGTAAAGGCGCGCAGCGCGTGCTGGACGCGGTTACCGAGCTGCCCTGCGACTTCTTCGGGCACATCGATCGGGTTCTGCGTCACGAAATAGACGCCGACACCCTTCGATCGGATCAGGCGCACGACCTGTTCGATCTTGTCGACCAGCGCGGGCGGCGCGTCGTCGAACAGCAGATGCGCTTCGTCAAAGAAGAAGACGAGCTTCGGCTTGTCGGGATCGCCGATTTCAGGAAGCGTCTCGAACATCTCGGACAGCAGCCAGAGCAGGAAGGTCGCATAAAGCTTCGGGCTGGCCATCAGCTTGTCGGCGGCAAGGATGTTCACATAGCCGCGACCCTTATCGTCGCACTGGATCATGTCCATGATGTCGAGCGCGGGTTCGCCGAAGAAATGGTCGCCGCCCTGGCTTTGCAGCGACAAGAGCTGGCGCTGGATCGTCCCCACCGTCGCCTTGGTCACATTGCCATATTTGGTCGACAGATCGCCGGCATTTTCGGCGCACCAGGCGAGCATCGCCTGCAGATCGCCCATATCGAGCAGCAACAGATTCTGTTCGTCGGCGACGCGGAAGGCGATCGACAAAACCCCTTCCTGCACCTCGTTGAGATCCATCAGCCGCGCGAGGAGCAGCGGCCCCATCTCGGAAATTGTGGTGCGAATGGGATGGCCCTGCTCGCCGAACAGGTCCCAGAAGATCGCCGGATTGTCGTGATAGGCCCAGTCGCTGTCGCCGATTTCGGCCGCGCGCTTGGCAAAGACCTCGTGCAGTTTCGACGTCGGACTTCCCGCCATCGCGAGCCCCGAAAGGTCGCCCTTCACGTCGGCGACGAAAACCGGCACGCCGACCGCCGAGAAGCCCTCGGCCAGTCCCTGCAGCGTCACCGTCTTGCCGGTCCCGGTCGCGCCCGCGATCAGCCCGTGGCGGTTCGCGCGCTTCAGCACCAGCGACTGGCGCGGCCCGTCAGGCGCGCCGCCTCCGCCCAGGCCGATGTAGATTTCGGTCGCTTCGCTGCCGTCGCTCACTGCTGCATTCCTCCGCTCGGGGCACCCGGCCAAGAGCCTAGAACGGCGCAGGAAATCAGGCAATCGGCAAAGCGGCGGCAGCCCCTACCCCGCCGACATGCAAAGGGACCGGAAAGATAGCTTTCCGGTCCCTTGCTTGCGGCTCCGCGTGCCTTACCAGCCCGACGGCTTGCCCTTATTCTGTTCGTCGAGCCACTTCTTGAGCGGGGCGAAATATTCCATCATCGCCTTGCCCGACATGTCGCGGCTGCCGGTGAAAGCCTGGAGCGCGTCGGGCCATGGCTTCGAGGCGCCCATTTCGAGCATCGCGTTCAGATTCTGCCCCACCTGTTTGTTGCCATAGAAAGAGCAACGGTGGAGCGGGCCCTTCCACCCCGCCTGCTTGCACGCCGCCTGATAGAATTGGAACTGCAGCACGCGCGCGAGGAAATAGCGGGTGTAGGGCGTGTTGCCGGGGATATGATATTTGGCGCCCGGGTCAAACGCGTTGTCGGGGCGCGCGGTCGGCGGCGTGATGCCCTGATACTGCAGGCGAAGCTGGGTCCAGGCCTTGTTGTAATCAGCAGGCTTGATCGAGCCGTCGAACACGCCCCAGCGCCAGCGGTCGACGAGCAGGCCGAACGGGAGGAAGGCGACCTTGTCCATCGCCTGACGCAGCAGCAGGCCGATATCCTTGTCGGCGCTCGGCACCTTCGCCTTGTCGAGCAGGCCGATGTCGACCAGATATTGCGGGGTGATCGACAGCGCGATGAAGTCGCCGATCGCTTCGTGGAAGCCATCGTTGGCGCCGTTCAGATAGAGGAACGGCTGCTTGTTATAGGCGCGCTGATAATAGTTGTGGCCAAGCTCGTGGTGGATGGTGACGAAATCGTCGCTGTTCACCTTGATGCACATCTTGATGCGGATGTCGTCCTTGTTGTCGACGTCCCAGGCCGAGGCATGGCACACGACTTCGCGGTCGGCGGGCTTCAGGAACTGGCTGCGCTTCCAGAAGGTGTCGGGCAGCTTAGCGAAGCCGAGCGAGGAGTAGAAATTCTCGCCCGCCTTGACCATGTCGAGCGGCGCCTTGCCCTTTTCCTTGAGCAGATCGCCGATATCGTAACCAAGGTCGCCCGATCCCGGCGGCGCGACGAGCGGGTAGATATTGCCCCATTCCTGCGCCCACATATTGCCAAGCAGGTCGGCGCGGATCGGGCCGGTCTTCGGCTGCACGGCATCGCCATATTTCTCGTTGAGTTTCCAGCGGACATAGGTGTGAAGCGCCATGTAGAGCGGCTTCACTTCCTGCCACAGCCGTTCGGTGGTCTTGGCGAAATCCTCGGGCGACATGTCATAGCCCGACCGCCACATCGCGCCGGTGTCGGCAAAGCCGAGTTCCTTTGCGCCTTCGTTGGCGATCGCGACCATGCGCGCATAATCATCCTTCATAGGCGCGCCGACATTGTCGTGCCAGCTCGTCCACATTTCGGCGAATTCGGCGGGCGTGTGCTTAAGATTGCCCATCTCCGCCTCGATATCCGAGCCCGAGATTTCCTTGCCGTCGAGCGTGCCGCGACCCTTGCCATATTGCGACTGGAGGTCGGTCGCGATCGTGTTGAGCTCGGTCGCGGCGCCGGGCTTGGTCGGCGCGGGAAGGACAAGGCCGGTGCGCAGAATGTCGAGCTTGCGCTTCGTATCGGCGCTGAGCCCCGGCACATCCATATATTTCGCGGCTTCGAGTGCATATTTGACCGACTTTTCGGTCCCCACCGCATTGATCCGCGCCGCCATCGCGTCGGTGTCGTCGGTGATGTAGGTGGCGTTGACCCAGTTCACCTGGCTCGCCTCGACCGTATAGTCGAACAGATCCTTCTCGACGGCGGCGATGAAGGCATCGGCGTCGGCGGCGGTCGGCGTGGCGGCAGGGGCCGCGGTCGCGGCGGCATCGTCCTGCGCATATGCCGGTGCGGCGAGCGCGAGCGACAGGGCAAGCGACATAGTCGAAATCATGGCTTTCATGGGGTGCAATCCTCTGGACTTTGGGGGTGCGCTCTGCGGCGCCGTAAAACCAGCTTGGCGCGTCGGCGCCGGGGGGTCAAGCGGTCAGAAAGGCCGCGATCGCTTCGCCCAGCTCGGGCTCGGTGACGCTCGACATGTGGGTGCCGGGGATCGTCGCGAGTTCGGCATCGGCCAGCGCCGCGACCAGTTCGGGCGCCGAGCCATTGTCCTCATCCTGTTCGCCGCACACAACCAGCGTCGGCATGGTGATCGCCGCCAGCGCTTCGGGCGGCGTGTCGGCGAAGCTGTCGAGCAAAAGCCCCGCCGCGACACGGTCGATCTTCATGGTCTTCATGAACTGGATCGACAGCCACGTGTCGTCGCCGCGCTTCGCGCTGTCATATTCGGCGATCACGCGTTTGAAGAAACGCCCGCGCCGCTGCCACCCCGCGAGCCCAGCGAGCCCCATGCCGCCGAGGATGAGGCGCGCCGGGCGCATCCCCGCAACAACGGCGCGCACGCTCGTTCGCGCACCGAGCGAGAAGCCGCCAAGGTCGAAATCGGCAAGATCGAGATGCGCAACCAGATCCTGCAGGTCATCCACCAATATGTCGGAAGGATAATGCTCCGCTCCATGCGGCGCCGCGCTCGATCCGTGGACGCGCAGGTCGGGCATGATGACATGATATCCCTCACGCGCGATTCGCGCCGCGGTGCCGAATTTGATCCAGTTGACCTCGGCGCTCGAAAACAGGCCATGCAGCAACAGGATCGGCCGGCCTTCGCCCATTGCGCGCCAGGCCAGGCGCACCCCGTCGCGCGCGTAGAAAAATTTCGGTTCGATGCTCATGCCCGTCCTTATGCGGGGAAGACGCGCAAGGGCAAGCGGCCGCGGCCTTCATACGGCGTTCGCATGGACTTGCCGACACCAGCCGCGCCGCGCTCATGGCGGTTTTGAGGTGGAGAGCGGACGTTATCTCCCGCTGAGGCGCGCCTCTTCAATCTCGCCAGCCATCAACTGCGCTATCTCAAGCTGGAATGCGGCCAAATCAGAATAATTTGTTTGGAATGAGGTTTTTACGCAATCGGTCGGATCATCCTGATCCGCTATTTCGACGCGGACCTTCAGGTCTCCACGTGCGTTGGCTGGCGTGATTTGAACGCCTAAAACCTTTTCGTATTGGTCGTCCTGACTGTAGCCCCATTGTTCGGACAAGGGAGCGTTGGGCTCAATCGGATAGGCCGAAAGCTTTTCGCCAAACTCCTTTACATCTTGCCACTGGACCCAAAATCCGCCGACGCCAGAACGGCTTTCTGTAACCACCCGCATCTCCAACCAACCGAAGTCATCACGAACGTTGGTGGGTGTGCCGTCGTATCGGTATCGGAATGCCAAAAAACTCATGAGACGATTGTGGCTCGGAAAAGGAACGCCCGCAATCGGTCGTTTCCAGACCGAAGCCGGCCGCCTGCAGCCGCGCGCTCCGTCTATCGCGGGCGCAACCCCTTTTGCTCCATGCGCCACTTCGCCATTTCGATGCGGTCCTGTCCGAAGAAGGGCTCGCCCTCGAATACCAGTGTCGGCACGCCCCAATGGCCGGCGATTTCGAGCGCGACCTGGTTAGCGGCGATTTCCTGATCGAGCGTTTCGGCGTCGCCTTCCGCCTCGGCATCGAGTTCGGCGAGATCGAGCCCGGCGCGCTTCGCCGCGCCCGCCAGATGATCGCCGAGGTGCCAGTCCTGCGCGCCGCCCCAGATGAGCTGCGCCACCTCGTCGCAAAAGGCCAGGCTCTTGCCGCGCCGCGAGGCCGCCTGCCCCAGCCGGGTGAGGCGATAGATATAGGGCTGATCGGCAGCGATCTCGCGCGTCATTACATTCTGGACGATCGGGTCGGGCCGCGGCGGCCCGAAGGGAATGCCGTGGAACTGCGCGACACGGATCATGTCGCGCATCGTGTAACTGAGCCAATTGGGGTGGTTGCGCTCGAAAAAGTCGGGCTGGCGCACGGCCAGCGGATAGACGGGGCGCAGGTTGATCGTCACATCGTGGCTCGCCATCAGCGCGCGGTAGCGGCCGATCGCCAGATAGCTGTAGGGCGAGCGGAAGGACCAGAAGAGATCGGCAGACAGACTCATGCGCGGCATCCTGCAAAAAAAGCGGCGCCGCGCAAGCGAAACGGCATTTTTTTGCTCCAAATCAGATGCTTCGCACCTGCAGCATAATCGTCGTTGAATATTATAGCAGTTGCTATTATATCGCATGCCATGAGTGAGACGATCGGTTTCCTGCTCAACGACACCGCGCGGCTGTTTCGCCGCGCCTTCAACGCGCGCACGAAACACAGCGGAATCACCGCGCTCCAGTGGCGGCTGATCAGCTATCTGAAGCGGCACGAGGGGATCCGGCAGGGGCCGCTCGCCGAACTGATCGAGGTCGAACCGATCACCCTGTCGCGCATGGTCGACCGGCTGGTAGAGGCGGAGCTGGTCGAACGCCGCGCCGATCCGACCGACCGCCGCGCCTGGCGGCTGTATCTGACGCCGCGCACCGGCGCGATCGTCGGCGGCATGCGCGACATCGCCGACGCGCTGACCGAAGAGGCGACCGAAGGGCTGAGCGCAGCCGAACGCGCGCAGCTCATCGAGCTGGTCGAGCGCGTCCGCGCCAATCTTTCGCGCCGCGAATGCGGCAAGGATACGACAAAAGAGACAATGTGATGGATCAGCTCTCCCCCTCCCGTCCCGCCGCCCCTCCCGCCGCGCCCACCGCTCCCAGGGGCGAAGAGGTTTCGGTGCCGAAGGCAAAACCCAAGGCCGACCCCGTGCCCCCCGCGCCCGAGGCCGAAACCGACGAGGCCCGTAAGCCGAGCTGGCGCACCCGTCTGTTGATGTTCGGCGTGCCGCTGGCGCTGCTCGTCGGCGGCGGCTGGTACTGGCTGACGAGCGGCGGCGCGGTGTCGACAGACAATGCCTATGTCCAGATGGACAAGGTATCGATCGCCGCCGAGGTTGGCGGCCGGATCACTGAAGTTGCGGTGCGCGACGGCCAGATGGTCGACAAGGGACAGCTGCTTTTTCGCATCGACGGCGAACCCTATGCGCTGACGGTGGCGCAGGCGAATGCCGCGATCGACGCGGCTAAGGTCAATGTCGGCAATCTGTCGGCCAGCCTCGCCGCGACCGGCGTCGACATCAAGGCGGCGCAGGAAGCGGTGGGCTTTGCCGAATCCAATTTCGCGCGGCAGGCGGCGCTGATGGAAAAGGGCTTCACCACCAAGGCGGCCTATGACGCATCGAAGCATGCGGTCGAACAGGCGCGCGCAGGCCTCGCGCAGGCCCGCGCCGACGCTGCGGAGGCCCGCGCCAAGCTCGCCACCGGCGGCAGCGGCGTGAATCCCGAGGTCGAATCGGCAAAGGTCCAGCGCGCGCAGGCGCAGGTCAATCTCGGCCGTACCGAAGTGCGCGCGCCGAGCGCCGGGCGCATTGCCCAGTCGGACCGATTGCAACTCGGTCAGATGATGGTCGCGGGGCTCCCCGCGGTGACGCTCGTCGATACGCTGCACCCCTATGTCGAGGCCAATTTCAAGGAAACCGACCTTGCCGACATGCGTGTCGGCCAGCGCGCCGAAATCCGCTTCGACGCCTATCCGGGGCTCAAGGTGCGCGGCCATGTCGAAAACATCGGCGCCGGAACCGGCAGCGAATTTTCGGTACTCCCCGCCCAGAATGCGACCGGCAACTGGGTGAAGGTGACGCAGCGCGTGCCGGTGCGCATCGCGCTCGACGAAAAGCCGTCGCGCGACATGATCGCCGGCCTGTCCGCCGACGTCAAAGTGATCACCGCGAAATAGGGGCGGGCCGATGGCGAGCCGCGCCCTTCCCCGCCGGTCGCCCAGCGCGGGACAACCGGTCGATGCGTCGATCCCGCTCCATCAGCAGGTGCGCTATCGCGGCCTGCTGACGGTGGCCGTGATGGGCGCGTCGGTGATGCAGATTCTCGACACGACCATCGCCAATGTCGCGATACCGCATATGCAAAGCGCGCTCGGCGCGACGAGCGAGACGGTCAACTGGGTTCTCACCAGCTATATCATCGCCTCGGCAGTGGCGATGCCGATCACCGGCTGGCTCGCCGACCGGATCGGACGGCGGCAATTGTTCCTCGCGGCGATCGTCGGCTTCGTCCTGACCTCGATGGCGTGCGGCGCCGCGCAGAATCTCGAGGAGATGGTGGCGTTCCGCTTCCTGCAGGGGATCGCCGCCGCCTTCATCAGCCCGCTTTCGCAATCGGTAATGCTCGATATCAACCCGCCCGAACGGCACGCGCGGGCGATGTCGATCTGGGGGATGGGGATCATGATCGGCCCGATTCTGGGGCCCATCCTGGGCGGCTGGCTCACCGAATCGGCGAACTGGCGCTGGGTGTTCTACGTCAACCTGCCCGTCGGATTGATAACGCTGGTGCTGATGTGGGCGCTGCTGCCGCGGACGCACACCCGCGAGCGCAAGTTCGATCTGTTCGGCTTCTCGATGCTCGCGCTCGGCCTCGCTGCGCTGCAGCTGATGCTCGACCGCGGTGCGCAGCAGGACTGGTTCGAGAGTGCCGAAATCTGGATCGAACTCGGCGTTTCGGTTGCCTGCCTGTGGATGTTCCTCATCCACCTGCTCACCGCGCCGGTGACCTTGTTCAACCGCAAGATGCTCGCCGATCGCAACCTCGTCATGGGCATGGGTTTCATGATCGTGATCGGGGTGGTCATGTTCTCGTCGATGGCGCTGCTGCCGCCGATGCTGCAACGCCTGTTGGGCTGGCCGGTGATCGATACAGGGCTGGTGCTCGCGGTGCGCGGGATCGGCATCCTGATGAGCATGTGGGTCGCCGGGCGCCTGCTCGGCAAGATCGATGCGCGCTGGATGGTCGGTTCGGGACTGCTGATCGCCGCCTATTCGCTGTATCAGATGAGCCAATGGTCGCTGATGATGGGCGCCGGTCCCGTGGTCGTCAGCGGGCTGGTGCAGGGATTAGGGATGGGGCTGATCTTCATCCCGCTCAACACCATGGCCTTTGCCACGATCCCGATGCAGTTCCGGACCGACGGATCGAGCCTCCTCAATCTGTTCCGCAGCATGGGGGCGTCGGTGGGCATTTCGGTGGTCACGACGCTGCTCGGATCGAATACGCAGACCAGCCATCAGGATCTGGTCGCGCATGTCACCAATAGCTCGGTCAGCCTCGTCGATCCCTCGACGGCCGACCGCTTCGGCATCATCGGCGATGTCGCGATGCAGATGGTCAATGGCGAAATCAACCGGCAGGCCGCGATGGTCGCCTATATCGACGATTTCTGGCTGATGATGTGGGTCACGCTCGCGGCGGTGCCGCTCGTCGTCCTGCTGCGCCCGCCCAGACCCGGCGCGGCCAAGGCTTCGGCCGCCGACATGGGGCACTGAGGGGGCCCTGACGGGGCCAGGGCCGCGCCGCGTCAGCAGGCCCAGCGCAAGCCGCGGCGAAGCTCGGCTGCCCCATCCCGCTCATATGGCAGGCCGTGCGCCATCACGACACGCTCGCAATCCCAGCCCAATATCGCAGCGACCGCCCGGCGAACACGGGCACGGCGCGGCCAGAAGGTCAACCGCAGGTCGATCGGCGCCTTGCCGTCGGGATGCGCCGCGCCCGAGAGGCGGACGAGCCCGCGATAAAGGGGACTGCGTATTCGCTGCGGCTCGAAATTCTCGATCAGGTCGGTCAGCACGACGGTGCGCGAGGGCCGGTGGAAAAACACCGCTTCATTGACCAGCGTGCCGGGAACGAAGACCGTCTCCAGCTCATCGGGCAGCACCGCCTCGCCGTCGAGCGTCACGTCGATGCGGAAAGGCCGCTTCGCGCGCATGGCGAGATCGGGCACCGCGAGCGTTCGCGCGCCGGGATAGATCGCCTGCCAGTCAGCGATATGCCAATAATGAAGGCTGTTCGGCGCGATCAGCCAGGCGACCGGGCCGAGGCGGTCGATGGCAGAAAGCAGGTCCTTGTCAGGAGCCACCGGCGAGTGAACCCACAGCGTGCCGTCGGCAAGCCGCGCGACGGTCATCCGGGTTGGAAAGGGGATCGAGGTCGGTCCGTAATCCATCCGGATTTCGGGGCCGTCGACGATCCATAGTCCGGGGCCGAAGGCTTTGGGCGTGTTGAGCGGCGCATAGGGCAGAAAGGCCGACATGGCGGCAGACTAGCGCCACCGTCGCCGCCGATCAAATTGATGAAAATCCGGCGTCGTTAACGGAAGAAGCAATTGGCGCCAGCGAACAGCGCCTCGATCTTCGCATCCTTGCCCGGCTCGGCGAACATGCCGCCGATCGCTGCATCGCCGGTTCCCAGGCTGAACTCCTCGCCCAGCGTGCTGTCCTTGTGATCGACGACGGTGGCCGATGCGGACGCCTTGGCGCGCGTCGTGCCGATACCGATGCCGCTGACCGTCGAATAGAATTCGGCGCCCGCCTCGTCGCCCAGAAACCAGCCGACGAACTTGTCGTCCTGAAAATTGAGCGTCATCGCATCGAAGCGCGAAAATTGCATCGGCCCCGCGCCGCACTCGTCATTGTCGCTGCGGTCGTCGACCACCCCCGCAACGCGCGCCAACGCCTCTTCGGCCTGTCTGCGCGGGGTGCCGAACGCGAGCAGGCTGGCCTTGCCGCTGGTCTTGTCGATGAAGCGCAGCCCCGCACCGTCGAGCGCGACCGCCAGCGACGCCGCGGCCGGACCGTCGAGCTTGGCCTCGGGCACGTCGGGCACGACTGGCGGGCGGTCGTCGGCGGCCGACTTGTCGGCGGCGGGCTTGCACGCCGCAAGCAGTGCGAGGAGGACGAGGGCGGGCAGCTTGCGCATGGAGGAACTCCGAAGGGGACACGCCGCTATACGCCAGAGCGCGGGGCGATTACCAGCGAAGCGACATGCAGCTGAGCCCGGCGTCGATCCGCGCGATCTGATCGGTGGGCAGCACGCGGAACGGGACGCCGCGCGCCGCCAGCAGCGCTTGCGTTGCAAGCCAGTGCGCGCCGATCAGCACCGTGTCGCGGACGCGCAGGATATTCGCCGCGCCTTCTTCGCCCATCGGCGTCAGCACCACCTCCAGCCCCGCAAATTCGGGGCAGTCGCGCATGGCCGGGACGGCGAGCACGGCGCGGTCGTCGATGAGGCCGCAGCCGGTCTTGAAATGCAGCACGCCGGGCGGGGTCTGCGCGATCTGCGCGCGGTAGCCAAGATCGCCGAGCAGCGCAGTCAGCGTTTCGGCCCCCGCCCGGTCGGTGCGGTCGGACAGGCCGATGATCACGCGGTCGGCAAGGCGCAGAACGTCACCGCCGTCGACATGTCCCGGCCCGGCCAGTTCAAGGACGCGGCCGTGCCGTTCTGCGAGCGCGGCGCGTATGTGCGCGACCTCGCCCGCGCGGCTCGGCGCACCGGGGCGGAGCAGGATCGCGCCTTCGGCAAAGGTCAGCGCGACGTCCTCGACGAACAGCGCATCGGGAAAGGCATCGAGCGGCGGCAGAACATCGACCGTCAGGCCCAACTCGCGCAGCGCCGCGACATAGGCGGCATGCTCGGCCATGATTCCCGCCAGCTCGGGATCGGGTCCGCCGCCCGCACGGATGCCGTTGACGGCCGACGGCGCCGGGGTCCGGCAAAGCGCGTGGGTGAAAGCGAAGGGCGCGGTCATGTTATGGGCATAGTCCGAATGCCCCGATCTCGCCAAGGCAATCCTCCCTGCCGCGCAGCGGTGGGGAGGGGGACCGTCCGCAAGGCGGATAGTGGAAGGGCCGCGAGCGCGCCGGCGTCAACGCCCCCCCCCCGTCAGCCCTTCGGGCTGCCACCTCCCCATCGCTGCGCGACAGGGAGGATAACAAGATCAACCCTTCTTCAGATGCCGGCGGCCGAGCAGTTCGGCGATCTGCACCGCATTCAGCGCCGCGCCCTTGCGCAGGTTGTCGCTGACGCACCAGAGGTTCAGGCCATTGTCGACGGTGCTGTCGTCGCGCACCCGGCTGACAAAGGTCGCATAGTCGCCGACGCATTCGACGGGGGTGATATATCCGCCGTCCTCACGCTTATCGACGAGCATGACGCCCGGCGCCTCGCGCAGGATGCGCTGCGCTTCCTCGGCGGGCAGTTCCTGCTCCATCTCGATATTGATGGCTTCCGAGTGGCCGACGAAGACCGGAACGCGGACGCAGGTCGCGGTGACCTTGATCTTCGAATCGAGGATCTTCTTCGTCTCGGCGACCATCTTCCATTCTTCCTTCGTCGATCCGTCGTCGAGGAATTTGTCGATGTGCGGAATGACGTTGAAGGCGATCTGTTTGGTGAACTTCTTGATGTCCTTTTCGTCGCCGACGAAGATCTGGCGCGTCTGGTTCCATAGCTCGTCCATCCCCGCCTTGCCGGCGCCCGACACCGATTGATAGGTCGAAACCACGACGCGCTTGATTTTCGCCGCATCGTGCAGCGGCTTCAGCGCGACGACCATCTGCGCGGTCGAGCAGTTCGGGTTCGCGATGATGTTGCGCTTGGTATAGCCATCGATCGCGTCGGGGTTCACCTCGGGCACGATCAGCGGCACGTCGGGGTCCATGCGATAGAGCGACGAGTTGTCGATCACGACGCAGCCCGCGGCTGCGGCCTTGGGCGCGTGAATCGCGGTCGCGTCGCTGCCGATGGCGAAGATCGCCATGTCCCAGCCCGACCAGTCGAAATTCTCGATATTCTGACATTTCACGGTTTTGCCGGTATCGCCGATCTCGACTTCGTCGCCCTGGCTGCGCGACGACGCGACCGCCGCCAGTTCGGCGATCGGAAATTCGCGTTCGGCGAGGATGGCGAGGACTTCGCGTCCGACATTGCCCGTCGCACCAGCGACGACGATCCGGTAACCCATGAAATATGTCCTTTGTCTTGGCGTGAAATGAAAAACGACCGGTTCTGCGCCTTGGCGGAACCGGTCGTTCTGGAAAGCTGTTTCGGCTTTGTGGGGAGAAACTCTCCTCAGCCTTCGCCGGCTTCCGACCGGTAATCGCGGCGCTCCGCAATACGAGCCGATTTACCGGTGCGGCCCCGCAGATAGTAGAGCTTCGCACGGCGCACGGCGCCCTTGCGGACGACGGTAATCGAATCGATGTTCGGCGAATAAAGCGGGAAGACGCGCTCGACGCCTTCGCCGAACGACATTTTGCGCACGGTGAAGTTCGAGCCCATGCCCTTATTCGCGCGCGCGATGCACACGCCTTCGAAATTCTGGACGCGGGTGCGTTCGCCTTCGACCACCTTCACGCCGACGCGCAGCGTGTCGCCGGGGCGGAACGTCGGAATCTCTTTGCCGGCCTTGGCAATTTCTTCAGCTTCGATCGTCTGGATGAGGTTCATGCCTCTAGTCCTTCTTCTTTTGCCGCGCGCCAGAGGCAGGTCGGGCCCGAGCGTCCTCATGACGCTCCCAAAGGTCCGGCCTGCGTAACCGTGTATGATCCTGCGCCTGTTGTTTCCGCCAGGCGGCGATCTTCGCATGATCCCCCGATCGCAGCACTTCGGGGATCGTGCGCCCTTCCCATGTGACGGGCCGGGTATAGTGCGGATATTCGAGCAAACCGTTCTCGAACGATTCGTCGTCGCCACTTGAAGCCGCGCCCATTACGCCGGGAAGCAGCCGAATGCAAGCGTCGAGCAGCATCAGCGCGCCCATCTCGCCGCCCGAAAGTATGATGTCGCCCATCGACAGCTGTTCGATCGGCCGTGCGTCGAAGATGCGTTCGTCGAAACCCTCGAAGCGGCCGCACAGGATGATCGCTCCCGGACCCGCGGCAAGCTCGCGCACCCGCTTCTGCGTGACCGGCGCGCCGCGCGGGGTCATGGCGAGCAGCGGCAGCCCCGGATGCGCTGCCGTCGCATGATCGATCGCCGCCCCCAGCACGTCGGCCTTCAGCACCATGCCGGCGCCGCCGCCCGCGGGCGTATCGTCGACGGTGCGATGCCGGTCGGTGGCAAAATCGCGGATCTGGACGGGCGCGCACGCCCATGTCCCGCTTTCGAGAGCGCGCCCCGCCATGCTGTGCCCTAGCGGACCGGGGAACATGTCGGGATAGAGCGTGAGCGGGACGGCGGTGAAGGTCATGACGGCGGCTGCCATAGCGCCTCGGGCAGCAGGTGGCGATCCTTCTTCAATTCGTCGTGCAGCCATTCGCGGAAGCGCTCGATCTTGCGCACCCCGACGCGATTTTCGCGGTGCACGAGCCAAAGGCCGGCATCGGCGACATAGAGTGTATCGAAGGGCTGGACCATCCGGCCGCTGGCAAGGTCGGCCTGCCAGAACAGCGGGGTCATCATCGCGGCCCCGAAGCCCGCCTGCACCGCGCTCGCCTCCTGCAACTGGCTGTCGAGCTCGATGCCGAGGCGCGATGGCGCCAGCGGAGTCGCAACCCCCGCGGCGACAAACCAGTCGGCCCACCAGCTGTCGTTCGGGGCGAGCCGCTGGACGCGCAGCAGGTCGGCGGGTTCGCGGATCGCATGCTCGGCGATGAACGATGGTGCGGCGAGCGGAGCAAGCGTCTGGCGCATCAGAAAGTCGCTGCGCAGGCCGGGCCAGGGGCCCATTCCCAGGCGGATCGCCACATCGACGTTCGACGCGTCGAAGTCGACGAGATCGTTGCTCATCGACATGCGCACGGCAAGGTCGGGGTAAGCGAGCTGGAAGCGGCCGATACGTGCGCTCAGCCATGCGCCGCCGAAGCTCGTCACGGAGCTGATCGTCAGCACGTCGGTCTCGTCGCTGCCAAGTGCAGCGAAGGCATCGTGCATTGCGGCAAAGGCGGCGCGGATCGCGGGGAACACGCGTTGGCCGGTCTCCGACAACCGCACGCGCCCTTTCTCACGCACGAACAGCGCGCGGCCTAGCCGGTCTTCCAATTGGCGGACCTGATAGCTGACCGCTGCCTGCGTCATCCCCAGTTCCTCGGCAGCGCGCGAGAAATTTTCCAGCCTTGCAGCCGATTCAAAGGCACGGACGGCAGCAAGGGGCGGCAGTTTCGGCATCACCGGTGCATAAGGCAAACTTATATCTATGTGCAAAGCTTTAATTGGCGAAGGCGCTAGCGAGGGCGCATCTGCACTTCATCGCAACCGATGGAGACAGACGATGATGGATGAAATCTGGATGCGGAGCTGGAACGCCGATCATGCGCGCTTCAGCGCCGACCTCGACCGCGGCTTCGCGCAGCTCGGCGCCGCCTTGAAGCCGCTTTTCGCCCGGCGCCCGCGCGGCGCGGCCAAAGCGGCACCGGCTCGCCCCGCGAGCTAGTCGCGTGCTGGACGAAGGCGCAGGGCCTGAACCGTCAGCGGATGCGTCGGGGCTAGCAGAATCTGACCGTCGAGCTTGCCGCGCTCGCAATTGAGCCGGAACAAGGCCCCCAGCGCGCCGCGCGCGACCGGCGGCTCGGCGGTCGGACATGCGCCCAGCTGATCTTTCAGCGCCGCCAGGTCCTTCGCCCATAACGCCGCCGAGCGATCCATCAGGAAGTTCATCGCCAACCGGTCCTGTATCGGCGCCAGGTCGCCCGCGTCATAGACGGCGCGCGACGCAGCGATCATCGCGGCCATGTCGGGCGTGACCGACGCTGGCCGGGTTTTGAGCAATCCCGCCTTCTCCATCGCTACCGCCGTGTCCCAGGCGGGCGCCGACGGTCCGGCATAGGTGCGGTTCGACAGCGCAAAGACGCCGGCGCCGAAGTCGGGCATCAGCATCACATGGCTGCCATATCCTGGATAGCCACCGCCGTGCGACAGGGTGAGCCCCAGGTCGCAGTCCTGCGCAACGCGCCAACCCATGCCATAGGCCGCGGCCTGCTTGCACGCCGTCTCGCCGCTCGCGCCGGCGCGCGTCGCCAGCGAGACGAAGTTCAGACCCTGCGCGATCTCGCGCACCGTTGCGCGGCGGATTGGCCCAGCATCGGCCTCGTTGCGCTGCGGCCAGGCAGACAGCAGAAAGGCGACCCATTTGGCATAGTCCCGCGCGCTGACCTGCAGCCCGCCCATGCTATTGAAGGCACCGTCGGCCATTTCGGGTTCGGGCACCCACGCCTCACCTTCCCAGCGGTAGCCGCGGGCATAATGCGCGCGCGGCGCGCGCGTCACGTCATAGCCGCTGGCCTCCATCCCCAGCGGGCGGAGGATGGTGATGCGGACATAGTCGGCATAGGGCATACCCGACGCATTGGCGACGATGCGGCCGAGCAGGGCATAGCCGAAGTTCGAATATTCGAAGCGGCTCTGCGGCGCCTGCGTGAAGGGGACGCCGGCGGTCAGCATCTTGGTAAAATCGTCCTGCGACAATATCTGCTGGCGGTCGCCCCACGGATCGTCGGTGACGAACCCCGCGACATGGTGGAGCAGGTCGCGCACACGAATGCGCGGACTGTCCGCGGTCGGATAGATCCAGCGCTTCATTTCTGGGACATAATCTTCGGCCAGATCGTCGAGCCGCAGCTTGCCCCGGTCGCGCAGGTTGAGCACCGCCAGCGCGGTGAAAGCCTTGGTCATCGAGGCGATCCGGAACAGCGTATCGCCGTCGACCGGCGTTCCGGTCGCCACATCCTGAATCCCGCGCCCCTTCAGATAGACGAGCTTGCCATCCTGCACGATGCCATAGACGAGGCCAGGGATATGCTGATCGGCCTGATAGCGGGCAAAGAGCGCGTCGATCTCGGGCGCGATTTCGTCGAGACTCCTTCCCGCACTTTCCTGCGCGAACGCGGGTGAGGCGCAGCCAAGCATCACCGCCGCTACCAAGGCCGATTTCCAACGCATGAAGATCCTTTCGCGAACGGACGAGCGCCGCAGGCTAACAGCGGGCCGGGACGGCGGCAATCCGCCGCGCCCGGCCGTTTTAGGACTGTCTATGGCTGCAACGCCCGTGCGCGCCGCCAACGCGTCGTCACCCCATGACGAAGGCGTTGAGCTTGTTGCCGTCGGGATCGCGAAAATAGCCCGCGTAAAAACCTTCGCCGCGCGGACCGGGGGCGCCTTCGTCGCTGCCGCCATGCGCCAGCGCGATATCATAGAGGCGCTGGACCTGATCGGTATCGCTGGCCTCCAGCGCCACCATCACGCCATTACCGACGGTAGCGACATTGCCGTCGAACGGCTTGGTCAGGCCAATGCCCGCGCCGCCGCCCTCCTTGCCCCAAGCAATGAAATTGTCGAATTCCATCATGCGCGGCACACCCAGTTCGGCGGCGATCGCGTCGTAAAAAACCGCCGCTTTGGTAAGGTCGTTGGTGCCGAGCGTCACATATCCGATCATTGGTCATCTCCCGATTCGTTGAAGCAAGAACATATCAGGAACAATGTATACGACAAGAAAAGAAAAGGGCGCCCGGTCGATGTCCGGGCGCCCCTTTCGAAACGTTGACGATGCTGCGCGATTACGGCTTGATGCGGATCGCGATAAACGCCGACGGACCGCCGCGGCGGAGAATTTCCATCAGCACCGCGTCGCGGCCAGCCTTCTTCGCTTCCGCCACCGCCTTGGCCAGGCCCTCGCTCGTCGTCACCGGGGTGCGGTTGACGCTGAGGATCACGTCGCCGCGGCGCAGGCCCTTGCGGCCAGCATCGCTGTTGCTCGACGCGGCGCCGATGACGAGGCCCTTGGTCGATGCATCGACGCCGACAGCGCGCGCGATGTCGGGGGTCAGCGTCTGCACCGCGAGGCCCAGATTGTCCTGGACCGCCTTGTCCGAAACGCTCCCGCTGTTGTCGTCAGGCGTCGCCTGATCGTCTTCGGGGTCGAAATCATTGCCGGCGAGCTGGTCTTCGGGCGGACGCGTGCCGACGACGGCGTTGAGCGTCATCGTCTTGCCGTCGCGCACGACCTCGATCGGGATACGCGTCCCCGGCTTGGTGTTCGCGACGATGTAGGACAGCGTCTGCTGCGGCGTCACATCCTTGCCGTTGACCTTGGTCACGACGTCGCCGCGCTTGATGCCCGCCTTCGCCGCGGCACCGTCATCCTCGACGCGCTGGACGAATTCGCCGCGATCCTTGGGCAGGCCGAGCGCCGCGGCCATATCCTCGCCGACCGGCGCGATGCCGATGCCCAGATAGCCGCGCTCGACACGCTCGCCGGCGCGCAGCGCGTTGATCACCGGGATCGCTGCATCGGCCGGAATGGCGAAATTGACCCCGATGTTCGCGCCGACGGGCGAGATCAGCATATTGTTGATGCCGACGACATTGCCGTGCAGGTCGAACAGCGGACCGCCCGAGTTGCCGCGATTGATCGCCGTGTCGGTCTGGATGTAGCGGTCATAAGCACCGCCGTTGCCGATATTGCGCTGCACCGCCGAGATAATGCCGGCGGTGACGGTCGAGCCGAGGCCGAGCGGGTTGCCGATCGCAACCACCCAGTCGCCAACGCGCGCCTTGCCGCTGTCGCCGAATTTCACGAACGGCATGCCGGTCGCGTCGATCTTGAGCAGCGCGAGGTCGGAGGCGACGTCGCGGCCGACGATCTTGGCCTGAAATTCCTTGCCGTTGGTCAGCGTCACCGTGACCTGGTTCACCTGTTCGCCGCGCGGACCGCCGGTGACGACATGGTTGTTGGTGACGATATAGCCGTCGTCCGAGATCAGAAAGCCCGAACCGCCGCCCTGCTGCTCCTGCGTGACCGGTTCGCGCGTTCCCGCGAACGGATCGAGCCGGACGCCCAGCGTGACTTCCTGCTTGGTCGAGATGTTGACCACTGCGGGCTGCAGCTGCTCGACCAGGTCGGCGAAGCTTTCGGGCGCGCCGGCGCGCGGAACCGCCTTGGCGATTTCGCTGCGCTCGTTCTGCGCGACCTGCGCGATAACGGGCGACTGGGTGACGAGCGCGAGCGCTGTGCCACCCACCAGCAAAGCCGAAGTGATGCCATAAACATAACGCACGATCGCAAATCCTTCTCTCTTGCGAAAAAACCCAAGGACCCCGGCAGGCTTCATTTGGGGCCGTGCGGCTGAACGGCAATTGAACATGAACGGCGACTGCACGTCCGGTTCATCCGCCGTCCGGCCGCTATCCGCCGCTGAAACGCTTCAGATATTCATTGTCGGGCGACATGATGATCGACGTTCCGCCCTTGTTATTCTCACCCAGGAATGTCTGACGATAACTCTGCATGGCGCGATAGAAATCATAGAATTCGGGATCCTTGCCGAAGCTGGCGGCATAGATGCGCGCGGCTTCGCCATCGGCGTTACCGCGAATGATCTGCGCTTCCTTCTGCCCTTCGGCGCGGATCGCGATCGCTTCCTGCTGGCGCGCGGTGCGCATGCGGTCATAGGCCGCCTGCAGCGTTGCGCCTTCGGGGAGGTCGGCGCGCTTGATCCGCACGTCGATGATTTCGGCGCCATATTTGTGCGCCTCGCGATTGAGCGCGACCTGAATATTGTCCATCACCGCACCGCGTTCGGGCGAGAGCAGGGTCGCGAAGGTCCGCTTGCCGAGTTCGTTGCGCAGCGACGAGCCGAGGATTGTCGCCAGCTGTTGCTGCAATTTATCCTCGGTCCGGATCGCGGTGTACATGCGCACCGGGTTGGTGATGCGGAAGCGTGCGAAGGCATCGACCTGCAGCCGTTGCTGATCGGTGGAGAGCACCTGCTGGCGCTCCATGTTGATGCCCAGAATGCGCTTGTCGATATATTGGATCCCATCGGTGAACGGCACGCGCAGGACAAGGCCCGCACCCGACCGGCCGAATTCCTCGTTCGCCTTGTAGCGATTCACCGTGCGCTCGATTTCGCCGAAGCGCAGGATCAGCGCCTGCTTGTCTTCGGGAACGATCGCCAGCGTCTGCGACAGGATCACGAGAATGGCGACGAGGCCGACGAGCAGCCGCATCGGATGGCGGGTGATCGATTCGAACATCACTGGCCTCCCTTCGCCGCATCGGACGCGGCGTCGGACGCCGCGCGCGAGCGCCGCTGAACTTCGCTCAGCGGCAGATAGGGGGTGACGCCGCGCGCCTCGACAATCGTCTTGTCGACGTTCGACAAAACATTCTCCATCGTTTCATAATATAGCCGCTTGCGGGTCACGCCCGGCGCCAGCTTATATTGTTCGTAAATCTTGTCGAACGCCGCGGTGTCACCGCGTGCGCGTTCGAGCACCTGCTGTTCATAAGCACGCGCCAGGTTGATCGACGACTCGCGTTCCTGCCGCGCCGCGGTCACTTCCTTGAACGCCTCGTCGACCTGCTTCGGCGGATCGGCCTGGCGAATCGCGATGCCCTGGATTGTCACGCCGGCGCGATACTGATCGAGCAGGGCCTGCATGCGCTGCTGAACCTGCGTCTCGATCTCGACCCGGCCGGGACCGATCGCCTGCACCAGGTCGAAATTGGCGACCGTCGCGCGCATCGCGCTTTCGGCGACCTCGCGGATGGTGCCGTCGGGATCGGCGAGCTGGAAGATGTAGAGTTCGGGGTCGCGGATCGACCAGCGCACTTCATAGGCCAGATCGACGATGCTCTGGTCGCGGGTGAGGACGAAATTTTCGTCGCTTGCATTGGGCGAGCCGACCTGCATCGTGCGGATCGCGCGCACGTCTTCCATGCGGATGCGCTCGATCGGCGCCGGCCAGGTGAATTTCACGCCGGGTCCGACGGTACGCGAATAGCTGCCGAGCCGGGTAACGACGCCTTCCTTTTCGGGCGGTATGATGTGGAAGGACGAAAACAGGAACCACACGGCGACAAGCGCGCCAACGCCCCATTTCCACAGCCGCGCCGATTCGGGCATCTGCAGATTGCCGCCGCCGCCACCCGAACCGCCGCCGCCAAAGCCGCCGCGCCCCTTGCGCAGAAGTTCGTCGAGCGCGGAGGGGCCGCGCGGCTTGCGCCCGCGCAGTCCGTCGGCGGGATCGGGCGTCACCCAGGGATTGCGCGGACCCGACCGGTCATCGCCATCGCCGTTATCCTTCGGGCCATTGCCCCACGGACTGTTCGCCATCAGCGCAATCTGATGGAAAAATTGCCGCACTCCCTGCGGGGCGCGGCCTCCCATGCTGCCATCACTTTTGTTGCTCATGAATGCTTTTATAAGGGCGGCGCGCGCGATTAACAGGGGGGCCAGGCGAAAATGGGTGGCAATCGCCCCGCTTATCCCTATCTGCCGCGGACATGACCGATATCGCCATCCTTGCCAGTCTCGCCACCGATCTGACCGGCGGCCGCACGTCGGGGCTTCGCTATCTCGACGATCAGGGCACGCTCGCGATCGTGCTCGATGTCACCGGGCTCGCCGAAGACGAGCGCAAGCCGCTCGAGGAAAAGCTCCGCGCGGGCCTGCTCGCCCGTGCCGGCGTTACCAGCGTCCGCGTTGCCATGACCGCCGAGCGCAAGGCGATGACGATCATCGCGGTGGGCAGCGGCAAGGGCGGGGTCGGCAAATCGACGCTCGCCGCCAATCTTGCCGTCGCGCTGCGCCGCACCGGAGTGAAGGTCGGACTGGTTGATGCCGACATCTACGGTCCGTCGCAGCCGCGCCTGATGGACAGCGAGGGCGTGAAGCCCGAAGCGCGCGGATCCAAGCTCTCGCCGGTGCAGAGCGCCTATGGCGTTCCGATGCTGTCGACCGGCCACATCGCCGCGCCGGGTCAGGCCATCGCCTGGCGCGGCCCGATGGCGGGCCGCGCGCTCGAACAGCTGATCGACGCAAGTTGGGGCGATATCGATACGCTCGTCGTCGACCTGCCCCCCGGCACCGGCGACGTCCAGCTCACGATGATCCAGAAGCACAAGCCCACCGGCGCGGTCGTCGTCTCGACGCCGCAGGATCTGGCGCTGATGGACGCAGCGCGCGCCGTGTCGCTGTTCGAGCAGGCCGAAGTGCCGATCATCGGCGTCGTCGAGAATATGGCCGGCTATGCCTGCCCGCATTGCGGTGAGGTCAGCGACCCGTTCGGAAGCGGCGGTGCCGAGACCGCGGCGAAGGAAATGGAGCTCGATTTTCTCGGCCGCGTGCCGCTGTCGATGGGCATCCGCCTCGCGAGCGACGGCGGCGTCCCGCCCGCGGCCGGAACCGATCCGCTGGGCGAGCCGTTCCACGCGATAGCCGCAAAGGTCGCGGCGTGGCTCGCGGCGCGAAAGGGCATATGATGGCGATCAACGACGAGGCTGAAATTCGCGCCCTGCTCGCAAGGCCGCGCCGCATCGCCATCGTCGGCGCCTCGCCTAATCCCGCACGCCCCTCGAACGGCGTGCTCGCCTTCCTGGCCGCGCAGGGCCACGATGTGATCGCGGTCAATCCCGGCCATGCCGGCAAGACGATCCACGGCGCGCCGGTGGTCGCGACGCTCGCCGATGTCGAGCCGGCGGCGGAGATCGTCGATATCTTCCGCAACAGCGCCGACGCGGGCGCTGCCGTCGACGATGCGATCGTCCACGGGGCGAAAGCGGTGTGGATGCAACTCGGCGTCATCGACGAAGCCGCCGCGCGGCGCGCCGACAAGGCCGGCCTGGTCGTCGTCATGGACCGCTGCCCCAAGATCGAGATTCCGCGGCTGGGCTTGCTGCGCTAGCCCCTACGAAAGGCTTTGCGTCGCCGACTCGCCGCGATTATCAGCAGCGGGGATGACCGGCATTCGGGACAAAGTGGGGACAAAGAAATCGCGCCTGCCGCATGTCAGCCGCCGGTCGCTGCTCGTCGGCGCCACCGCTGCGGGCGGCCTTGCGCTGGCCTGGTCACTCTGGCCGCGTCATTATGCGCCCAATCTGACCGCTGCGCCCGACGAACATATCTTCAACGCCTTTCTGAAGATCGGCGACGACGGGCATATCGCCGTCGTCGTGCCGCAATGCGAAATGGGGCAGGGCGTCACCACGCTGCTGCCGCAGATCATTGCCGACGAGCTCGGCGCCGACTGGCGCACCATCGCCGTCGAAACCGCGCCGATCAACCCGCTCTATACCAACACACTGCTCGTCGACGAGGATAGCGCCACCTTCATGCCGCGCGCGCTGGTGCCCGATGTCGTCGCCGATGTGCGCAGCTGGGTCCGACGCGAATGGGCGGTGCGCCATGCGGTGATGCTGACCGCCAACAGCTCGTCGATCCGCATGTTCGAGGGGCCGTGTCGCGACGCCGCGGCGCAGGCCCGCACGCTGCTGATGATGGCGGCAGCGAAGCGGTGGGACGCCGACTGGCAGGATTGCGACACGCAGGATGGCTTCGTCACCTGGAAGAACCGCAAGCTGCGCTTCGGCGACGTCGCGGCGGTGGCCGCAACGCTCGATCCTCCGGCCGAACCCGTCTATCGCGCCAACAACAATGACCCGCTCTACGGCAAGGAACTGACGCGGCTCGACCTGCCGGCAAAGGTTGACGGGTCGGCCAATTTCGCCGGCGACATCCGCCTTCCCGACATGGTTTTCGCCGCGATCCGCCAGGGACCGTTCGGCGCCACCCGGCTCAAGAGCATCAACCGCAAGGCGGGGATGGCGTCGCCCGGCCTGCTCGACATCGTGCTCCACGACCGCTGGATTGCAACCGTCGCGCGCAACTGGTGGGCCGCGAATCGCGCGCTCGACCGCTTCGCACCGCAGTTCGAAACCACCGGGCCGCCGATTTCGAGCGCCGGCATCGACCAGGCGCTGAAGGCCGCGCTCAAGGCTGATGGCTATCGCATCGCCAAAAAAGGCGACGTCGCCGAGGCGATGGAGGGACGCACCAAGGTTGCGGCGCATTACGCCGTCGCGCCCGCGCTTCATGCACCGATCGAGACGCGCACCGCAACCGCCGCTCCCGACGGCGACCGGCTGCGCCTGTGGGTTGCGACACAGGCGCCCGCCCAGTGCCGCGACGCGGTCGCGCGGGCAGTCGGATTGCCGCCGGGCAAGGTGACACTGTTCCCGATGATGGCGGGCGGATCGTTCGACGCCTGTCTCGATCACAGCGTCGCGGTGCAGGCGGCGATCATCGCGACGCAGATCAAGCGCCCGGTGCAGCTCGCCTGGTCGCGCGCCGAAGAAATCATGCGTGACATTCCGCGCGCGCCGGCACGCGCCAAAATCTATGCGACGCTCGACGCCGCTGGCGGGATCGACGCGCTCGTCGCGCGGATCGCGGTGCCATCGACGAACCATGAATTCCGCGCGCGGCTGTTCGACGGAACCCCGGCTGACGTCGCGCAGCGCGAGGCGGCGGGAACGCCCGACGCCGCAGCGGTCGAGGGCGCGGGCGGATCCTATAATTTCCGCCATTTCGCGGTCGATCATTGCCCCGCCGACATAGGCCTGCCGACCGCGCGCTGGCGCGGCAACGCCGACAGCTACACCGCCTTCTTCACCGAATGTTTCATCGACGAAATGGCGGCACGCGCCGGATCGGACGCACTTTCGTACCGGATGGCGATGCTTGGACAGGCGCCGCTCCTCGCCCGCTGCCTGCTCACTGCGACCAGCCTCGCCGGATGGGAAGGCGGGCTTTCGGGCACGGCGCAGGGCCTTGCCTGCCATTCGATGCGCGGCAGCCACATCGCGCTCGTCGCCACCGCCCGGCCCAGCGACCGGGGGCTGCAGGTCGAACAGCTCGTCGCCGTCGTTGACGCCGGGCGGCTCGTCAATCCGGCGATCGCACGCCAGCAGATCGAGGGCGGGCTCGTCTTCGGTCTCGCCGCCGCGGTCGGCGCGACGACCGATTATGACGGCGGCATCGCGACCGCCCGCAAGCTCGGCCAGCTTGGCCTGCCCCGCCTGTCGCAAGTGCCGCAGATCGTCGTCGAATTCATCGACAGCGACCGCGATCCCGGCGGCGTCGGCGAAATCGGCGTGCCCGTCGTCGCGCCGGCGATCGCCAATGCAATGTTCGCCGCAACCGGTCGCCGAATCCGCCGCCTTCCGCTATCGCCCGATCCGCTATGATCGAACGCCCCCTTTCCCATCTCGCGGTACCCGCGCCGCGCATCGGCGTGCTGCTCGTCAACCTCGGCACCCCCGACGCTCCCGAACCAGGTCCGGTACGCCGCTATCTGCGCGAGTTCCTGTCCGACCCGCGCGTCGTCGAAATCCCGCCGCTGCTGTGGCAGCCGATCCTGCGCGGCATCATCCTCAACACGCGCCCGAAAAAGTCGGCCCACGCCTACGCGCAGGTGTGGACCGACGAAGGCTCGCCGCTCGCCGCGATCACCCGGCGCCAGGCCGGAGCGTTACAGGCGGCGCTGGGCGACGATGTCCGCGTATCCTGGGCGATGCGCTATGGCGCTCCGGCAATCGGCGGCGCGATCGACGAACTTGTCGGCGAAGGGTGCCGCCGCATCCTGATTGCCCCGCTCTATCCACAATATTGCGCCGCGACGACGGCGACGGTTGTCGATGCGGTCGGTGCGCATCTTGCGCGCCTGCGCTGGCAACCCACGCTGCGTTTCCTGCCGCCCTATCACGACGATTCCGCCTATATCGCGGCACTTGCCGCGTCGGTCGAGGCGGGGATCGCCGCGCTCGATTTCGCGCCCGATACGCTCGTTGCCAGTTTTCACGGCATGCCCGAACGGACGCTGCATCTGGGCGACCCCTATCATTGCCAGTGCGTGAAGAGCGCGCGGTTGCTGTCCGAAGCGATCGGGCGGCCGGTCGAGATTGCCTTCCAGTCGCGTTTCGGACGCGCCAAGTGGCTCGAACCCGCAACCGACGCGCTGCTCGAACGGCTCGGCCGCGAGGGGCGCCGTGTGGCGATTTTCGCACCGGGTTTTTCGGCCGATTGCCTCGAGACGCTCGAAGAGCTCGCGATCCGCGGCAAGGAGCAGTTCGAGGCGGCGGGCGGGCGCGACTTCGCCTATCTGACCTGCCTCAACGACACCCCGCCAGGAATGGCTATGCTTGAGGTGCTGGTGCGGCGTGAACTCGCCGGATGGCATTGAAATAGCGGGCGCTTACCTCCTGTTTAACTCTGCGTCTTAAGCTGTGTATCCAGCGGCTTCCGGTATATTGCGCCGGCACCCGCGCGGAGACATGCGATGAGCGAACTCGACCGGGCAGCCATGACGCTCGCCGGCCTGACCCTGGCCTTTTTGATCGCGGTCGCCATCGTCTGGTGGATACGCCGCCCCCGCCCGCAGGTTACGCTGCCCAAGGCCCCCAGAATGCCGCGCGAAATCCGCATGCCGCGGCTGCCGCGCCGCGCCGAGCCTGAAATCGAGCCCGTCGAAATCGCGCCCGCGCGCCTCGCGCGGCTGCGCGCCCAACCGGTCTATGACCCGTTGCCCGAAGACGAACCGCCGACCGAGGTCGCTCCAATAGCCGCCGAAACCGACACGCCCTCAGACGCCTTGCCGCCCGAACCGATCGAAGAGATGCTGGCGGCGCAGGTTCAGGCCGTCGAGGCGCAGGCGCACGGCGCATCCGAGCCATTGCCCATCATGGACAGTCCCGCAGCTGGTCACGCCGTGCCTGCCAGCCAGGCGCGACTGGTCGCGCAAATCCCGCCGCGCGACGCGATTCTGACGCACAACTGGGTCGGCGGGCGCCCGCGTCTGCCAGGCGCGATGCCGTGGCCGCGGATCGAGGGCACCGATGCCGACTTTATCGCCCAGATCGCCTGTGCCGATTTGCCTGCCGGACTCTGGGACGGGTTGGGCCCGCGCACCGGCGCACTCGCCTTTTTCGTCCATCCCGAAACGGGCGCGGCGACGGCGCTCCATCTGCCCGAGGTGGGACCGCCACGCGCGGCACCCAAGCCAGTCGGCCGCGCCTATTTCCGTCCCGCCGGGCTCGAAGACGAGGCGCTGCACCGGCTCGCGGTGCGGGCCTTTCCCGAATGGGCGGTCGACGTCCGCGGCGCCGATGCGCCCGGCACGCTGGCCGGGGCGGACGCCGCCGAAGCCTTTTTCGCGGCCACTGGCTATGATCTTGCCGATCCTGCCTTTCATCCGTTCGACTGGCCGACGATGACCGGGCTGGCGGCGCTGCTCGCCGCGCGCCTGCCCACCCTTGAAACCGGCACTGCGCCGCCGCCCGACGCGAGCGACGAGCTGACCGAGGCGCTGGCCGATGCCGCCGCAACCAACCGCGACGCGGCCGAGCGCGCGCGCGAGATATTGGCGATCATCGACGAAAGCGCGGGGCAGGCCGGCTTCTCGGCCTCGGACGCGTCCGCAGTGATGACCGCGCTGCACGCGATCCACTGGTCGCGGGTGGTGATCGAAAGCGATGCCGAAAGCGGCGAGGACCGCACCGAATCGATCACTTTGCCGCTGACGCGCCACCATCCGGATGCCGAGCTGTGGGTCAGCGACTATCGCGCGCTGCTTTTCGATCATGCGCGCCATCGCTGGTGCGCCGACCCCGATTCGCTTTCGGCCCCGGCCCGGGCGCTCTTCGAACCCGTCTGGGCCGCACTCGCCGCCGCCGAGGCGCCTCTCGTAGGCGGGCAGCCGCGCCACTATGCACCCGGCTTCGACGAGGAGCGCGACGCGATGCTCGTCGAATTGCCCGCAAGCGCCTTGACCGGCATCGCGCCCGCGCAGGGCGCCAGCCTGATCCTCGCGATCCGCAAGGCCGATCTTGCCGTCGGAAATTTTGCGGCGCTGAAGGCACTGACCGGAAACTGAAAAACTTTCCCCGCAAAGCCGCGCGATTGACGTTCCGGTCAACTTGCGGCCGCTTCGCGCGCGCCCTAATCAACAACGAAGCAAGATTGTGTGGGAGAGCGAATTCATGACACGCGTAGCAATCGTCACCGGCGGCAGCCGCGGCATCGGCGAGGCCATTTCGCTGGCGCTGAAGGATATGGGCGTGCGCGTCGCCGCCAATTATGCAGGCAATGACGAAAAAGCGCGCGCCTTCACCGAGCGCACCGGCATCCCCGCCTATCGCTGGGACGTCGGCGACCATCAGGCCTGCCTCGACGGCTGCGCGCAGGTTGCCGCCGACCTCGGCCCGATCGACATCGTCGTCAACAACGCCGGGATCACCCGCGACGGCACGCTGGCGCGCATGACCTTCGACGACTGGAACGACGTCATGCGCATCAATCTGGGCGGCTGTTTCAACATGGCCAAGGCGACCTTTGGCGGCATGGTCGAACGCGGCTGGGGCCGCATCGTAAACATCGGGTCGATCAACGGCCAGGCGGGCCAATATGGCCAGGTCAACTATGCCGCCGCCAAATCGGGCATCCACGGCTTTACCAAGGCGCTGGCGCAGGAAGGCGCCAAGAAGGGGGTGACCGTCAACGCGATCGCGCCCGGCTATATCGACACCGATATGGTCGCCGCCGTCCCCGCCCCGGTCCTTGAAAAGATCGTCGCGAAAATTCCTGTGGGGCGTCTCGGCCACGCCGAAGAAATCGCCCGCGGGGTTGCCTTTCTGTGCAGCGAGGACGCAGGCTTCGTCACCGGATCGACGATGTCGATCAACGGCGGACAGCATATGTATTGAGCGCGCGCGCCCTGGCTCAAGACCCTCCCCCCTTTTCATGGGGAGAGGGCCTTGTTCCTCGCTTCAGTCCACCGTTACGCCGACGACCCGCCACGTATCGCCTTCGCGCACCAGCGAAAGCGTTTCGATCACGCCCGCCCTGTTCGTATAATCGGTACGGAATTTGACCATGCGATAGCCTTCGGGCGGCGCGGGGACATATTCGTCGCCAATCAGGACGCGCGATCTTGCGGCCCCGAGCGGCCCCTGCACCTGCCGTCCCGCATTGGCCCAGGCTTCGACGGTGTTGAGCGCCTTGAACGACTGTCCGGTCGCCTCCCAGCTTGCCTTCCAGTCGCCCTTCTCAACCAGCACAAGCCAGGCGCGCGCCGCGTCGGCGGCCGCGCTTTCGGTCGGCGCAGCAGGCGGCGCCGCGGCGGGCGGACCGCCGGTTCCGGTCACCGAGGAAAAGGCGAGTAAAGCAAGGGCAAGCGACATGAGAATAGCTCCAGCTACCAGGCCGAGCAGCCGCACCGAGCGGCGCTTTCCGGCATGTGGAGCACCATCTCTCACGCCGGCCGCTGCTGGGGCTTCCCCCAAAGGCTTGTCCGCAAATTTTTCGGGGGGGCGATGTTCTATCGCGCGCAGCTTGCGCGCCGCCTCGCGGCTGCTCGACACCGCCATCTTGCGGCGGGCATCGCGCAGCCGTTCGTTGATCGTATGCACCGAAAGCCCCAGTTGCCGCGCCATCGATTTTGCATCGTGCCCATCGACAAGCAGGCGCAGCGTCTCCTTTTCCTTTTCGGTGAGCGTCTGAATGGGTGCTGTCATGGGCCTGCCTGCCGTTGCGCCGGAACCGCGCGGCATTTTACGAATGGCCCGCCGGCGATCTACCCCAAATAATTCGTATCCGCATTTGCCGCGCCGGTTGTAAACCAGCGCGATGACCGCCTCCTATCACCCCCCCGTCAAACGCTCGGTTACGATTGCAGGGCACCCGACGTCGATCAGCCTCGAGCCCGTCTTCTGGGACGCGCTGGAAGTCTCGGCGGTGCAGCGCGGCCTGCCGGTCAATGCGCTCGTCGCGCGGATCGACGTCGAACGGATGGAGGCCCCCGATCCGCCGAACCTGACCTCGGCAATCCGCCAATGGCTGTGGCATGCACTCCTTGGCGATCAGACGGCGGCGTAAACCGCCTGCCCGAAGGCCGCGCCCTTGTCGCCGGCATGATGCAGGAACAGCGATGGCTCGATCAGCTCGAGTTCCATGATGTGCAGCACGCCCGCCGCATCGCCGACCATGTCGACGCGCGCATAGACGGGCGGCGCGGGCGCGGCGGCAAGCGCCGCGGCGGCGAGCAGGCGCGCCGCCTCGCTCGCTTCCCATCCCGTCTCGCGCCCGCCGAACTGTTCCTGGACGCGGAAATCGCCCGACGCGGGGCGCTTGACGATGGCATGGCTGAAGGCGCCGCCGAAAAAGAAGAGCGAATACTCCCCGTCGGCGAGGATGCCGGGCATCAGCGGCTGAACAAGGCGGCGGCGTCCCAGCCCATCGGCGGGGATCGGGGCGCCGGGCGCGATACGGTGCGTCCCGTCGGCACCGCCCGAAATCGCGGGCTTCACTACCACCTCTTCCACGCCGAGCGCCGCGCGCGCCTGCGCCAGCGATACGTCGTCCAGCGCCGCGACCTCGACCGTCGGCACCACCGCAACGCCCTTCGCGCCAAGCTCGGCAAGATAGGCCTTGTCGCTGTTCCAGCGCAGCACCGGCACCGGATTGACGACGGGCAATCCCGCGAGCCGGTCGAGCAGCGCATACCAGACGGCAACGTCGCGCTGGTAACCCCAGGCGAACAGCGGCAGGATCAGGTCGAACCTGGTCAGGTCGCCGGGATCGGTCCAGACGCGCTGCTCGACCGCCAACCCGGCCGCCGCCAGCGCCGCCGCCTTGCGCGCGAAGGCGGGCCGCCAATTTTCCTCATAATCGGGTGCCGGGACGAGGATCGCGACGCGCGGTTGGAACGGCATAGAGCCTCCTGAAGCCCTCCCCCTAAGGGGAGGGTCAGACCTGTTACCGGCCGAGCAGCCCGCGCGCCTGCCCCGCAATGTGCGACAGCATCGCGCCATTGGGATTGGGGATGGTGCGCGCGCGGTCGACCGTCGTGCGGAATTGCGCGACGCGCGGTCCGTTCGCTTCCAGCCATTTGCTGACCCCGGCATCGAGATCGCCCTTGGGCAACCCCGCGAGGAAGCTCAGCCGCATCTGCTGGAAATCGCGCGCCAGGCTGTTGACGAGCAGGCGTTCCCACGGGTCGGCAGGACTCATGTGCGCCGCCAGCGTCTGCGCCCAGTCGAGCCCGAGCGCGTCGCCCAGATGGGTGAAGGCCCGCGTCACCCCGACCTCATCGTCGCCGCGCCGTTCGGCAAGGTCGACGATTCCGATCGCGCCGTCGGTCTTGAACAGGCGGACGACCGCCGCGGTCAGCGCCTCGGGCGCGCCGGCGTCGAGCAGCTGCTGCGCCAGCGCGTCCCACTGACGCCGCACCGACGCGCTGAGCAGCGTGTCGACTGTCGCGGTCAGGCGATCGACGCCGGGTTCGAGCCGCGCAACGAGCGCGCCCGGCTGCGCCAGGCCGGGGCTGACGCGCAGCAGGTCGGCCATCTGCGATGCCATCGCCGAGGCGGCCTGGCTGAACAGCGACAAGCGGATGGATTCGTTTATCCCCGCGCTGTCGAGCGACGCCCACAGCCCCTTCATGTCGAGCAAGCGTTCGACGGCGACGAACGCCGCCGCGACCTCACCCAGCGAGCAGCCCTCTTCTTCGACCAGTTCGAGCGGGTGGACGATGCCCATGCGGTTGACGATGCGGTTCGCAAGCTTGGTCGCAATGATCTCGCGGCGCAGCTGGTGATCGGCGATCGCCCCCGCGAAATCGCGCTGCATCTCGGCAGGGAAGGCCGCAGCAAGGTCGCTCGCCAGCGCGGGATCGTCGGGCAAGGCGCTCGCTTCGATCGCGTCTTGCAGCGCCAGCTTCGCAGTCGATAGCAGCACGGCGAGTTCGGGCCGCGTCAGCCCGCTCCCTTCGGCCGAGCGGCGCAGCAGCTCGTCGTTCGCCGCCAGCCCTTCGACCTTGCGGTCGAGCCGGCCCGATGCTTCGAACGTCTCCATGATCCGCACCAGCGACGGCACCGCGGCAGCGCCACCCTTTTCGGCGATCGACAGCGCGAGCGCCTGCAGTCGGTTGTCCTCGAGCACCAGCGCCGCGACATCGTCGGTCATGCGGACGAGCAGCGCGTCGCGATCATCCTGGCTCAGCCGGCCTTCGGCCATCTCGCGGTTGAGCGCGATCTTGATGTTGACCTCATTATCCGAACAGTCGACGCCGGCGCTGTTGTCGATGAAGTCGGTGTTGATACGCCCGCCCTTCGCCGCAAAGGCGATACGCGCGGCCTGCGTGACGCCCAAATTGGCGCCCTCACCCACCGCGCGGACGCGCAGATCCTCGGCATCGACGCGCAGCGCGTCGTTGGCGGGATCGCCGACCTCGGCATTATTCTGGCCCGCCGCCTTCACATAGGTGCCGATGCCGCCGAACCACAGCAGATCGGCGGGCGCGCGCAGAATGGCGGAGATCAGTCCGGCGGGGTCGATTTCAGCAACCGAAAGACCCAGCAGCGCCTGCACCTCGGGGGTCAGCGGGATGCTCTTCTGGCTGCGCGCGAAAACGCCGCCGCCCTTCGAGATCAGCTTCTTGTCATAATCGTCCCAGCTCGACCGGGGCAGTTTGAACATGCGGTCGCGTTCTTTCCAGCTCTTGGCCGGATCAGGATCGGGATCGAGGAAAATGTGACGATGGTCGAAGGCCGCGCACAGCTTGATCGCCTTCGAGAGCAGCATGCCGTTGCCGAACACATCGCCCGACATGTCGCCGCAACCGACGACACGGATCGTGTCGGTCTGCACGTCGATGCCCATTTCGGCGAAGTGACGCTGGACCGAAACCCACGCGCCCTTGGCGGTGATGCCCATCGCCTTGTGGTCATAGCCTTTCGACCCGCCGCTCGCGAACGCATCGCCGAGCCAGAAGTCACGCTCCATCGCAAGTCCGTTGGCGACGTCGGAGAAGGTCGCGGTACCCTTGTCGGCGGCGACGACGAAATAGGGGTCTTCGCCATCGCGGATCACGACGCCCTTGGGGTGCACCACCTTGCCGCCGACGATATTGTCGGTGATCGACAGCAGTGACCGGATGAAGATGCGATAGCATTCGGTGCCTTCGGCGAACCAGGCGTCGCGATCCTCGGCCGGGCTCGGCAACTGCTTGGGATAGAAGCCGCCTTTCGCGCCGGTCGGGACGATGACGGCGTTCTTGACGCGCTGCGCCTTCATCAGCCCCAGAATTTCGGTACGGAAGTCGTCGCGCCGGTCGGACCAACGCAGGCCACCGCGCGCGACCGGGCCGGCGCGCAGATGGATGCCCTCGACGCGCGGGCTGTACACCCACACCTCGCGCCACGGCAGCGGCTTGGGCAGCCCCGGAACCAGGCTCGAATCGATCTTGAACGCCAGCGCCTCGGCCGCCGCGGGCGCAAAGGCGTTGGTGCGCAGCGTCGCGCCGATCACCGCATGGAACAGGCGCAGGATTCGGTCGTCGTCGATCGACTGGATCGCTGCAAAGCCGGTCTGGATTTCGGCGGCGAGCTCTTCGGCGCGCGCCGCATCCTTTGCCTGGGGGTCATGGAGCGCACGGAAGCGATCGACGAGCGCGGCGGTCAGCGCCGGGGCGCCGCGCAGCGCCGCCACCACCGTATCCATGCCATAGCTCGATCCGCCCTGGCGCATGTAGCGGAACCAGGCGCGCAGCCACACGATCGCCTGTGGATCGGTCTGCGTCACCAGCACGAGCTGGTTGAACGCGTCGTTTTCGGCCTTGCCATCGAGCACCGCGGCAATCGCGCCCTCGATCGTCTCCACATGCGGCATCAGGGCGGTTTCGTCGACATTGGCGGGCAAGCGCAGCGAAAAATCGTGGATGAAGGTTGCCTCGGCATCGCCCTCACCGCCGCCATGGACGTGCAATTCGGTCGGGATTTCCTCGAGCACCTCGAACCCGAAATGTTCGAGCGCCGGAACCACGTCCGACAGCGCGAGCGGTCCGGCCGCACTATAGACCTTCAGCCGCAGCCGGTCGTCGCCGTCGAGGCTCTTTTTCGCCAGCCGCACATTGCGCGGGCGGTCGGCATCGAGGTCGCGCAGACGCAGGATGTCGCGCGCCGCCTCTTCGGGATTATAGAGATTGCGGTAATTGGCGGGGAACAGCGGGGCGAAGCGCGCCGCAAGCGCCGCCGCGCGGCCCGGATCGCCGCGGCGCGCCAGCGCGCCTTCGACTTCGGGCTGCCAGCCGCGCACCATCTGTTCGAGCTGAGCGTTCAGCGCTTCGGTATCGGGCACGATGCCGCCGCCGCGCAGGTCGAGCGTGTAGCGCAGCAAGGCAGCGCCGCCATCTTCGAGCGCCATCGTCCAGCCTATGACCCCCGCCTTGGCCTCGCGCACCAGCAGCGACTCGATCGCCAGCCGGCGACCCGTCGACACCTCGTCGCGCGGCAACCAGACAAAGGTGAAGAGATGGCGGCCGAGCGGACTGCGTATCATCACCAACTTCGGGCGCGGGCGATCGGTAATCGACATCGAGGTGAGCACCAACTCTTCGAGCGATTCGGCGTCGAACGCGATCAGCAAGTCGTGGGGCAGCGCGGTCAAAGCGTGCGCGAGCGCCTTGCCCGCGTGGCCGCCGGGGTCGAAGCCGAATTTGGCCATAAGCGCCTCGAGCTGCGCGCGCAGCACGGGCACCTTGGCGGGCGGCGTCGACAGCGCGGCGCTGGTCCAAAGACCCGCATGGATCGACAGGCGCTCGACCGTCTTGCCCTTCATCTCGGGAACGACGACCAGATCGAGCAGCACGCGGCGATGCACCGACGACAGGCGGTTCGACTTGATGAGGAGCGGCGCCGTGCGGCCCTTTTCAAACCAGGCAAAGGCCGCTTCGAGTGCGGTTTCGGACAGGATTTCGCTCGTCCCCGCGGCACAGATGCCCAGCGGGTCGTGGCGCTTGCCGTCGCGCGTGCGCCATTCATGGCCGAGCTGCGTCATCGCGCCGCTTTCGAACCAGCGCAGCAGCTCGGCGCCATCGCCGTCGGCGCGCATCGTCGAATCGGCGAGCATCGCGGCGCGCATCGCCTTCCAGTCGGCGACCGCAGCGCGCACATCGGCGAGCGAGGCTTCGAGCGCATCGAGCAGACGGCGCCGGGCGCGGGCGTCGCCGCGTTCGAGCTCCATATAGATGACCGACTCGCGCGCACCGTCCTTGCCGGCGTCGACCGCGGTCAGATGATTTTTCGCGTCGCGCTCGACCGAAACCACCGGGTGGAGGATGCGGTGCACGGCAAGACCCTGCGCGCCCGCGATCTGCGAGGTCGAATCGACGAGGAAGGGCATGTCGTCGTTGACGACGACCAGGCGCATCCGGCGGTCAGTGCCGTCAGCCGCCACCGGCTCAAGCAGGAACGACGGTTGGCCCGGCGCCCGGTCGAGCGACGCGCGGGCGGCGAATTCGCCCGCTTCAGCCAGCGCCTTGGCATCGAGGTCGTCGCTCTCGCCGGGCAGCGCGCTGCCCTGCAAGGCGGCCTGATAGGCCTTGGCGAATTTCGCAGGAACTTGCGCCGCCGGCGACGTGCTGGCTGCGGTGTCTTCAGTCGATTTTTCAGGCATAGGGTTGCAGCATCCCGGACCAAGTTGAAGCGAGCATCCGCCGGGGGGACGGCGGCGCCTTGCGCTACGGCTCCCTATGCGCCCGCGCCGCGAAAGGCTCAAGACCCCCCGCGCATGCCGCGCAAAATTATTTCAACTTTTGGATTGTCTGTTACGCTACTCGGGTCAATCGGCCGGGCTGATCGCGATTGCCTTCTTCGCCAGCTTCGCAACCAGCGCCGGATCGTCGGCCGCCTTGGCGACGATGCCGATGTGTCCGCCGGGCATCGCGCGCGCAATCAGCACCACGAATTCGGCATCGCCCGCATCATGCTCCAGGATCAGCGCCGGGTGCGCGGTGCGCAGCGCCGCCAGTTGCTCGTCAACCTTCGCCGCTGCATCGCCCGCGGGCTTGCGGCGCGCGCGCGTATCCTTGACCAGACCCTTGAGCCCGCCCGGATAGCGGTCGAGATAGGCGGGAAGCGACCCGCGCTCCAACCCCGCGTCCTTCGCATGGCCGAGCACGCAGGCATATTCGGCGAGGCGCGTCTTGTCGTAGGAGGCGCCGAACACCAGCTTGACGACTGGCGTCATTGGCGCACGCTCCTGCGCCTGCAGCCCCGCATCCTCGAGCAATTCGGCGAAGGCGTCGGGCTTCGCTTCGGCGGCGAGCGCGAAATCCCACGCCTTGCCAACCGCCTGATAGAGCGCGCTGCGGCTGCGGCTGTCGGCCGCCATCGCGCGTTCTGCGGTCTCGCGCGCCAGCGCCAGCCAGTCGGCCAGCTCGGCATCTTCACCCGGTCCGGCCGCGCCATCTTCGACAGTCTCGTTGGCGGCATCATCACCCTTGGCAGCCGGTACTACAGGATCGTCGAAGCGCTCGGTCAGCAGCATCACATCGCCAAAGGCAACCGCTTCGGGCAGGACGTCGCCGAGCGCGGCGAAGCCCGGCGCCGCTTCGTCGTCGATCTGCTCCGAATCGGGGCCGTCGGCCCACACTGGCACGGGTGCGGTCAGCGGCGCAGCGCTGCGCAGCGCCTGCTCGACCGACAGTTGCAGCTCTTCAGCCTGCTCTGCGGCAACCGCTTCCTTCCAGTTGATGACGCCCATGATAAAATCGATGGTGTCGTCGTCGGACGAAAAGGGCAGCAGGATGCCGCGGTACATGATTGTCATGCCGCGATCGTTGACGAACTCGGCCTCGAAGCCGATCGGCGCGCGGTTGGCGATGATCTGGAGATAATGGTCGGTCAGCCGCGACAGCAGCGACCGCCCCGGAATCTGGCTGATATAATGGACATCCTCGTCGATCTGCGATTCTTCACGCAGCCGGTCGCCGAGATAGGAGATGCCCGGATTTTCGATACCCGCGGTAAAATCGAGCAGCACCGCATTGGGCCCGAAGTCGGCGCCGTCGAGGTCGAGATCCTCGACCGACGGATAGGCGCGGTCGGCAAGCAGCGATGCCCAATGATTATAGGCGCGCACCTGCATCCGCCGTTCGTCGACACCGACAGCCGGCGGCGCATCGATCGCGCCATCGTCCTGATCGTGGCTGCCCGAAAGCAGTCCGCGCATGCTGTCCATCATTTGTCCCCAGTCGCAAACATCGGGGATGTCATGCACCGACAGTGGTAAAAGTGGCGTAAACGATGCGCTCCGCAGGCACCGCGCGCCGCGCCGTCAGGCGAGCGTGGTGGCGATCGGCAGCCCGGCCTTCAGCGTCAGCGTGACCGGCGTGCGCTCGGCAATGTCGGCCATGCGCGCGCGCTGTTCGTCGTCGAGCCCGACGATCGCCAGCGTGCGGTCGATCCGCTTCTCCTCGCGCCCCGACAGGCGCAGGCCGACCTCGACCGATTCGAGCGGCCAGCCCTTGCGGTCGGCATACATACGCAGCGTGATCGCGGTGCACGCGCCCAGGCTCGCGAGCAGCAGATCATAGGGCGCCGGGCCCACCGCGCCGCCGCCGAGCGCGGGCGGCTCGTCGGCGATCAGCGCATGGCCGCCGACATCGATCTCGGTGCGATAGCGGTCCTTGCCGATTCGCGCGCTGCCTTGCGCCATGCCATCCTCCTGCATCCTGCGTCGCGCGCAGCCTATCAGATGCACCGCTCGTTGCCAGCCACCGTGCGCAGCTGGCATAGACGGCCCCGCAGGGGAGGCGAGGATGCAGACAAGAATGGGAGCAGGACCGCTGCTCGACGCGCGCGGGCAGCTCGCCGAACGCGGCTGGGCGACCGCCGAGGTGCGCCGCTACGACCGTGCGCGGATCGCGGCGGGCAAGCTGCGGATCAAGGAGTGGGACTATTATTGCATCCTCACCGACGCCTTCGGGATCGCGCTGACCGTCGCTGACAATGGCTATCTGGGCTTCCTCGGCGTGTCGTGGATGGATCTGGCGGCTCGAACCGCGATCAACGACGGTGCGGTGATCCCCTGGCCGATGGGCCGCATGCGGCTGCCCGAAAGCGCCGATGCGGGCGATATCGAACAGCGCCGCGGCGGCATGCTGCTGCGCTTCCGGCATGAACCGGGCGGCCGGCGGCTGACGGTCGAGGCCCCGAATTTCGGCGGCGGACAGGGTCTCGCGGGCGAATTATGGCTCGCGCAGCCGCCCATGGACCGCATTGTGATCGCCACGCCTTTCTCGGGGGCGCCAAGGGCCTTCTATTATAATCAGAAAATCAATTGCCTCGCCGCCGAGGGCGAGATTCGCGTGGGGAACACCCTCCATAGCTTCAGCCCCGACCGCGCCTCCGGCGTGCTCGACTGGGGGCGCGGCGTCTGGACCTACGACAATGTCTGGTATTGGGGGTCGGCCTCGGGAATGACGGACGGACGCCGCATCGGCTTCAACATCGGTTACGGCTTCGGCGACACGGCGGCGGCATCGGAGAATATGGTCTTCGTCGACGGCACCGCGCACAAGCTCGACCGCATCGCCTTTCATATGCCGGCGGGCGGACCCGACACAGGGCCGTGGCGCTTCACGAGCAACGACGGACGGTTCGAAATGACGATGGACCCGATCGTCAATCGCCACCACAGCACCAACCTCGGCCTGTTCAGGACGGTGCAGGATCAGGTTTTCGGCCGCTTTTCAGGGCGCATCATCCTCGACGACGGCAGCGCGCTCGACATTGCCGGGCTCACGGGCTTTGCCGAAGAAGTGCGCAACCGCTGGTAGTCGGTGCTGTGCGCCTGCGCACAGCAATCCACACCCTTGCGCCCTATCCCCGAATGCGAGACTATCGCGGTCCATCGGGGGAGACATCCGGGGTCGCGGTTCAGCCATTGGGTGGAGACCGACTATGACAGGGAATGACCAGCAGCCGCGCTCGATCGTCGATCGCGTGAAGAATATCTTGCTCCAGCCCGCGCGCGAGTGGGAAGTGATCGACGGCGAAGCCGAAACGATCGGCGGCCTTTATCGCCGCTATATCATCCCGCTGGCGGCGATTCCCGCTGTGGCGGGGCTGATCGGCATGCTCGCCTTCGGCTTTTCGGTAATGGGCTTCACCTATCGCCCCTCGGTCGGCTCGGCCGTCGCCTCGGCCGTCGTGCAATATGCAACGACCTTGATCGGGGTCTTCATCCTCGCGCTCATCATCGACGCGCTCGCCCCCAGCTTCGGTGCGACACAGAACCGCGTCCAGGCGTTCAAGGTCGCGGCCTATTCGGGCACCGCGAGCTGGGTCGCGGGCATCTTCGCGATCCTGCCCGCACTTTCCTGGCTGTCGCTGCTCGGCCTCTACGGCCTCTATCTCCTTTACCTCGGCCTGCCCCGCCTGATGCGCGCGCCGCAGGAAAAGGCGATGACCTACACGATCCTGATCGTCGTCGCGGCGATCGTCGTCGCACTCGTCATCGGCGCGATTACTGCCCCGATCACCGCGACCTTCATGCGGGGGTTCTAGGCAAGAAGGCGGACCGGCGAGGGCGGGGGCGGTGCGATCGCCGTCTCCCGCCGTCAGTCCGCCAGTTGCTCGAGCGCCCATCGCGCGGCGTCGGCGACCATCGGCGATGTGTCGCTTGCCAGCGCCACCAGGCGCGGCCGCAAACTGCGATCGCCGCTGTTGCCCGCCGCAATCGCGGCGTTGCGTACCATGCGGCCCCGCCCGATCCGCTTGATCGGCGAGCCTGAAAAGACCTGCCGGAACCCCGTATCGTCGAGCGCGAGCAGATCGGCGAGCGCGGGCGCCGCCAGTTCGCCGCGCGGCAGAAACGCCTGGTGCCGCGCCGCGGTGTCGGCAAACTTGTTCCACGGACACACCGCCAGACAATCGTCGCAGCCATAAACGCGGTTGCCGATTGCGCGCCGGAATTCGGTCGGGATCGGTCCATCATGCTCGATCGTCAGATAGGAGATGCAGCGGCGGGCATCGACGCGATAGGGCGCGGGAAAGGCCGCGGTCGGGCATGCCTGCTGACAGGCGGTGCAACTGCCGCACCGGTCGCGTCCGGGAACCGAAGGCACGAGATCGAGCGTGGTGTAGATCGCGCCCAGAAACAGCCAGCTGCCATGCTCGCGGCTGACCATATTGCTGTGCTTGCCCTGCCAGCCGAGCCCGGCAGCGGCGGCGAGCGGCTTTTCCATCACCGGCGCGGTGTCGACAAAGACCTTCACCTCGGCGCCCGGCGCCTCGGCGACGAGCCAGCGCGCGACATGCTTCAGCGCCTTTTTGACGACGTCATGATAGTCGGCTCCCTGCGCATAGACCGAGATGCGGCCGCGGTCGGATGCCCCAGCGAGCGCCAGCGGATCGGTGCCGGGGGCATAGCTCATGCCGAGCGCGATCACCGACCGCACCTCGGGCCACAGCCCTTGCGGCGATCCGCGCTGTTCGGCGCGGCTTTCCATCCAGATCATGTCGCCGTGGCATCCGTCGGCGAGCCATTGCGCCAGCCGCGCCGCGGTTTGCGGCGCCGCGTCGGCGCGCGCGATGCCGAACGCCGCGAAGCCATGCGCGCGCGCGGTGGCCGCGAGCCGCTCTTCGATCGGGGGCAAGGCATTGGAAAGCATTGCGCCCCTATACGACAGGCGGCGGGCCGTGCCATAGAGCGATGATACAGTGATGATATGCAGGCCGATTCAGCGAGCGGGGACCAGCGTTTGACCGATTATTGCGTGGAGGCGCGCGGCCTCACCAAATATTTCGACGAATTCAAGGCAGTCGACCATGTCGACCTCGAGGTACCGGTCGGCAGCATCTATGGCGTTCTCGGTCCCAATGGCGCCGGCAAGACCACCAGCCTGCGCATGACGCTGGGCATCATCGATCCCGACGAGGGGACGAGCCGCCTCTTTGGCAGCCACAAGCCGCAATCGGTGCGCCACCGCATCGGCTATCTGCCCGAAGAACGCGGCCTCTATCCCGGTATGAAGGCGCGCGAGGCGATCGCCTTCATGGGGGCGCTGCGCGGGCTCGACTGGGGCGAAGGTCGCCGCCGCGCCGCGACCTTCATGGCCGAACTCGGGCTCGAACGCGTCATCGACGAAAAGATCCGCAAGATGTCGAAGGGCATGGCCCAGATGGTTCAGCTCATCGGCTCGATCGTCCATGCTCCCGACCTGATCGTGCTCGACGAACCCTTTTCGGGACTCGACCCGGTCAATCAGGAGCGGCTTGAAACGCTCGTGCGGCGCGAACGCGATCGCGGCGCGACGATCCTTTTCTCCACCCATGTGATGGCGCATGCCGAGCGACTATGCGACCGGCTCGCGATCATCGCGCGGTCGCAGCGCCGCTTCGAGGGCACGGTCGACGAGGCGCGCGCGCTGCTGCCGATGCAGGTGCGCTACGCACCGCGCACCGGCGCCGACGATGGCGTGATCGCGGCGCTGCTGCCCGCCGATGCGCAGCGGCGCGGCGACGCTTGGCATTTTGCGATCGACGACGCGGGGGTTGAACCGCTGCTCGCGCGGATCACCGCCAGCGGGCATGGCGTCGCCGGCCTGTCGATCGCCCGCCCCGGCTTGCACGATGCCTTCGTCCATATCGTGCGCCAGGTCGACGCGGGCTTCGCCGCCGACGCCGCCGAAGAAGCCGCTGCGGAGGCAAGCGCATGACTCCCTTTCTGAAAAATATGGCTGTCGTCGCGCGCCGCGACTTTCTTGCGATCGTGGCGACGCCGACCTTTCTCCTCTTCCTGCTCGCACCGCTGTTCATGCTCGGCATGAGCCTGGTCGGCGGCCTCGGTGCATCGCAGCTCGCCGACAGCGCGCGCGGCGCAGGGCGGATCGTCGTTGTCGCCGACGCCGGCGATGTCGCGGCGCTGCGCAGCGCCGACACGCGCTTGCGCGACGCGCTGGGCGGCCGCGGTCCCGCGACGCTCGACGTGCGGATCGCCTCGCCGAAGGGCGATGATCCGCTGGTCATCGCGCAGGAAAAGGGCGCCGACACCTATGCGGTGATGGTCGGCCCGCTCGCCGCGCCGCGCATCGTCGAACGCGAGGAGGGTAGCCGCTCGGGCCGCTATCTCGCGCTGCTCGCGGAAGAGGTGTTGCGCGACCGCGCCGCCGGCGCGGTGCCGCCGGTCGCACCGCATTTCGAATCGGTCCGCAGCGGCGGGACGAGCATCGCCGTGCAGCAGTCGATGGGCTTCGGCGCGGTCTTTGCGATCTTCCTGATGACGCTGCTGCTCGCGGGGCAGACCGTCAGTTCGCTGGCAGAGGAAAAGGGCAACAAGGTCATCGAAATCCTCGCCGCCGCGGTGCCGCTCGAAAGCGTCTTTCTCGGCAAGTTGCTCGGCATGCTCGGCGTCGCGGTGCTGTTTATCGCCTTCTGGCTTGCGATTGCGGCAGGAGGCGGGTTGATCGCGGCAACCCAGATCGACCCGGCCACGCTCTCGGCGGCAGGCGCGGGCAAGCCGGTCGCGGCGATGCTCGCGGTGCCGGCTACCGGCTGGGGCTTTTTCGTCGGCATCTGCTTCGTCTATTTCATCATGGCTTTCCTGCTGCTCGGCGCGGTGTTCCTCGGTGTCGGCGCGCAGGCAGGAACGGTGCGCGAAATCCAGATGCTCAGCCTGCCGATCACCATCTTTCAGGTCGGCATGTTCAGCCTCTCTTCGGCCGCCGCGAGCGCGCCGGGCAGCCCGCTCGCGCGCTTCGCCGAAATCTTTCCCTTTTCGTCGCCCTTCGCGATGGCGGCGCGCGCCGCGACCGACGATGCGAAGGCGGTCCATCTGCTTGCGCTCGGCTGGCAGCTGCTCTGGGTCGCGCTCGTCATCTTCCTCTCGGTCCGGATGTTCCGCGCCGGGGTGCTGAGCGGCAAGGCGGGCTGGAAATTCTGGAAACGGCGGCAACGCGCGTGACCTCGGGCGACCGTTGCCATTTCTAGGGTGATCGCCCCAAAGCCTCATTGACAAAACTGTAAATAGTGGCATTCTGCAACCCAATCGGCCGCGCCCGACGGCCTTGAGAGGAGCTGCCCCCAATGGCCACCCAGATTCGCGTCGAACCCGAAACCGTCAATCCGCTCGACGTCAGCCGCGCCGACATGTGGCGCGAGGATCGCTGGCAGCAGCCGATGGCGCAGCTGCGCGCCGAATCGCCGATCTATTATTGCGACGATTCGAAATTCGGTCCCTATTGGTCGGTGACGACCTACAAGCCGATCCAGCATATCGAGGCGCTGCCCAAGATATTCTCCTCCTCGTGGGAATATGGCGGCATCACCGTCGCAGGCGACGGCATCGAACATCTGCAGGAGGGCGAAATCCCGATGCCGATGTTCATCGCGATGGACCCGCCGCAGCACACGGCGCAGCGCCGCACCGTCGCCCCGGCCTTCGGCCCCTCCGAAATCGAACGGATGCGCGCCGACACGCTGCGCCGGACAAGCGAAGTGCTCGATTCGCTGCCGATCGGCGAAACATTCGACTGGGTCGAAAAACTGTCGATCGAACTGACGACGCAGATGCTCGCCATCCTGTTCGACTTTCCCTTTGAAGAACGCCACAAGCTGACTGCCTGGTCCGACGCGCTCGGCGACATCGAAAGTTTCAATACCCTCGAAGAACGCCAGGCCCGTCTCGCGATCGCATTCGAAATGGGCGCCGCGTTCAAGGAATTGTGGGACCGCAAGGCGCAGAATCCCGGTACGCACGACCTGATTTCGATCATGCTCCAGTCGGATGCGATGAGCCACATGAGCCATGAAGAATTCATGGGCAACCTCATCCTGCTGATCGTCGGAGGCAATGACACGACGCGCAATTCGATGTCGGCCTACGCCTACGGCCTCCATCTTTTCCCCGAGGAGCGCGCGAAGCTGGAGGCAAATCACGATCCCGAACTCGCGGTCAACGCGATGCACGAGATCATCCGCTGGCAGACCCCGCTGGCCCACATGCGCCGCACCGCGACCGAAGACACCGAATTGTTCGGGCACCAGATCAAGAAGCGCGACAAGATCGCGCTGTGGTACGCGTCGGCGAACCGTGACGAGAGCATCTTCCCCGACGGCGACCGGATCATCGTCGACCGCGAAAATGCGCGGCGCCACCTCGCCTTCGGTTACGGCATCCACCGCTGCGTCGGCGCACGCGTCGCTGAGCTTCAGCTTACCGCGCTGATCTCCGAAATGCAGCGGCGGCGGCTGCGCGTGAATGTGGTCGGGGAACCCGACCGGGTGAACGCCTGCTTCGTCCACGGCTATCGCCACCTGCCCGTGGTGCTCGAGAAATATTGACGCGGCGTTGAAACCGGGAGCAGACCGGCATCGTATCTAGAAGGCAGAGGAGCCTGCCATGATCGAACGTCGTTATCTGCTTTCCGGTCTCGCCTTGGGCGGCGCGATGATTGCCGCGCCGATGCTCTTCGCCAAGCCCGGCAAGCGCCCGCTGGCACAGCCGGGCTGGCGCCTCACCGATGCCGAGTGGAAAAAGCGCCTCTCCGCGACGCAATATGCGGTGCTGCGGGAGGCCGCGACCGAGCGCCCCTACACCAGCCCGCTCAACAAGGAGCATCGCGCCGGCACCTTTGCCTGCGCGGGCTGCGCGCTGCCGCTGTATTCGAGCAAGACCAAATATGACAGCGGCACCGGCTGGCCGAGTTTCTGGGCGCCGCTGCCGGGCGCGATCGCAACGTCGGTCGATCATGAGCTCGGCTATCCGCGGACCGAGGTGCATTGCCGGCGCTGCGGCGGCCACCTGGGTCATGTCTTCGACGACGGGCCGAAGCCGACCGGCAAGCGCTATTGCATGAACGGCGCCGCGCTCCGCTTCATTCCCGCCTGACCACGCGCCGATTGGTGCACGCTCCAAACGAAAAGGCCCGGCGGATCGCTCCGCCGGGCCTTTGCCGTTCCGATGCGCCGCCGCTTAGTCGCGGCTGCCCATCAGGTTGAGCAGGAAGGTGAACATGTTCACGAAGTCGAGGTAGAGCGTCAGCGCGCCCATCACCACCGACTTGCCGACGAAGTCGGTACCGCGGACATAGAAATACATGCTCTTGATCTTCTGCGTGTCATAGGCGGTGAGGCCGGCGAACAGCAGCACGCCAATCACGCTGATCGCGAGGTTGAGCGCGGTCGACTGCACGAAGAGGTTGATCAACATCGCAACGAGGATGCCGACGACGCCCATGATCAGGAAAGTGCCGAAACCCGACAGATCCTTCTTGGTCGTGTAGCCATAGAGGCTGAGACCGAGAAAAGCCGCTGCGGTCGCGAAGAAGGTCGTCGCGATCGAGGTCTGGGTGAAGGCGAGGAAGATCGTCGACATCGACAGACCCATGATCGCCGCATAGCCCCAGAACAGCGCCTGCGCCGCGCCGGTCGACAGCTTGTTGATCCCGAAGCTGAGCACCATCACGAAAGCGAGCGGTGCGAGCATGACAACCCACATCAGCGGGCTGCCGATCAGCGACAGGGTGAAACCCGTCGAATAGGCGAGCATCGCGACGATGCCGGTAAGCAGCACGCCCGAGCCCATATAGTTATAGACCGACAGCATGTACGACCGCAGGCCGGCATCGACGGCCTGATCCATCGCGCTCGCGCTGCCAGGAAAGCCGGACGCCGCCATATTGGGGTCGTTCCAATTAGCCATTTTCAAATCTCCATCACCGGCCAGCCCATACCGGCCGTACTCCCAATATCAGTATTTTCGCCCTCCGTTTCAAGCGAAACCGGTCCGGGCGCCTTCGGCGCTGTCGCGCGCGGTGCAAAAGCCCTATGACGGGGCGCACCATGTCCACGCACCGCCTGTTCGTCGCCCTGCGCCCGCCGCGGCCGATTCGCGCCCGGCTGATCGCAGCAATGCATGGCATTTCGGGCGCACGCTGGCAGGATGACGATCAGCTTCACCTGACCTTGCGCTTCATCGGTGAAGTCGATCACCACCGGGCCGAGGATGTCGCCGCGGCGCTCGGCGCGTTGCACGCCCCCGCCATCGCCGCACGCATCGCGGGGGTCAGCCTGTTCGAGCGTCATGGGCGGCCGCACATGGTGTGGGCAGGGGTTGAGCCCGCCGAACCGGTCGCGGCGCTGCACCGCAAGGTCGACCAATTGCTGACGCGCATCGGGATCGAGAAGGAGACGCGCGCCTTTCTGCCGCATGTCACGCTGGCGCGGCTCAATCGCGGATCGGGGCCCGTCGCACCCTTTCTTGCCCTGAACGGCGATCTGGCGACGCCCGACTTCGTCTTCGGTCATGTCACCCTTTATGAGAGCGAGCTTGGCCATGGCGGGTCGCGCTATCATCCGATCGCGCGCTATCCGCTCGACGACCCGGTCGCGGCAACCAGCGCGGCGGCAACCGCGCTGACATCGGCCCAGGTTTCGGCAAAGCCATCGTCGGCGCCATAATAGGGATCGGTCACGCTCTCGCCCGCCCGTCCGGGTACGAGATCGAGCATCAGCATCAGCCGCGCCGTCGCGTCCGCCGGGGCGAGCGCACGCGCGGTCCGCAGATTGTCGGCGTCGGCAGCCAGGATCAGATCGAAGCGGTGAAAGTCGCCGCGCACGAGCTGGCGCGCGCGCAGATCGCCGATATCGACGTCATGCCGCCGCGCCTCCGCCTGCGCGCGGGCGTCGGGCGGGTGACCGAGATGCCAGTCGCCAGTCCCCGCAGAATCGAGCCGCATCGCGATTCCGGCGTCGGCAAAGGCGGCGCGCGCCGCGCCCTCCGCCAGCGGCGAGCGACAGATATTGCCAAGGCAGAGAAAAAGGATGGCTGGCGCATCGCCCCAGTCGTCGGTCATGTCATGTCCTTCTTCACAAAGTTGAACCGGTTTTCAACTTGCGCTGCCCGGCGGCTCTGCTAGCCATGGCGGCCAACGATAATGACTGAGGGAGCGCGGTGCCAGATGGCTGAGACGAGCAACGATCCGGGGACAGGCTTCGAAAGTGCGGAGACCGAACCGCGCGCGACGGGATACAGCTGGTATGTCCTCGGCGTCCTCGTCGTCGTCTATATCCTCAACTTCATCGACCGCCAGATCGTCAGCATCCTTGCGGTCGACATCAAGGCCGACCTCGGCCTGACCGACGCCGACATGGGCTTCCTCGGCGGTGCCGCCTTCGCGGTCTTCTATGCGCTGTTCGGCATCCCACTCGGACGCCTCGCCGACAATTGGAACCGCGTGAAGCTGCTGTCGATCGGCCTCGCACTTTGGTCGACGATGACCGCCCTGTCGGGGTTCGCACGCAATCAGGTAACGCTGACCTTTGCCCGCATGGGCGTCGGCGTCGGCGAAGCGACCGCCAGCCCGACCGCCTATTCGCTGATCTCCGACTATTTCCCCAAGCGGCAGAAGGCGACCGCGCTCGCCATCTATTCGTCGGGGCTTTACCTTGGCGGCGGCGTGTCGCTGTTCATCGGCGCCTCGATCGTCGAGGCGTGGAACCGCACCTGGCCGAACGGCGGGCCGATGGGGCTGGTCGGCTGGCACGGCGCATTTCTGGCCGTCGGCATTCCCGGCCTGCTCGTCGCGCTGTGGGTCGCAACGCTGCGCGAACCCGCGCGCGGCGCGATGGACGGAGTCGCGAGCCACAGTTCACCCCATCCTTTCCGCGAATTCTTTCGCGACCTGTCAACGATCGTTCCGCCCTTCACCCTTTTCGGCGCCGCACAGCGCGGCCCGACCGCACTGGCGGTAAACATCGGCTTCGCCGCCGCGATCGCCGCCTTTGCGTGGTGGATGATTCGCCTGACGGGCAATTTCCCGCAATGGTCGGCGGTCGGGCTTGGCTATTACGCCGTCTTTTCATGGGCCTCGACGCTGCGCGCGCGCGATCCTGCGACCTTCCGTCTGATCTGGGGCACGCCAGCCTTCATCTGCACGACGCTGGGTTACGGGCTGGTGAGCCTTGCCGCCTATGCTCTCGCCTTCTGGTCACCGCCCTATGCCGAGCTTGTGCTGAAGCTGCCCAAGCAGGAACTGGCATTCATTCTCGGCGCCAATGGTGCGCTTGCAGGGTTCGTCGGGGTAATTCTGGGGGGCCGCATCGCCGACGCGCTGCGCGCGCGCAATCCTGCGGGCCGCATTCTGACGATCATATTCGGCGTTGTCGCGCCGATCATCCCGATCTGGATCGGCTACACGACCGAAAGCAGCTTCATCTTCTATGCGATGAACTTCCTTGCCGGCATGTTCGGTGCCGCAGCGCTGGGCGCGGCCGCCGCAACCACGCAGGATCTGGTATTGCCGCGCATGCGCGGGACGGCGACTGCCGCCTTCTTCCTCGGCACGACACTCGTCGGCCTGTCGTTTGGTCCCTACATGGTCGGGCAGATTTCGGACCTCGCCGGCACGATAGTCGATGGCAAGCCCGTGGGTGACCTGCGGACCGGCATATTGTCGCTGATCGGCGTCGCGCCGATCGCGCTGGCGCTGCTGATCTATGCTTATCGCACGGTGCCGCAGGCCGAAGCGACGATTGCCGAGCGCGCGGCGAACGCGGCCGCCTGACCGCGCCCGCGCAACGCCGATATGCCGCTGCTTATCCGGCCGTGATCACGCCGCAGGCCACGCGGCCGCCGCTGTTACCGCTCGGATCCGTCTTGTAATCATCGGGACCGGCGTGGATGACGAACGCCGCGCCGTCGGCATCGAGCAGCCCGCCCTCGCCGGTCAGGCGCGAGCCGACGACCTGCAGCGTCGCTCGGCCGATCGTTCCCGATTCGACGACGAGGTTGGGCAGATCGCCGTGATGGGCGCCCATCGGGTTGTCGCGTCCATGCTGGGCATGGGTCGGGTTCCAGTGCGGGCCGGCGCTGGTGAAATCGGGCGGGGTGCATTGGCCGACGGCGTGCAGATGCATGCCATATGTGCCAGGTGCAAAGCCGCGCGCGACCAGTTCGATGCGCAGGCCCGTTCCGTCCTTGTAGATATCGACGCGCCCACGGTCGGCGCCCGAGGCGTCGTAAAGCTGGGCATGGGCGTCGGATGGGGGCATCGTCGTCGTCGGCCCCTTTGATCCGCTGGCGCAGCCGCCAAGGGCGAGCAGCGAGGCTACGCACAGCGCGGCGGTCATCGTCGGGCGAAAAGTGGCGGCAGGCTTCATGGATCGGCTCCCCATCATTGGCGCGGTGCGGCGCTTGCGAAAATCCTACGCCGCAGCGCGGCGTTCGTTCCCAGGCCCGCAGGATGCCCCGTCGAAGCTGCCGCGCCAAGCGCTTTCACGCCGGGCAAAGCAAAAGGGCCGCGGATCGCTCCGCGGCCCTTCAATGGCGCATCGCTGATCTAGCGATCAGAAAACGCGCCCATATTGTTCGTTACCGACGAAGCCGAGCTTGCCGACGCCGCTACGCTTTACGACCGCCATGACGCGATCGACCACGATATAGCGGGCGTAGGGGTCCGGCTGGATCTGCAGTTCGGGTTCAACCGGCAGCGCCTTCGTCTGCTCGAGATAATCCGAAAGCTGCGCCAGATCGACCGGAACGCCGTTCCACGTGACCGTCCCCGCGGGGTCGATCATGATCTTGTTCTTTTCCGGGTCGACATTGTTCTTCGAATCGGTCGGAACCGGCAGGTCGATCTTCACCGCGTGGGTTTGGACCGGAATGGTGATGATGAACATGATGAGCAAAACGAGCATGACGTCGATCAGCGGCGTCGTGTTCATTTCCATCATCGGTTCATTATCGTCCCGATCCCCAACAGCCATAGCCATGAGACTATTCCTTCATTCCTTCGCGGACCGCCTTAGAGGCGGCCCAGCGTAGCCGAACCAGGGGCAGGTTCCGAAATGAACCCGATCTTCTGGAAACCGGCATATTGCATCGTGTAGATCACACCGCCGATGCACTGGTACGGCGTATTGATGTCGCCGCGGATATGCACTTCGGGGAAGTTCTCTTCGGTGATATTCTGGGGCCCGCCGATATCGTTGAGAAGCTTTTCAAGCTTGTCTTGACCGCGCTTGAGCAATTCGCGCGAATCGACCGGAGACTGGCCCCAATATACTTCGCAGCTACCGGGGGTTGCGCCCGCTCGAACCGAGATGTTCACATTCTCGGGCTTCGTCGTCGTCGGCTCAAAAGCGACGTCGGGCAGCTTGAGCTCCACCGTCTCCAACACCACGGGAACCGTGATGAGGAAGATGATGAGAAGCACAAGCATGATATCCACGAGCGGCGTCGTGTTGATGTCGGACATCGGGGCATCTTCGCCCTTTGCGCCTGCACTCATCGCCATAGGATTAGCATCCTGTCACAAAATTACTGTCATGGACCTGCGAAAAGCCTGCCGAAGCGCGCCTGTCGCTGTCCAGCGGCCCCGCCGATCGCCTGAGCGGCCGACGGGGCGCGAGAGTCTTAGGCCTTCTTCGGCGCAGCGGCGGGAGCAGCCTTGGCGGGCGCAGCGGCAACCGCCGGCTTCACCTGGCCGCCCGACATGATCGAGCCGAGCACGTCGTTCGAGAAGGTCGACAGACGGCGAGCAATCGCCTTGTTGCGGCTCTGGAGCCAGTTGAAGGCGAGAACCGCGGGAACCGCGACGATCAGACCGATGGCGGTCATGATGAGCGCTTCACCGACCGGGCCGGCGACGGTGTCGATCGAGGCCTGGCCCGATGCACCGATCTTCACGAGGGCGCGAAGAATACCGATAACCGTACCGAACAGACCGACGAACGGCGCGGTCGAACCGACGGTCGCGAGGAAGGCGAGGCCGCCGTTGAGCTTCGAGTTGATGTGGTTCTGCGAACGCTCGAGCGTGCCGTGCATCCAGTCATGCGCTTCGACCGGGTCGGTCAGCTTGTTATGCTCTTCGTTGGCGCGCAGACCGTCTTCGACGACCTGACGATAGGCGCTGTTCTTTTCGAGCTTGTTCATACCTTCAGCGAGGGTCGGCGCACGCCAGAAGTTCGCGTCGACTGCCTTGCCCTGGTTGATCACCTTATTCTGTTCGAACAGCTTGGTGAACAGGATGTACAGCGTGCCGATGAACATGATCAGCAGGACGAGGAAGGTGATCTGCGACACGATACCGCCTTCGCACAGCGCCGGGACGAGACCATAGGGGTTCTCGCCCTCTTTCTTGACGCACATCGACGCGGGCATGAGGCTCATCCCGACATCATGGGCACCAGCCGCAGCAGCGGCGTTCGCAATCAGATTGAACATTTCGATATTCCCTCTCAAAAAATCTAAACCGGGGGTCGGCATTGCTGCCGGAAAATTCAGGAAAAACGGCGCTTAGCGGTCGATCTTCCAGGTAAAGCGGCTCGACCAGCTACCCGTCGTGGGATTGCCGTTCCGATCGACGGCCGGAGCGAATTTCGCGCGGCGCATCAGCAGCTTGCACGCTGCATCGTCGAGGTCGGAGTGACCGCTGGACGAAGTGACCGAACAGCCGGTGGGCTTGCCGTCAGTGCCAATGGTCAGACGGAAACCCGTCGTCCCTTCGCGTTCCTGACGCTGCGCGCTCGGCGGATAGTCGTCGTTCGTCACCCAGCGGCCCGGAGACCCCTTCGGCGACGCTCCCTTCGACATGTCGGGGGTCGGCGGCGGAGCCGGCGGCGCGGGCGGCGTATAGACCTGCGGCGGCGGCGCCGGCGGCGGCGTCGGAACCGACTGGATCTGGTTCGCGGTGCTCGGCGGCGGGATCGGCGACGGAGGCGTCACGACCGGCGGCGGCGGCGGCAGCTTGTTATCCGGCGGCGGCGGCGGCGGCGGCTCCTCCGGCGGCGGCGGCTCTTCGACGTCCACCACGTCCAATTTTTCGGCAATTTTCTTGACGATGCTGATATTCAGGCCGTTCACCAGGCCGTAGCCCAGCACTGCCGTCAGCAAGCCCACCAAGACAATTGCCACTACCCTGTTTTTAGGGTCGACATTATCACCATAAGCCATTCAGGGACGACGCTCCTTGCTAGATCATCCTGACACCAAATCCGCACCATCGGGTTCGGTTGCCAATTGCCCGGATATTTTCCGATGCGCTCCGCAGACCCGATGGCTTAGCAACCGGCTTGTTCTGTTTGTGCCGGACGCTTCACCGCTCGTCCTATCGCGGTGGCGAGAAGTTCGCAAACCCTTTATCAGCGGTTAATGTGCACTTGTCCATGATGGGCAATTGGCCGCCTTTCGAGGCAGGATAGAACAGAAGGTGGATTGAATATGCGCGCCCTCGCCCTGGCTGCCGTGGCCGGCATTGCTTTGTTTACTAATTGTTTTTCAAATGCTTACGCCCAAACTCCGACACCCGCCGCGGGTACCGAAAGCCCCTGGAGCTATGCCGATCTCGCCGATCTGGCGACAGTTGCCCCGATGGTGATCGAAGCGCGTGTCTACAGCACGGCGCTGCTTAAGGCCGAACGCGCACCGGGGCTCGCGGCGGGCTTTGCGCGATTCTATGTCGAGGCCGATGTGGTCAGCCTGATTCGCGGATCGGGGCCGTTGGCGGCGCGGATCAGCTATCTTGTCGACCTTCCGCTCGACGCAAAAGGCAAGCCGCAGAAGCTCAAAAAGAAGCAGCCCGTGCTGCTTTTTGCCCGCCCGGTGGCGGGCGCGGCAGCGGGGAGCAGCAGCACCGGCAGCGTCCAGCTGATCGCGCCCGACGCCCAATTGCCTTGGGACGCTGCGACCGAATCGCAGCTGCGCGCGATCCTGACCGAGCTGGTCAAGCCCGGCGCCCCGCCCGCGATTACCGGAATCGCCAACGGTTTCCACGTCCCCGGCACACTGCCCGGCGAGGGCGAGACGCAGCTGTTCCTCGACACCAAGACCGGCGAGCCGGTGTCGATCACCGTCCTGACCGCCGCCGACGGGTCGCGCCGCTGGTCGGCCGCCTTCGGCGAGATCGTCGACGAAAGCGCGCCGATTCCGCGCCAGAACACGCTCGGCTGGTATCGCCTGGCCTGCGGCTTGCCGCGAAGCCTGCCGCTCAGCAAACTCGGCGGCACCGCTCCCGAAGACCGCAAGAAAGCGGCCGCCGATTATGCCGTCGTCCTTGGCGCGCTCGGTCAATGCACGCGCACCCGCACACCGCCGCCAGGCCTCTGACCCGGCCAAACTGCCGGGCCTGCGGCAACGCGGGGCCTTGTTTCCGGGCGAAAAGCCGATAGGGGCGCAGGCGAATGCGGGCTCCGGCCCGCCCTGCCAAGGAGTGCCTGCATGTCGCCTCAGCCCGCCCCCGCCACCCCGCGCCCGCCGCTGCGTGTCGCGCTCGCCGGTATCGGCGTCGTCGGCGGCGGTGTCGTCCGGTTGCTCGAGGCGAATCGCGCCCTGATCGCACGCCGCGCCGGCCGCGCGGTCGAGATCGTCGCCGTCTCCGCGCGCGACCGCCAGAAGGATCGCGGCGTCGATCTGTCGCCCTATCGCTGGGAAGACGATATGGCGGCGCTGGTCGAATCCGACGATGTCGACGTCGTGGTCGAGATGGTCGGCGGCGCCGACGGCCCTGCGCTGACGCTCGCCCGCCAGGCGCTGGGCGCGGGCAAGGCGCTCGTCACCGCGAACAAGGCGATGATCGCGCATCATGGGCTCGATCTCGCGCAGATCGCCGAGGCGCAGGACACGCCGCTCAAATATGAAGCCGCCGTCGCGGGCGGCATCCCGGTCATCAAGGCGATCCGCGAAGGCGCCTCGGCGAACCAGATCGCCCGCGTCTATGGCATCCTAAACGGCACCTGCAATTATATCCTGACGCTGATGGAGCGCGAGGGCGCGAGCTTCGCCGACGCCCTCGCCGCGGCCCAGGCCGAAGGCTATGCCGAGGCCGACCCGACCTTCGACGTCGACGGGATCGACGCCGCACACAAATTGTCGATCCTCGCCGCGCTCTGCTTCGGCACCCGGCTCGACATCGACACGGTGACCGCCGAGGGCATCCGCGGCCTGATCGCCGCCGACATTCGCGAGGCCGCCGCGCTCGGCCACCGCGTCCGCCTGATCGGTATGGCCGAACGCGACGAAGGCGGTCTCTATCAACATGTCCAGCCGTGCCTCGTCCCCGCCGACCATCCGCTCGCCTATGTCCCCGGCGCGCTCAATGCCGTCGTCGCCGAGGGCAATTTCGTCGGCCGACTCTTTTTCGAAGGCGCGGGCGCGGGCGCGGGGCCGACGGCATCGGCGATCGTCGCCGACATCATCGACATCGCGCGCGACGAATATGGCCCCGCCTTCGCGATGCCGGTCGATGCGCTTGATGCCGCCCCCGCCGCCGATGCGGGCGCGCGCGTCGGCAAACATTATGTCCGCCTGATCGTCGAGGACCGGATCGGCGTCCTTGCCGAGATCGCGACCGCTATGCGCGACGCCGGCGTTTCGATCGAAAGCTTCATCCAGCGCGGCGACGATGCCGAGGGCGGCGTGCTGATCGCGCTCGTCACGCACGAAGGTCCGGGCCGCGCCGTCGCCGCGGCGCTCGCGGCGCTTGCAGCATCGGATCATGTCATCGGTACGCCAATGCATATGCCGATCCTGGCGCTCTGACCCCGCTTGCATTCGCAAATCCCCCTGTTAGCTCTCGCTGAGGGGAATGGGGGGACAGACATGGACTTAGCGATCCGGGAGGGCTTGGCCGAAGCACGCGCGCTGGCCCGGCAGTATTGGCAAGCGCTGCTGACCTATGTCGGGCTCGGCGTCGTGCTGCCCTTTCTGCTGCTGTCGAGCGAGCCGATCTTCGATCTGCGCACCCTCGTCGCCATCGCTGCCGATCCCTGGACCTATCGCGTCAGCGGATCGATCACCGGGCCGCTCTATCTTCTGGGCATCGTCAGCCTGATCGTAAGCGGCGCGCTGCTCGCGGCATGGAATGCGCTGCTCGCCGAGATCCGCGAGGGCTATATTTCGGAGATCATGTACGGGCTCGTCGCCGGCGCGGCCTATCTGGTGGTCAATATCATCCTCTATTTCGGCGTCGGAATCATCCTGTCGCTACCGATCCTGCTGCTCGCGGCATTTCAGTCTGTTCAGAGCTATGGAATCGCCCTTGTGATCTTCCGCTATATCGTTTCGGCGCTGCTCGGCTCGTGGATTTATGCGCGATTCTGTCTCGTCGGACCGGTGATGGCGGCGGGCGGGCGGCTCGAGCCGGTATCGGCCTTTGCCGAATCCTGGCGCCGCACGCGAACGGCATGGCCGCGTCTCCTCGGGCTCTATCTTGCCATCTACGTCCTGTCCGGCCTGCTGACGCTGGCGCTGCTCGCACCGCATCTTTTCATTCTGTTCAACAGCGCGCCCGGCAGTTTCGCCGAAACGGCGATGAGTATGGGGTGGCTGCTGTTCTGGGCGGCCTATTTCCTGATGCTGCTGCTCGTTCCCGCAGGTCTCTACCGCGCCTCCGAAGATCGCACCACGGTCGAGGTGTTTGCCTAGGGCTCCTCGGGCAGCGCGGGGATTCCCGCTTCGGGATCGGTCGCGCGCTTCGCCATCTCGTAAAGCGGGTTATATTCGGGGCCGGGCTTGTACCGCCCGCCGATCGGCATCCAGTTATAGGGCAGCTTGTCGAGGCTCATCGCCTTCGCCTCGGCCCGCGGGATTTGCGGCGATGCATCCTGACCCACCCCGGCGATGGCGCGCAGTTCGGGCGACAGGCGATTGCGGTCGGTATCGGAGCCGCACACCAGAATCTCGCCAGCCTTGATCGGACCGCAGCGGCGCACGGGGTCGGGCAGCACCCGGCTGCGCGCGATCGCACCCTCGGCGTCCTGCGCGGGCGGCGGCGACGCATCCTGAGCGGCGAGCGGCGGCGCTGTCATGCCAATGACGCACGTCAGCGCAATCACGCCCCCGAATCGGGCGAAGCGATCTCGACAAGCGGGGCGCACGACCATATGGCGCCCAGCATGCCGATGGGGCGGAGCAAGTAAAGACGGAGATGTGAGCCGATGGCAAAAAGTGACGGTAGCAACCTCGACCGGGTCCTGGTGCTCGAAATGGTGCGCGTCACCGAAGCCGCGGCGATCGCTGCCGCCAAGCTGATCGGCCGCGGCGACGAAAAGGCGGCCGATGCCGCCGCCGTAGAGGCGATGCGCAACGCTTTCAACACGCTCTATATGGACGGCACGATCGTGATCGGCGAAGGCGAACGCGACGAAGCACCGATGCTCTTTATCGGCGAAAAGGTCGGCAATGCGCCTGGCAAGGGCCCGAAGATCGACATTGCGGTCGACCCGCTCGAAGGCACCACGATCACCGCCAAGGCCGGCCCCAACGCGCTCGCAGTGCTCGCGATCGCCGAAGAAGGCTGCCTGCTCAACGCCCCCGACGTCTATATGGACAAGCTTGCGGTCGGTCCCGGCTATTCGCCCGGGATCGTTAATTTCGACAATAGCGTGCGCGAAAATGTCGAAGCGGTGGCCCGCGAAAAAGGGTGCGCGCCGGCCGACATCATCGTCTGCGTCCTCGACCGCCCCCGCCATGAAGCGATCATCGCCGAACTGCGCGCGATCGGCTGCGGCGTCGCGCTGATCCCGGACGGCGACGTCGCGGGCGTGATCGCTACGACCAATCCCGAAACCAATGTCGATATCTATATGGGATCGGGCGGCGCGCCCGAAGGTGTGCTCGCCGCGGCGGCGCTGCGCTGCGTCGGTGGCCAGTTCAAGGGCCGCCTGCTTTTCCGCAACGACGACGAGCGGCTGCGCGCGAAAAAATGGGGAATCGAAGATCTCGACCGCGTCTACGACCTCGAAGATCTGGCCAAGGGCGATGTAATCTTCGCCGCAACCGGCGTCACCGACGGCTCGCTTCTGCGCGGCGTCAAGCATCGCCGCGGCGGCATCTTGACCACTGAAACCGTGGTGATGCGCGCATCGTCGGGCACCGTGCGCTGGGTGAAGGGCGAACATCGCCTCGGCTGAGGACGCCCCGTCACCCCCAAAGCAGGATCAGGACTTTAGCCGCCGCTTGCTTTCGCGTCGTCGGGCGGTGCCCGCGCGCCGCCCTGTCCCCCGCCGGCGGCGTCCCCGCCCGCCAGCGCGCGCGCCAGCGGCTTCAGCGCCAGCGTTCCGAGCCGAACGCGCGGCGTCTGCTTGCCCGGGACCGCGGATAGCGCAAATGCGGCATCGAGCCGCAGAGCGGCCGCCGATGCTTTCGCTATCCGCACCGTGTAGCGTCCGTAAGCCACGCTTTCAAAAAGGAAATATCCGTCGAACTCGGTCAGAGTGGTTGCGCGCACCCGTCCTTCTGCATCGACCAGCTCGAGCTGCAATCCCTCGATCGCATTGCCGCCGTCGCGCATCGCGACGCCTTCGATTTCGCCGGCCGCGGTCAGCGGCAGCGCAACATGCGTCGCGACGCCGGGCCGCGGCGTGACGACCACACCGGGCAGTGCGGGCTGGATATAGGGGTCGGGCAGGCTTCCGGCATCGATGCCGATCATCACCGGACGAAAGGGTTCGAGACCGTCGATCGTGGCACGGCCATCCTTCGCGGTTGCGCTATCGACATAGCCATTACCCGCGGTCAGCGGGACGTCGGCGACCGCCGCTTCGCCCGGCTGGCGGATACCGTCGCCATTATCGTCCATCCACACTTCGGCGAGCACCTGGCCGCGGCTTGCGAGCTTTTCGCTCGACACGCGCCAGCCCCCGCCGCCGCCATCGGCCCGGCTGCGCGGCCCGAAGCTGAAGGCAAGCGACAGCGACGCCGCGACCGATCCGTCGCTCGCCACTTCGCCGAAGCCCGAAAGCTGAAACTTGTCGAAACGCCGCGTGTAGCCAATCCCGGCGCGCGCGCGGTCGAGCCCCTTGTCATAGCCCAGTTCGGCGCGCCATTCGGCGTCGCGCTTGCCCGACCATTCGGCAATCGCGGTCAGGCGCGAATCGGCGTTCGATCCCGCCAGCGCAAAGCGCGCCTCACCGCGCAGACGGACGCGCCCGATGCGCGCATTGGCGAGCAGCGTGGCGGTCAGATTGTCAGGCGGGTCGGGGCCATAGGGCACATCCGATCGCGACCAGTCGATCTGCCCGGTCAGCGTCATGGTGCGGAAACTCGCCGAGGCGCGTCCCGAGGCCTCGATGCTCGAAACGCCCGAGGTCCGGTCGATCTTCGCCACATCGACGTGCAACGGCAGCACCGCCTGTCCCAATTTTACCGACTGGTCGATCGACACCGAATAGAGGCCGTTGATATTGTTGATGAAACGGTCCGAAACAAAACCGCCCCAACCGCGCATCGCGTCGGCACGGATATAGGTTTCGCCAAAGCCGGCGAGCCAGCTTGCCCGCAGCGCGTGGCCGCCGTCGTCGGCATAGGCAACGCCAAACTCGAGCAAGGTCGGGCCGATCGAACGGCGCAGCGCCGCCTCGCCATAGTTGCGGCGGACATTCTCGATCAGCAGACTGTGGAAATAGGCGGCGATCGAGGTGCGCGTATCGAGGCCGCGCTCGATCCCCGCCGAACCGCGCCAGCCGCGCCGGAAGGCGCCGCCGCGCGGCCCGCCGAACTCGATCAGGTCGGTATCGTCCTGGGCAATCCCGGCCCAATACCAGGTCTTTTGCGGCGGGATCGAATCCAGCCCGACCTGCAATTGCCGGATTTCGCGGCGCACTTGCCCCTGCGGGCCATAAAGGACGATCTCGAACCGGTTCGATCCATATTGCAGTGGGACGCCCAGAAATTCGTAGCGGCCGTCGCCATTGGGGCTGGTAAAGGCCAGCAACTGACCGTTGCGATAGAGTTCGGCGTCCCATCCGGCGGGTAGATCGCCGCGGAAATCGGTCTTGTCGAACGCGTCGGGGCGTTCGACGGGGCGATTGGTCAGCACCGCGCCACGGCCCGGCACCGACTGGGCGACGATTCCCGTCGACAGCAGGCTGACATCGCCGACCGCATAATGCGTCGCGTGGAGCGGGCCGAGAAGCTGGCCGGTGGGATCGGTGCGATAGAGCCGCAGGCGCAGGCTGTCGGGGACGCCCTTGTCGTCGGACGAGAGGCGCGCATCGAAGCTCTGCTTGAGCAATTCGCCGGCAGCGAAGATTTCGTAACGCGCCTGCGTCGAAGAGCCGCCCTGCTTGTCGGACACCACGCCTGCCGAAGCGACAACGTCGAGCGACGGCGTGCTCCACATTCGGTAGGGTCGCGGCGCTTGCGGCAGGCTGGCGAGGTCGAAGCGCGTCTGCGGACGAATCGTCGCAGCGCGCGCGCGGCGCTCGGCGGCGAGCTGGAACGGCAGCTTTTCCTTCGAATCGATGCGCAGAACAGCATTCGACAGGTCGGCGCTGATCGGCACCCCGATCCATTTCGACAGACTGGCAAGGTCGACGCACCACCCCGCCGCCGTGTCGCGGATCATATTCGCGCCGATCCGGAAGCGCTCGCTGCCCGCGCGCACTTCGCCCGCGTCGCGGTCGATCAGGAAGGTGCGGCGCTCGTCGAGCACCCAGCCGGTTGCGCGGCGCAACTTGCGGTCGACGCGCACCGCGAGATCGAGTGCGAGCACGACATCGGCAAGATCGACGCACAGCCCCTGCGGCGTCTGATAACCCCGCACGCCGTCGCCGAGCCGATATTGGCCCGAGCGCAGGTCGAACAGCCATCGATCGTCTTCGTTCGGTTTCCAGCTGTCACTAGTAGTTTGATATATATCTGTTTTTTCAGCGGCGTGGGCGCCGGAGGGCAGCAAGCCCACCAGCGCCATCCCGGCGGCGAGCGCCGGCAGCAGGCGTTTCAGGAAGGCGCCGAGCATCGCCGCCTCCGTCCGGTTCCGCGCGCCGTCCGGCTATTTCACCACCCGGTCGGCCTGATCGATCGTCGCACCGCCGACTTCGCGATCCTCCGAATAGCGGATCTGCACCGGCCCCTTCAGCTTCGCCGCGACCTCGGCCGGCACGCGCAGCGAAACGGTGCGATCGCCGACCTCTGGATAAACGGCGATGCCGCGCGCCAGCAGCAGCGGCTCAGCCACACCCGGCCGCGTCACCGCGATATCGCCATAGACCGACCGGTTGCCGGTGCGCGTGAGGTGGAAATTGAAGGCGGGTCCGTCGCGCGTATCCCCAACCCAAGCCTCCCCGATCTTTGCGGTCGCGGCGAGTTCGCCGACGCGCACGATGATCGGGATAGTGATGCCATAGATGGGGGTGAGCGCGATCGACACACCGTCGCCCGTCGGCTTGGCAGGATCGGCGACGGCCGGTGCCGCATCGGGAACCGCGCGGAAAAGCATATGCGCGCGATATTCACCCGGCGCGAGGCCTTCGGGGATACGCACGCCGATGCGGATCACCTGCGGCTGGTTCGGCGGCAGCGTCACGCGGCGCGGGCTGAAGGCGATCATGTCGAGCGCGGCGCGTTCGGCAGCGTTCGCGTTCGCCTCGTCAATCTCGTCGAGCCCGCCCTCGGCGGTCATCCGCTTGATCTCCAGGCTAACGCGGTAGGTTGCGGGTTCGGCCCCGATATTGTTGAGCACCACCTCGGTGCCGCGCGAACCGTCGAGAATCACGCGCGTCGGTGCCACGAGCAGATCGCCCGCGGCGTGCGCGGACGGCGCAGTGCTGCTGCACGCAGCCGCCGCGAGCAGGCAAAAGCCCTTGAAAAAGCGAAACATAGATACGATCCCCACAATCGTTCGGGGACCGCGGTCGCCGCCCCCAGGTTGGTCGCCTCCCTGTTGCGCCATCATGGTTGATATTTCGCTAACCATAGCTGGGCACGCACGCATCGCCCTGCGCCGCGCATACGAAAAAGGGCCGCCGGAGCTGGTATCCGGCGACCCCTTTCGATGGCCGGCACGCCCACAGGCGCGCCGATCCCCCCACCTGATAATCAGGGTTTACTGGTAGTTGGCAGTGACGTTGAACGTGCCGCTGTAATCGCCAGCCGTCTGGTTGGCGCCAACGCTGAGCGTGCCGCCGACCTGAAAGCTGCCGCCGGTCGCACCGAGCGTAACGTTCGTCGCCGAATAGCTGAGCGTCGAGTTCATCGTGCCGCCAAGCGATCCGTTGAGCGTGACATTCGCGTCGCCACCGACCACGACAACCGCACCATTGGTGCCGGTGATGTCGAAATTGGCCGCCGTCGTGGTGCCGGTGCAGGTCAGTCCCGTGCCGCAGGTCACGCCGCCCGCGGTCGACACCGCGACCGTCGAGGCGGTCGCGCCGCTGATGACGGTCGCGAACTGCAGATCGCTGGTGTTGGAGAGCGTGATCTGGCGAAGGATCTTCGCCTTCGCCGTACCCGTGGCCGTCGCCGCATGCGCCGCCGGGGCGTTCATGGCGAGAGCAGCAATTGCGGCGCCGATGAGGGCGCGCTTCATTCCAATGGTGCGCATAAGTTGGTCCCTTGAACAGTCGATAATCGAATGGAAATCCCACCCCATTCGCCGACCCCTTTAGCGGGCGACCGGTTCAGCTTTTGCCCAACAAGCATGGTTAACAGCGCATATAGAATTGGCCCGCCTTGCAGGATGCAAGCGAGCAAAAACAAGGCATTAAGCCAGTTTTCGGCCAATCGTGGGGATTGCCGTCACCCCTTTAACGGCCCGCAGCGGGACAGATTAAGCGCATCGGACAGAAAAATATCAGCGGCGAATCGCCATGGCCCGGCGCGCGCCGATCAGATCGATTCGCCCGACAGCCGCTGGCAGATCATGTCGAGCTGGTCGAGCGACGCGAATTTCAGGGTCAACGCGCCCTTGCCGCCGCCCGCATAGTGAATCGCAACGCCAATTCCGAGCAGCTCAGACAGATGCCGTTCGACCGCGACGATGTCGGGATCGCGCCCGCCGCCAGCCACGGTCGGGCTTTCGGCGGGCGCCTTGCGGCCGCCTCCCTTCGCCTCGCGCACCAGCGCCTCGACCATACGCACCGACAAGCCTTCCTGGACGACCCTGCGCGCGATCGCCTCGGCGCCGTCGGCCCCGATCAGCGCGCGCGCATGACCCATCGACAGCGATCCGTCACCGACCAGATCCTGCACTTCGAGAGGAAGGTCGAGCAGGCGCATAAGATTCGCAACATGGCTGCGCGACTTGCCGACCAGCTTTGCCAGCGCTTCCTGGTTGTGACCGAAATCCTCGATCAGCTTGCGATAGGCGCTCGCCTCTTCGATCGCGTTCAGATCCTGGCGCTGGATATTCTCGACCAGCGCAATCTCATAGGTCGCAGCGTCGTCGAGTTCGCGCACCAGCGCCGGAATCTGGTGCAGCCCCGCGCGCTGCGCTGCGCGCCAGCGGCGTTCGCCGGCGACCAACTGGTACCCCTCGCCTCCCGGCGCGCGTCGGACGATGATCGGCTGCAACAGGCCGCGCGTCCCGATAGAATCGGCAAGCTCGGCAATCGCATTTTCATCGAAGTGGCGGCGCGGCTGGCCGGGAAGCGGGCGAATCGCGCCCACCGCGATATGCTGCACCGAATCGCCAGCAGGTGCCGTCGTCGCCGGGCGGGCGGCACCGGGACTCGCGAGTACCGGAGCTTCAGCCGCCACGTCGCCGAACAGCGCGTTCAGCCCGCGGCCGAGTCCCGACGGGCGTTTGCGCGGCGCAGATGGTCCAGTTTCGTCTTTATTATCAGCCATTTATGCAGCCTTGCGAACATTGGGCAGGCGGTCGATCAATTCGCGCGCGAGCGCGATATACGCGGCCGATCCAGCGCAGCGATGGTCATAGATCAGCGCCGGAAGACCGTGGCTCGGCGCTTCCGACAGTCGCACGTTGCGCGGAATGACGGTCTGAAAGACCACCGGCCCCAGCACTTCGCGGACATCGTCCGAAACCTGGTCTGTCAGCCGGTTGCGGCGATCGAACATCGTCAGCGCGACGCCGAGAATCGACAATTTCTGGTTGAAGCGACCGCGCACGCGCTCGACCGTAGTGAGCAGCTGGCTCAAACCCTCGAGCGCAAAAAATTCGCACTGCAACGGCACGATCAGCGATTCGGCGGCAATCAGCGCGTTGAGCGTCAGCATGCCGAGCGACGGCGGACAATCGATCAGGCAGATATCCCACTGCCCCGCTTCGGCACTCGTCAACGCCTGCTCAAGGCGATGGAGCCGATCGGAAAATTCGATCAGTTCGATCTCGGCGCCCGACAGATCGACCGTCGCCGGGACAATATCAAGCCGCGGCACTGCCGTCGGGACGGCACAATCGGCCAGCTGCGCATCGCCGCGCAGCAATTCATAACTCGAAAATTCGCGCTGCGACTGCGCAATTCCAAGCCCCGTCGAAGCGTTGCCCTGCGGGTCGAGGTCGATGATCAGCGTGCGCCAGCCCGTCGCCGCAAGCGCGGTCGCCAGATTGATCGCGGTCGTCGTCTTGCCGACCCCGCCCTTCTGGTTCGCCACGGCGATACGAATCATCGCTTTCCTCGCTGCTTTCCACCGATCGTCCCCATGCCAACCAATATCTGGCTGTCGGCGTCCGTCCGGCTCTGTTCCACGTGAAACATTCTCTGCCATGGCTCCGGCAGAGATGCCAGTTCCTTAACTGCGTTTCGCCCCTTTGGCAGCAGCCACCGCGTCGATTCGGTCGAAAAACGCGTGGATAAGTTGATTAGCTTGTCGAGCGGCGCAAAGGCCCGCGCGCTGATCGTAGCCACAGGGCGCGTCGCGATGCGTTCTAGCGGCGCTTCCACAACCTCGACATGTGCAAGATTAAGTTCGCCCGTGACCGCACGCAAAAAATCGCAGCGCCGCCGCCGCGATTCGACAAGCAGCATCGGCCGTGACGACAGGATTGCGACGACCAGCCCGGGCAACCCTGGTCCGCTGCCGAGATCGATCCAGAGCCCTTCGCCCTCATCGTCGAGCGCCAGCAACTGCGCGCTGTCGGCGATATGCCGCACCCACAAGGTCGGGATTGTCGATGCAGCAATCAGATTCTGCTGGGCGTTCTCCTCCACCAGCATCGCGGCAAAGCGATCGAGCTGCGCCCATTGTTGTTCGGTTGGCGCGAAGGCCGCCCCGATCCAACTGCGTGCTTCCGCTTCGCTTGTCAGCAATTCAACCGTCATGCGTAAATTGTCCTATCGATCAATGGCCCTCGACCTCACCCCGCCCTGGTGCCTTGCGAGCGGCATTCGAGTCCCGCGGCGGGGGCGCGAGGCCCTTCACACGGACCTGCTTCATTGCCAGCCAGCTGGGGGAAGCGCCGAGAAGCATCCGTCACCTGACCGATCAACCCTGGGAGAATTGTCGGCCACGCCCACCTCACGCCGCCCGTCGCCGACTATGCACCATGATCGCAGTCAGTGCAGCGGGGGTCACGCCGTCGATGCGACCCGCCTGGCCCAGCGTTTCCGGCCGCGCTTTGGTAAGCCGCTCGACCATTTCGCGCGACAAGCCGCCGATAGCAGCATAGTCGAGCGCGGGGTCAAGCAGGATGGCTTCATTCGCCGCGAGCGCACGCAGTTCAGCCTCTTGCCGCGCAATATAGGGCGCATAGTGGGCGTCCTCAGCCAGTTCGGCGAGTAGGGTCGGGTCGATGTCGGCAAGCTCCGGCGCGAGCACCGCAAGGTCGCTGATCGCGACACCCGAATAGCGCAACAGGTCAATTCGCGTCCGCGGCGCCCCGTCGCCCGGCAATCCCAGGCCGATAGCGGCATAATTGGAGCTCGTTACCGGCGCTGACAACAGCTCCGTTGCTCTCGCGCGTTCCGCCATGCGCGCTTCGAACTGCACCGCCGTCGCGGGTCGCACCAGCCCCAACGCGATTCCCTTCGGCGTCAACCGCGTCGCGGCGTTGTCGGCCCGCAGCCGGAGACGATATTCGGCGCGCGCGGTGAGCATGCGATAGGGCTCGGTGACACCCTGCAAAACCAGATCGTCGACCATCACACCGATATAGGATTCGGACCGATCGAGGATGAGCGGCTCGCGGCCCTGCGCCGCAAGCGCGGCATTCGCACCCGCAACCAGACCCTGTGCCGCCGCTTCCTCATATCCGGTGGTGCCGTTCATCTGGCCCGCGCACCACAGACCGGCAATTGCACGCACCTGCAGACTGCGATCGAGCGCCCGCGGATCGATATGGTCATATTCGACCGCATAGCCGGGCACCGTCATCTCGACGCGTTCCAGACCCTCCATCGTGCGCAGCATCGCGAGCTGGACGTCGGCAGGTAGCGAGGTCGAAATGCCGTTCGGATAGACGAGCGGCGAATCGAGCCCCTCGGGTTCGAGAAACACCTGATGCCCCTCGCGGTCGGCGAAGCGGTGGATCTTGTCCTCGATCGACGGACAGTAACGCGGCCCAGCCGCCCCGATCGCACCGGTGAACAGCGGCGAGCGGTGGAGATTGTCGGCGATGATGCGGTGCGATTCGGCATTGGTGCGCGTAATCGCGCAGAAAATCTGCGACACTGTCCGCTCGCTGTTCCACGTGGAACAGGTCCAACGCGCGCCTTCAGCGCTGTCCGAGGGTTGCTCCTCGAGCCGCGCCCAATCAATCGTGCGCCCGTCGAGCCGCGGCGGGGTTCCGGTCTTGAGCCGCGCCATCGGCAAAGCCGCGGCACGCAATTGCTCGGCGAGCCGATGTGCGCCGGCTTCGCCGACCCGCCCGCCCACCATGCGCTCCTCGCCCCGAAACAGGCGTCCGCCGAGGAAGGTGCCCGTCGCGAGCACCACAGCCGGCGCGACGAGCCGCGTCCCATCGCCCAGTTCAATGCCTTCGACGCGGGCACCGCCTTCGCGAAGCACCAGCGCCGCGGCTTCGCCGGCCACGACGCAAATCGCCTCCTCCGCTGCAAGCAACGCCTGGATCGCATCGCGATAGAGTTTCCGGTCGGCCTGGATACGCGGGCCTTGCACCGCAGCGCCCTTCGACGCATTGAGCATCCGATAGTGAATCGCGGCGGAATCGGCGGCGCGCGCCATCCAGCCATCGAGCGCGTCCACCTCGCGCATCAGATGGCCCTTGCCGAGACCGCCGATCGCCGGGTTGCACGACATTGTCCCGATCAGCGCCGGGTCGAAACTGACGAGCGCAACGCGCGCGCCGAGCCGTGCAGCGGCGCCCGCGGCTTCGGTCCCGGCGTGTCCCCCGCCGACGACAATCACGTCGAAAATCTTGCTGCTGTCCATGATTGCCGCGCCTTTAGCCGATTCGGCGGGGTCGGTCTACGGCGCCCGCACGCACGCCGGCTGCACGAACTGTTCCACGTGGAACATCATTTGCCGATGCAGAAGCGTCCGAACAACGCATCGAGCATATCCTCGACGCCAGCACGCCCGGTGATCCGGTCGAGCGCACCTGCGGCAAGCCGCAGGCGCTCGGCAATAAGGATGAGGTCGCCCGCCTCGCGCGACCCCGCGTCGATGCCAAGCCATTGTTTCGCGTCGGCGAGTGCAGCGCGTTGACGCTGGCGTAGCGCCGCTTCGCCTTCGCGGGGCAGCAGCGTTCGCGCCATGTCGACGATCATGCCATGCAACGCCTCCATGCCTTCGCCCGTCGCCGCCGACAGGATCAGGTCGCAGCGCGCCGCATCGGCTTCGGCAGCGGCGTCGCCGCGCCACCGGTCGGCTTGCGCCGCGATCAGGATACAGCGGGGATGGTCGGGGGCGTCACGCGGCGGGCCGAGCCACAGGACGATGTCTGCGGCCTCCACCGCAGCGCGTGCGCGATTGATACCGATCGCTTCGACGACATCGGCGCCTTCGCCGCGCAATCCCGCGGTGTCCGAAAAGCGCATCGCAATGCCATCGAGCGCCAGCGGGGTTTCGATGACGTCGCGGGTCGTCCCAGCGACGGGAGATACGATTGCCAACTCACGCTGCGCCAATGCGTTGATAAGTGTAGACTTTCCGGCGTTCGGCGGCCCGGCGATCACCACCGAGAGCCCGTCTGCAATCACTTCGGCCGCCGGTTGCGCCAGCCACTCGCCCAACTCGGCCGCCAGCGCCGCCATTCCCGCAACCAACCGTGCGGCAGCGCCTTCGTAAACATCGACGTCATCTTCGTCGGCAAAGTTCAGCTCTGCCTCGGCCGCCGCCATCAACGCCAGCAAGCGTTCCTGCCACGCGGCCACCGCGCGCGACACATGGCCGCTGGCTAGCCCGAGCGCCTGCACCCGCTGGCTTTCGGTTTCGGCGGCAAGCAAATCGGCAAGCCCCTCGGCCTCGGCGAGATCGATCCGGTCATTCAGAAAAGCGCGCCGGGTGAATTCGCCCGCCTCGGCGCGGCGCAGCCCAGGAAGCGCTGTCAGCGCCGATTCGACCGCTGCGACGACTGCGCGGCCGCCATGCAGATGAAACTCGGCCAGATCTTCGCCCGTCGCCGTATTCGGTCCCGGAAACCAGAGCATGAGCGCCCGATCGAGCGGCGCTCCCGTTGCATCCTTGAGATCGGCAAGCGACGCATGCCGCGGCGGCGGCAGACGCCCCGCTAACGCCCGCACGGCATCGGCGGCGTGCACACCGCTGACCCGCACAACCGCGATCGCGGCCGGCGGCATCCCACTCGACAGGGCAAAAATTGTTTCGCTTGCCGGCGTGTTGATCAGCGCTTGCTTCCCCGCGCCGGCTTGTCCTCGTCATCCTTGGCCGCGGGCTTCGCCGCCCCCCCCATCAGCCCGCCACCGAATTGACCGAGCAGCGACTGAACCAGGTTCAATCCACTCTCGCCCATGGGGACCCAGCTCTTGACCATCGACTGGACCATGTCGGGCGTGATCCCCTTCGCCATCAGTTCCTTGACGCGGCTGAGGTAGATGTCGTGCAGCGGCTCGAGGTCGGGAAGTCCGAACAAGCGCCGCGCCTCTTCGGGCGTGCAATCGACCTCGATGTTGAACTTCATTGTTTTCCGCCCTTTCCGCGCTTGAGCGTCGCCCTGTCGGCGGCTAGCTTCGCGCTTTCACAGCCAATAAGCAAGAGTCAGGAGAGCCCCTCATGTCGCCAACCAACAGCGAAATCGCCGCACTCGACGGAGAAGGCCGGATTCCCGCCTATGTCGCGCGGCCCGATGCCGACACTACGCGCGCCATCATCGTAATCCCGGAGATCTTCGGCGTGAACGAAGGCATCCGCAAAAAGGCCGACGACTGGGCGGCGCTCGGTTATCTGGCGATCGCCCCCGACATTTTCTGGCGGTTCGCGCCCGGTGTCGAACTCAGCCCCGATATCGAGGCCGAATTTCAGGAAGCGCTTGGCTATTTCGGGCAATATGATGCCGACCTGGGCGTCAAGGATATCGAGGCCGCGATCCGCTGGCTGCACAGCCAGGGCGCGACCAAGGTCGGCTGCGTCGGCTTCTGCCTTGGCGGACGGCTGGCCTATATGGCGGCGACGCGAACCGATATCGACGCTTCGGTCGGCTATTATGGCGTCATGATCGACACGATGCTGAACGAGGCGCATGCGATTGCCAAGCCGCTGATGCTCCACATTCCGACCGAGGATCATTTCGTCGATCATGCCGCGCAGGCAAAGATCCACGAAGCGCTCGATCCCAATCCCAAAGTTACGCTCCACGATTATCCCGGCCTCGACCATGGCTTCGCAGCAACGATGGGCAATCGCCGCAACGACGATGGCGCGCAGCTTGCCGACAGCCGGACGCGCGATTTCTTCGCCGAGGCTCTTGCATGAGCGCCGGGTCCGGCGTCCATCCCGGACTTGCCGCCTGGCACGCCTATATGGCGGCGGGCGGCGATCCGGAAGCATTGCGCGCGATGCTGGCCGACGACGCGGTATTTCATTCTCCCGTCGTTCACTCGCCGCAAGAAGGCCGCGACAAGGTGTTCGCCTATCTGCACGCCGCGAGCCATGTGCTCGGCGGTGAAAATTTTCGCTATCTGCGTGAAATCGCCGACGGCAACCAGGCTTGCCTCGAATTTTCAACCGAACTTGAGGGAATCCACATCAACGGCGTCGATATAATTCGCTGGAACGACGACGGAAAGATACAGGATTTCAAGGTTATGGTTCGCCCGCTCAAGGCGATCAACAAGGTTTGGGAGAAAATGGCGGCGATGCTTGCAGCGCAGGCGGGCTGACCGCGTTTCCCTGTCATGCGCCGATGGATCGTCATTCCCGGCCTGATCGCTGCGATTGCGCTGGCGCTATGGTGGGCGCCCGCGCGCTGGAGCTTGCTGATCTGGACGCCGTTGCTGCTCGTGGCGCTTTACGACGTCATGCAGTCGCATCATTCGCTGCGCCGCAACTATCCGCTGATCGCGCGCATCCGCTGGCTGTTCGAGGCATTGCGGCCCTTTCTTTACGCTTATGTCGTCGAAAGCCCGCTCGACGGCCGTCCCTTCGCGCGCAACGAACGCGATCTGGTCTATGCCCGCGCCAAGGGGCAGCTCGACAGCCATCCCTTCGGAACCGAACTCGACGTCTATTCGGACGAATATGAATGGATGAGCCACAGCATTGCGCCCGCCGAAGCGCATGACCGGACGCGGCGGGTCCGCGTCGGAACCGCACAATGCGCACGGCCTTATGATGCGGCGCTCCTCAATATTTCGGCCATGAGCTTTGGGTCGCTCGGCGCCAAGGCGATCGAGGCGCTCAATCTTGGCGCCAAGGCAGGCGATTTCTACCACGATACCGGCGAAGGCGGCTTCAGCCCCTATCACCGTGTCCACGGCGGCGACATCGTCTGGGAGCTGGGCAGCGGCTATTTTGGTTGCCGCGATGATGAAGGTCGTTTCGACCCCGATCGCTTTCGCGATGCCGCGCAACATGATCAGGTCAAGATGATCGAAATCAAGCTCAGCCAAGGCGCGAAGCCGGGGCATGGCGGCGTCTTGCCAGGCCCGAAGGTGAGCGCCGAGATCGCTGCGACGCGCGGAGTTCCCGAAGGCAAGGATTGCGTGTCGCCGGCCGCGCATTCCGCTTTCTCGACGCCGATAGAAATGGTCGAATGGGCGGCGAAGCTACGCGATCTCACCGGCGGAAAGCCGGTCGGGATCAAGCTCTGCGTCGGCCAGCCGCACGAAATCTATGCCGTCATGAAGGCCATGCTCGAGACGGGAATCCGCCTCGACTATATCGTCGTCGACGGCGCCGAAGGCGGCACCGGCGCCGCTCCGGTTGAATTTTCGAACCGCGTCGGCATGCCGCTTCGCGAAGGCTTGATCTTCGTCCGCAACGCGCTTGTCGGCTGCGGGCTCAAGGAAGAAATCCGTCTAGCCGCCTCGGGCAAGGTGCATTCGGGCGCCGGGCTCGCGGTCAATTGCGCCCTCGGCGCCGACTGGTCCAACGCGGCGCGCGCTTTCATGTTCAGTCTCGGCTGCGTCCAGTCGCTCAAATGCCACACCGACGAATGTCCGACGGGCGTGGCAACGCAGGATGCCGGACGCCAACGCGGTCTGGTCGTCGAGGACAAGGCCGAACGGGTCCGCCGGTTCCAGGCGTCCACCGTGTCGGCGCTATGGGATATCAGCTGCGCAATGGGGCTCGACGATCCATGGCAGATAAGGCCGCACCATCTCCACGAGCGGCTGAATTCGGCACGCTCGGATTCGATCGACCGCATCTACAGCTTCTACCCGCGCTCCATTTTGCTCGACGATCCGGGATCGGTCGCCAGCGCGCGCTATTGGGCCATGGCGCGTGCCGACAGCTTTCGCGCCGCCATCGAAGGCACGCCCGGTGAGCGCTAGATCAGGCTGATCGCCGCCAATTCGCGATAGAGCTCGGGCGGCAGATCGCCGATTCCGCTCGCGCCATCCGCAGTCTTGGGCGCATCGGCCTCGCTCAGATAACGCCAGCCCTGGTGCGCACGCTTGGGCTGCGGATGAACGGGTTCGAGCCTGGCCGCACACACAATATCGACCCGCCCATCATCCCGATCGTCAAAAGCCAGGATTTCGACGCGCCCGACGATCATGTGACGAATGATGAAATGCAATCTGCCGCCGAGCAGTTCGTCGGCACGTTTCGGCTTGAACCGCGTCGTGAACCGCACTTCGCCCTGCTCTGCGCGTGCGGCAATCCGCGCATCCAGCGACGGATAGTCGGGACAACCCACAGCAACACGGGTGAGATGGAGCTTTGCCATATCCGCCAAATGGGGATTCCGCCGCTAAAAGAAAAGCCGGCCTCTCACGAGACCGGCTTTTGTTCAGCCGAACAATGTTCCCAGCCCGACCGCGGGGTCGATCCAGCCTTCGTGGATCATCTTGACCGCGACATAGAGGATGACGGCAAGGCCGACATAGGCGATCCAGCGATAGCGCTCGATATATTTGGCGATGATATTCGCCGCGATACCCATCAGTGCGACCGCGAAGATCAGCCCGACGATCAGGATGCCCGGATGCTCGCGCGCCGCGCCGGCAACCGCAAGCACATTGTCGAGACTCATGCTGACGTCGGCGATCGCGACCGCCCAGGCGGCGGCGGCAAAGCTTTTGGCAGGCTTCAACCCCGAATGTTCGTCGCCCTCAATCTCGGGTGATCCGGCCGAATGCGCGCCTTCGCGCAGTTCGCGCCACATCTTCCAGGCGACCCAGATCAGCAGCAGACCGCCGACGAAGATCAGACCGACGATCTGCATCAACTGCGTGACGACAAGGGCAAAGGCAATGCGCAGGACGAGCGCCGCCAGAACGCCGATCAGGATCACCTTCTTGCGCTGATCGGCGGGCAGTCCTGCGGCGAGCGCGCCGACGACGATGGCATTGTCGCCGGCCAGCACGATGTCGATCATCAGCACCTGCACGAAGGCAGCGAGCGCGGCGGGTTCAGTGATGTTCGAAAAATCGGCGACGATGTGCGACCAGATTTCGCCGAACCCACCGGGCCCGGCAGTGGCCGCCGCCTGCGTCAACATGTCCAAAATCACACAGCGTCTCCGAAATAGCTCACCCCCGGCACGGGGTCGTAAAAGCGATGCAGCAGCGCCCGCCACCGTTCATAGCGGTCGGATCGACGAAAACCATCGCGATGATCCGCGACCGTTCGCCATTCTGCCAACAACAGATAGGGCTGTCCGGTTCCCAACGGCCGACGAAGGGTCAGCGAAATGAAGCCGGGCGAGGCTTCGATCAGCGGCCGCGCTTTGGCGATGGCCGCTTCGAATTCCACTTCCATTCCAGGCCGGACCGGCAGCAAGGCATGCTCGATCACGGCCATCGCGGCTTACTGGTTCATGCTGTCGAAGAAATCTTCGTTGGTCTTGGAATCCTTGATCTTGTCGAGCAGGAATTCCATCGCATCGACCGTGCCCATCTGCATGAGGATGCGGCGCAGCACCCACATTTTGCTGAGCTTGTCCTTCTCGACGAGCAGTTCTTCCTTTCGGGTGCCCGACTTGCCGACGTCGAGCGACGGGAAAATGCGCTTGTCGGCGACCTTGCGGTCGAGGACGATTTCGCTGTTACCCGTGCCCTTGAATTCTTCGAAGATGACTTCGTCCATGCGGCTGCCGGTATCGATCAGCGCGGTCGCGATGATCGACAGCGATCCGCCTTCCTCGATATTGCGCGCAGCACCGAAGAAGCGCTTGGGACGCTGAAGCGCGTTCGCATCGACACCGCCGGTCAGAACCTTGCCCGAGCTCGGCACTACGGTGTTGTATGCGCGGCCGAGGCGGGTGATCGAGTCGAGCAGGATGACGACATCCTTTTTGTGCTCGACTAGCCGCTTCGCCTTTTCGATCACCATTTCGGCGACCTGGACGTGGCGCGTCGCGGGCTCGTCGAAGGTCGAGGAGACGACCTCGCCATTGACGCTGCGCTGCATGTCGGTGACTTCCTCGGGCCGCTCGTCGATCAGCAGGACGATCAGATAGACCTCGGGGTGATTGTCGGTGATCGCCTTCGCGATATTTTGCAGCAGCACCGTCTTACCCGTGCGCGGCGGCGCGACGATCAGCGCGCGCTGGCCCTTGCCCTGCGGGCTGACGAGATCGATCACGCGCGCCGACTTGTCCTTGACGGTCGGATCGATCGTATCGAGCTTGAGCTTTTGGTTCGGATAGAGCGGCGTCAGATTGTCGAAATTGACGCGGTGGCGCACGACCTCAGGATTGTCGAAATTGACGCTGATCAGCTTGGTCAGCGCGAAATAGCGTTCGCCGTCCTTCGGCGCGCGAATTTCGCCCTCGACGGTGTCGCCGGTGCGCAGACCATATTTGCGGACCTGATTGGGCGACACATAGATGTCGTCGGGACCGGCAAGATAATTGGCTTCGGGACTACGCAGAAAACCGAAGCTGTCGGGCAGAACCTCGATCGTTCCCGATCCGATGATTTCCTCGCCCTCTTCGGCGAGCTCCTTGAGGATCGAGAACATCAGATCCTGCTTGCGCAGCGTCGAGGCGCCCTCGACGCCCAGCTCTTCAGCCATTTCGACGAGCTGCGCGGGCGATTTTGTCTTGAGTTCTTTAAGATGCATGGATGGATTCCAGGTAACAGAAATATAGGAAAATTCGTTCGATACGGCGCACCAGGCGGTGCCTATCCGGCCGGGGGACGACCGTTCACGATAGCTTCGGCGCCAAGATCGCGCCGCCGACGGAAAGCCGGGTTGATCGGCCCCTAAGCCGCCGATTTCGTCAAGTCAATCGGCTGTCGCCGAGACGAGAGGTCAAAAGGGCCGGACGACCGCCAGAATGACGATGATCGCCGCGGCTACGCCCGGTACCTCGTTGAGCATCCGCAGGCGCTTTTCGGACAGAGGTCGTTCGCCGCGCTTCAGCTTCTTGAAATAGCCGATCGTCCAGCCGTGATAGCCCGACAGAAGCAGGACAAGCAGGAGCTTGGCGTGAAACCAGCCCTGCGACCAATAGCCACCATTGAAAGCGAGCATCAGACCCAGGATCCAGACGAGGACGAGCGAGGGATTGAGGATGATCTTGCGCAGGCGATCTTCGCGCTCGATCCATTTCCTGTCCTCGTCCGACCCCACCGCACATTGGTGATGATAGACGAAAAAGCGCGGCATCATGAAAAGACCCGCCATCAGGAAGATGACGAAAATCACATGCGCCGCTTTCACCCACAACATCGTGACCCCCAGAAATCCAGTCCAGTCTGCCATCCCGCTACTCGCCTCGCACGCGCCTGATCAGATGTTCGACATGGGCTATGGGCGTGTCGGGCACGATACCATGGCCGAGATTGAAGATATGGGGCCGTTCGGGGAAAGCTGCAAGGATGCGATCGATCGCAGCGTCAAGAGCCGGGCCGCCGGCGACCAGCGCGAGCGGATCAAGATTGCCCTGCACCGGTAGATGATCGGGAAGATCATCATTGGCCCAAGCGGGATCGACCGTTTCGTCAAGACCGATCGCATCGGCGCCGACCCCGCGGGCATATGCCGCCAGCTTGCCGCCCGCGCCCTTCGGGAAACCGATGATCGGCGTGTGGGGATGGAGCGCCTTCAGTTGCCGGACGATTTCGGCATTGGGGGCGATCACCCAGCGTTCGAACTCGGCAGGGGACAGGCTTCCTGCCCAGCTGTCGAACAACTGGACCGCCTCGACCCCCTGTTCGATCTGCCCCGACAAATAGGTCACGCTGAGGTCGACGATCGCATCGATGATCGCGCCGAATGCCACCGGATCAGAGAGCGCCATGCGCCGGGCGGCGGCCTGGTCCTTCGATCCCTGGCCGGCGACCATATAGGTGGCGACCGTCCAGGGACTGCCGGCAAATCCCAGAAAGGTCGTCTGGGGCGGCAAGGCAGCTGCCACGCGCGCTACGGTAGCATAGACCGCGTCGAGCCGCTCAGGCGCCGCCTCAAGCGACGCCAGAGCGCTATCGACGAGTGCCGGGGCCAGCCGCGGCCCCTCACCCGTCTCGAACCACAGCCGCTGCCCCAGCGCATGCGGCACGACCAGAATGTCCGAAAAGAGAATGGCACCGTCGAATCCGAAGCGGCGGATCGGCTGCAATGTTACTTCGGCCGCAGCTTCTGGATCATAGCATAGTTCCAGAAAGCCGCCCTTCGTCGCCCGCAACGCACGATATTCGGGAAGATAGCGACCGGCCTGGCGCATCAGCCACAGGGCGGGCCGTTCCTGCCGCACCCCACGCAGCGTTGCCAGCAAGCTCTTCGATGACGCCTTCACGCGGCCCCTCTTTCTCTCTTCATAATATATATAAATGATTGTGGTGGATTGTTGGCGGGCGGATAAGCGCGCTTTAGGCGCAGCCGCCCTTTTTGCCAACAGCTTGACTCCGGCTGGTCCGCCAAACGCCACGGAGTCGTTGGCTCTCATCCCCGCTATTCACAGCCTGTGGATAAGACTTGTCCCTTGTGGATAAGCGGTGGGACGGAATCGACGCGGCCGGGGATGGAATCGCCCTGCCGATTTCATCCCGGGGCTTGTCCGCGAACTTATCCACAGCCTCGGAATTTCGCTTCACGGCTTGCCTTTTCGGATCGCAAGGCGGCAAGAGAGGTGATGGACCGCCTCCACCTTCACCTGATATCCGATTCCACCGGCGAAACGCTCGAAAATATCGCCAAGGCGGCGATCGCACAGTTCGACGACGTCGAAGTCGTACGCCATTTCTGGCCGATGGTGCGCTCGGAATCGCATCTCGACCGGATCATGGCGGAGGTCCAGGCGAGCCCCGGCATGATCCTCTTCACCCTCGTCAACGGTGAGTTACGCGCCAGTCTCGAGCGCCGCGCCGAGGCCCAGGGCCTGCCGCTTGTTCCCGCGCTCGACGCCGTAACCGATGCCTTGTCGCGCATGCTCGGGCAGGAAGCCAAGGCGCGGCCGGGCCGTCAGCATGCGCTCGATGCCGCCTATTTCGCGCGCGTCGAGGCGATCCAGTTCACCGTCGCGCATGACGATGGGATCGGCTGGGAAAATTGGGAACAGGCCGACATTCTGCTCGCTGGCGTCTCGCGAACCTCCAAAACGCCGACGAGCATCTATCTGGCGAACCGGGGGTACAAGACGGCCAATATTCCGATCGTTCCTGAATCGCCGCCGCCCGACGCCCTCTATCATCTGAAGCGTCCGCTCGTCGTCGGGCTGACGACCAGCCTCGACCGCCTCGTCCAGGTGCGCCGCAACCGTCTGCTCTCGCTCAATCAGGCGCCCGAAACCGCCTATGTGGACGATGAACGCGTGAAAGCCGAAATCGCTTATGCCCGCCGCATGTTCGCCGACAATGACTGGCCGGTGATCGACGTGACGCGCCGTTCGATCGAGGAAACGGCGGCTGCGGTGATCAAGCTGGTCGAGGATCGCGGGGGCCGGACGGCGTGATGCAGATCGTCCTTGCATCGCAGAGCAGCGGCCGCGCAGCGATGCTGCGCGCTGCCGGCATCGCGTTCGAAGCGACCGCGGCGCATGTCGATGAAGAAGCGCTGACGGCCGGTCTCGTTGCCGCCGGCCAGACGGCGCGCAACATTGCCGATGCGCTGGCGGAGGCCAAGGCGATCAAGATTTCTTCTCGGCTGCCTGGCGTTACCGTAATCGGTGCCGATTCGACGCTCGCGCTTGCCGATGGAACAATGCTCGCCAAGCCCGCGAGCCCCGATGAGGCGGCAGACCATCTGCGCCGCATGGCGGGGACGCGGCACAAATTGTTCAGCGCGGTCGTTGCAGCGCGCGACGGCGCGCCGGTCTGGCGCGCGATCGGCGAGGCGCGGCTGTGGATGCGGCCCTTGTCGGACGCCTTCATCGCCGACTATGTGGCGCAGCATTGGGACAGCATCCGCTGGACCGTCGGCTGTTACGAAATCGAGGGGGCGGGCGTGCAATTGTTCGATCGGGTCGAAGGCGATCCCTGGACGATCATCGGCATGCCGATGCTGCCGTTGATGGCATGGCTGCGCGCCACCGGACTGGCGCCGCAATGACCGCTGCCGAGCCCGCGCCTTATGCCGAGGTGATCGGCGATCCGATTGCCCAGTCGAAATCGCCGCTGATTCATCGCTTCTGGCTCGATGCGCTGGGAATGAAGGGCGACTATCGGCCCGCGCATGTGAAACCTGACGATCTGGCCGCCTATATCGCCCAGCGCCGGACCGATCCCGCCTGGCGCGGATGCAATGTAACCATCCCGCACAAGATCGCGGTGATGGATCTGGTCGATGATCCGGGCGACATTCGCGGCACGATCGGTGCGATGAACACGATCGTGCGGCAACGCGACGGATCGCTTATCGGGACCAACACCGACGCCGCGGGCTTTTATTCCCCGCTCGCCGAACTCGATCTCGAAGGCGCGCCGGTCGCGCTAATCGGCGCCGGGGGCGCGGCGCGAGCGGTGCTTTTTGCGCTCGCGCGCGCGAACGTGGGGCATGTCACCATCCTCAACCGTTCGCCGCTGAAGGCGATGGGCCTGCTTGCCACATTTGGCCTCAAGGGCGATGTCGTCGCGCTCGATGCCCCGCTTCCGCCGGCCGCGTTGCTCGTGAATTCGAGCAGTCTTGGCATGACGGGGCAGCCGCCGCTCGATCTCGATCTGTCACCGTTGCCCGACGATGCGATCGTATACGATCTTGTTTACGCGCCGCTGATGACAGGGCTGCTCCGCGCTGCGGACGCGCGCGGGCTGGACATCGTCGATGGGCTCGACATGCTGATCGGTCAGGCGGCCTTAGCGTTCGAGCTGTTTTTCGGCGCGCCGCCGCCCGAAGGTCGCGACGAGGAATTGCGCGCGATTCTCACCGCATGACGCATTACAAGCGCCCCGGATCGCGGCTTCGCCGACCGTTCATTCTCGGCCTGACGGGTTCGATCGGCATGGGGAAGTCGACCGCGGCAACGATGTTCGAACGCGAAGGGGTGCCGGTGTTCGACGCCGATGCCGAAGTTCACCGCCTGCAAGGTCCCGGCGGTGCCTTGGTCGCCGCGATCGAGGCGCGCTTTCCCGGCACCACCGGTCCGCGCGGCGTCGATCGCCAGGAACTCGGCCGCCGCGTGCTCGGCAACCGCCACGAGCTTGTCGCACTCGAAGCGATCGTCCATCCCGCAGTCGGCCGCGCGCAGAAGAAATTCCTTGCCCGTCACCGCGCGCGCGATGTCGTCGTGCTCGACATTCCGCTCCTGTTCGAAAAAGGGGGCTGGCACCGCGTCGGCGCAGTCGCCGTCGTCACCGCACCGATGTGGATCCAGCGCAAACGCGTGCTGCGCCGGCCCGGCATGACCAATGCAAAGTTCAAGGCGATCCGGGGCCTGCAGGTTCCCGATCGCGTCAAGCGCGCGCGCGCCGATTTCCTGATCGAAACCGGCCGCCCGAAAAGCGAGACCCATCGTCAGATTCGGCGGATCGCCTCTTGTTTCCATGCGCAATAGGGTCCAGATTGTTTGAAAGATGCGTGAGATAATCTTCGATACGGAAACCACGGGCCTCGACCCCAGAACGGGGCACAGGCTGGTCGAAATCGGGTGCATCGAATTGATCGACCGCCGCGAATCGGGGCGGACCTTTCACGCCTATTTTCATCCCGAACGCGATATGCCCGCCGAGGCCGAGGCGGTGCACGGCCTTTCGATCCAGTTTCTGTCCGACAAGCCGCTCTTTGCCGCGCGCGTCGACGAATTGCTCGACTTTCTTGGCGATGCGCCGATGGTGGCGCACAACGCCGCTTTCGACTTCGGCTTCGTCAACGCCGAGCTGGCGCGCGTCGGCCGGCCGCCGCTCGATATGGCGCGCATGTGCTGCACCGTGCAGATGGCGCGCAAGCTTCATCCGGGCGCCAAGCACAGCCTCGATGCGCTTTGCACGCGCTACGGCATCGACCGCAGCCACCGCGTCAAGCACGGCGCGCTGCTCGACGCCGAACTGCTGGCGCACCTTTATATCGAAATGACCGGCGGGCGGCAGATCGGGCTGGGGCTCGCCGCCGAACCCGCCGCCGCGGCGCGGGGTGCCGCACCGGCACCCGTCCGATCCGTCGCCCCCACCCGCCCGTTTCGCGAACCGCGCCCGCACGGTGCAACCCCGGCCGAACTGGCGCGTCATGCAGAATTCGTCGCCACACTCAATCAACCTCTGTGGCACGATAGTCCCTGATCGCGGCTCCCCCGCGATCCCGTGGACATGACTGAAGGAGAAGAAAAATGGAAATCCGCGTCTCTGGCCACCAGATCGAAACCGGCGAAGCGCTGCAGGCGCATGTGTCGGACCGGATGAACGCGATTGCCGACAAATATTTCTCGCGCGCGATCGGGGCGCACGCGACCTTCGGAAAGGGACCGCACGACAGTTTCCAGTGCGACATTGTCGCGCATGTCATGCAGGGTCTGGTCCTGAAAGGCCATGGCCAGGCGCAGGACGCGCATGTTGCGTTCGAGGGCGCGGCCGACCGTATCGAAAAGCAGCTGCGCCGCTATATGCGCCGGCTGAAGGATCGCAACAATGGCAATGGTGCGCAGTTGGTGACGATCGAGACGATCGAGGACAATGCCAGCTATGTCGTTTTCGACGGCGGCACCGATGATGAAGATGCAGGCGATGCGCCGGCGATCATCGCCGAAACCCGCGTCGATATCCCGACGAGCAGCGTGTCCGATGCGGTCATGATGCTTGATTTGCGTGACACCAATGCGCTGCTTTTCGTCAACAGCAAGACGGGGTCGCACAACATGGTCTATCGCCGCCGCGACGGCACCATTGGCTGGGTCGAGCCGCGCTAGCAGACAATAGGGCTGGATTTTCTCTGCCGTTCGGCCTAAGGGCCGCGCCCAACAAAGCCCGAAAGCCGGACGGCGGGGGCCAGCCTAGTACGCTCAAGCGAACCAACGCCAACAGGATGACCCGCGTGGCGTCGCCTTGCGGCCATGCAGATTTGACCAGACCAATGAACCTATCCTCCCTCCTTTATCCCGCCACCGTGCGCGCCAATGTGCAGCTCGATTCCAAAAAGGCGCTGTTCCCCTATGTCGGCGAACTGGCGGCGCGGTCGCTGGGACTCGACGCGGGCGAAGTGAGCGAGGCGCTGCTCGAGCGCGAGCGGCTCGGTTCGACCGGCTTTGGTCGCGGCATTGCCTTGCCGCATGCCAAGATGGCCGATCTCAACGGCGTGCGTGGCATGTTCCTGCAGCTCGCGCGGCCGATCGATTTTCAGGCGGTCGATGGTTTGCCGGTCGATCTTCTCTTCATACTGCTGTCGCCGCTCGACGCGGGCGCCGACCATCTGAAGGCCCTCGCCGGCGTATCGCGTATGCTGCGCAATGAGAGCATTGCCGAACGATTGCGCGGTGCGAAGAATGACGAAGCGCTCTATGCCATGCTCGTCGATGCCGAAGCGCGCGACGCGGCCTGACCTTCCGGGGCGGATGCTCCGATGACGCGCTTCACCAGCCGGTTCCTCGTCGATCTTCTTATCCGCGAAACCGAGGCCGCGGGCGGATTCGCTGCGGTTCTTGCCGCGGGCGACGATCATTCCGGCTCGATCCTCGTCCAGTGCAGCGACCGAGGGGTGGCGGGGCCGCTGCTCGAACGCCGCTTTGCGATGACTGGCAATTATATATGGGAAGCGGTCGGACCCGATCCCGCGAGCGATGGTGAAGAACGCGCAAACTATCAGGACCGGCGGCGAAAAGCCGATCCCGACTTGTGGATCGTCGAACTGGATATCGCAGATGCGCCACGTCTCGTCGCGGAGTGGGGCGCGTTAACTTGACTCTGTTGCGGCGCACAATAGGTGCCCGGCCACTTGATAACGCGTAGGTCGTATCGCGGGTTGCATCCGTCTTTTCGGACAGGCCCGATTTACCGATATGGACACGCAGTCGGATGACGACCGCAGGTGGTTCAGGATCAACGATCCCCCAGCCTGTTAGATTTAGGTTCGTCAGCCGCCCTTTTGACGGATTAGATGAGTCGTATTCTGAACGCTGCCAGCGTGGCTGCCGTGGGCATCACTGCCTTTGCCGCGCTGTCGTTGGCCGAACCCGGCTTCGCCAGTGATCTGGCCGCCGACGCCAACATTCCCGCGATCACGCTGCCCGCCGCCGATGTTCCGGCCGACAGCGATGCGGCAGCTCCGTCGACCGAAGCCGAAACGCCGGTCGATACCGCCACCGACGACAGCGCTGTTGCCGATACATTGGCCCAGTTGGTCGCGGCGACCCCGAAGCCCGAGACGATCGATCCCGAACTGCGCTGCCTCGCGCAGGCGGTCTATTTCGAATCGCGCGGCGAATCGCTCGCGGGGCAGCTCGCGGTCGCACATGTCGTGATCAACCGCGCGAAGTCGGGCCGCTTCCCGACGAGCCTGTGCGGCGTCGTCCATCAGCCGAGCCAGTTCAGCTTCGTGCGCCGCGGCAAGATGCCCGCCGTGCGCAATGCCGGCCAATGGTCGAATGCGATCGCAATCGCGCAGATCGCGCGCGACGGCAGCTGGCAGAACAAGGCGCCAGGCGCGCTGTTCTTCCATGCGCGCTACGTCTCGCCCGGCTGGCGCAAGACGCGCATCGCGCAGATCGACAATCATATCTTCTATCGCTGAATTCGAGGGTGCGGGGGCCACGCCCCCCACCTCGTTCATTGCCAAGCCATTTTTGCTGGCGCATGATGCGGGCATGACGCGTCAATTTTCCGTCGCCCTGCTCGCGGCAGTGGCGCTTGCGCTCGGCGGCTGTGCCACGGCGGTTCCCCCCGTCGAGGTTACCCGCTTCCATAACAATGCAACCGCCGGCCTGGCCCCAGGCACGCGCTATGCCGTCGAAGTGCTGCCGCACGGCGATGCCTCGGCGACGGGCGGCGCGGCGCAGCCGTCACTCGAATGGAACAGTTATCGCATCGCGGTGGAGCGTCAGCTGCAGTTGCTGGGCTTCGTCGCTGCGCCCGAAGGAGCGGCCGCGCCGCTCAAGGTTCGCATAGCCTTCGACCGCAGCGATCGCATGCCGCTTGCGAAGCGTTCGCCGGTTTCGGTCGGCGTTGGCGGATCGACCGGCAGCTATGGCTCGGGGGTGGGCCTCGGTATCGGCATCAATCTTGGTGGCGGGCCGAAACAGATGCAGGATCTGCAGCTGTCGGTGCGTATCGATGACGCGGCCACGGGCCAGGCCGTGTGGGAAGGCCGGGCGCTCAGCGCGGTGCCGGTGAAGGCGCCTGCGGCACAACCGTCGATTGCTGCGGCGAAATTGGCCGAAGCCCTATTCAAGGACTTCCCCGGCGAATCGGGACGCACTATCAGCGTTCCATGACAATCAGCATCAACGCCGCTTTCGACAGCGGCAATATCGTCGTGGATTCGATCGATGGCACGCGTGCCCGCCTTTCGATCCGCAAGGATCGCGAATCCGATTTCTTCCAGTGGTTCCATTTCCGCGTGGGCTGCGCGGTGGGCGATGAACTTGAACTGGCGATCGCCGGGCTCGGCGATTCGGCCTATCCCGATGGCTGGCCCGGCTATGCCGCCTGCGCCAGCTATGACCGCGAAAACTGGTTCCGGCTCGACACCGGCTACGAAGCCGGGACGCTCACCATCAACCACAGCGCCGAAGGGCAGCTTCTGTGGATCGCCTATTTCGCGCCCTATTCGATGGAACGGCATCACGACCTGGTCGCCTCTGTCGCTGAATGCGACGGCGTTTCCTATCGCTGTCTCGGCACCAGTCTTGAGGGGCAGCCGATCGACTGCCTCGAAATGGGCACCGGGCCGGTCCAGGTGTGGCTGTATGCGCGCCAGCATCCGGGCGAGAGCATGGCCGAATGGTGGATGGAAGGCGCGCTTGAGAAGCTCACCGATCCGGCCGATCCCCATGCCCGGTCGCTACGGCAGAAATGCCGTTTCCACCTTGTACCGAACATGAACCCCGATGGGTCGCGCCGCGGTCATCTGCGCACCAACTATGCCGGGGTGAATCTCAACCGCGAATGGGACAATCCGACTGCCGATCGCAGCCCCGAAGTGCTCGCGGTGCGCAATGCGATGGACGAAAGCGGCGTCGATTGGGCGATGGACGTTCATGGCGACGAGGCGATTCCGGCGGTGTTCCTGGCGGGTTTCGAGGGCATCCCGTCGTTGAAGGACGAGCAACAGGCGCGCTATCTGGCCTTCCAGTCCGCCCTTGCCGCCAACACGCCCGATTTCCAGACCGCGCTCGGCTATGAAAGCTCAGCGCCGGGCAAGGCCAATCTGTCGATGTCGACGACGCAGCTCGCCGAGCGCTTTGGTGCGGTGTCGATGACGATCGAAATGCCGTTCAAGGACAATCGCGATCTGCCCGATCCCGTCGCCGGCTGGTCGCCCGAACGCTCGAAGCTGCTCGCGCACGCGTGCCTCGCGACGCTGGATCAGATGCTTTGACCGATGCTGCAGGTCGGGACGGCTGGCATATCGTCGAGGACGATCTGTCAGGCGCCCCGATCCGCGCGCTGCTCGAACGGCATTTTGCCGGCATGCTCGCAAACTCGCCCGAGGAAAGCTGCCATTTTCTCGATTTCGAGGGACTGAAGGCCCCCGGTGTTACCTTCTGGTCGATTCATTGCGGCCCCGATCTGGCGGGTTGCGGCGCGCTGAAGCGGCTCGATGGCCGGCACGGCGAGATCAAGTCGATGCGCACCGCCGACGCCTTTCTGCGCCGCGGTGTCGCCGCCCGGATGCTGAGCCACATTATCGAAGTGGCCCGCGCGGCCGGGCTTGAGCGGCTCAGCCTCGAAACCGGGTCAGGCGCTGCCTTCAAACCGGCGCTCGCGCTCTACCGGCGACATGGCTTCACCGATTGTGGGCCATTCGCGGATTACAGGCCCGATCCATTCAGTCGCTTCATGACGCGCGCAATCTAGCAACGCCGAGCAGAAACGGGGCCCGGAAGGGACAGCCGGACCCCGTTCGTACGGCCCATTCGGACCGGCGTTAGCCGCTGGCTTACGCGGCTTTCTTGGCTTCGATCGCCGTGGGCTGCGTGCCGCCGATGGCAATCTTGTGCGGCTTCATCGCTTCGGGCACTTCGCGCACCAGGTCGATGATCAGCAGCCCGTCGGCGAGGTCAGCGCGATCGACGCGCACGAAATCGGCAAGCTGGAAGCGGCGCTCGAAGGCGCGCGTCGCAATGCCGCTATACAGAAGCTGGCGCGTTTCGCCTTCCTTCGCGGGCGCCTTGCGGCCGCTGACGGTCAGCATATTCTGCTGCGCGGTGATGTCGATCTCGTCGCTCTTGAAACCCGCCACCGCGACAGTGATGCGGAAATGGTCGTCGGCGACCTTCTCGATATCGAAGGGCGGATAATTTTCGGCAGAACCGCTGTTTTCCAGAAAGTCGAACAGACGATCGAAACCGACGGTCGAGCGGCGATAGGGGGTCCAGTCAAAGCTGTTACGCATGGGTCATTCCTTCCTTGCAAAGCGAAGTCATCGGGCCGCGGCATGGCCTGCCGCGGCTTCCATCCGGCCCCGTTTTGGCGACCGGATGTTCCGAATCTGGGATGGCGCCGACCCTTTTCAAGAGGGGCGGTGGCCCTTGCCCGAAAGCCGCGCTATGGCGCCCCCGAATCGCCCGCGCGGGCGCGCCCTTTGTCGAAAGGACATATCATGCCGCAGCTCATCCTCATCCGTCACGGCCAGTCGCAGTGGAATCTGGAGAACCGCTTCACCGGCTGGTGGGACGTCGATGTCACCGAAAAAGGCGCGGCAGAGGCGTGGGCGGCGGGCGAACTGATGAAGGAAAAGGGTATAGCACCCGACACCTGCTTCACCTCGGTCCAGACGCGCGCGATCAAGACGCTCAACCTCGCGCTCGAGGCGATGGGGCGGCTCTGGCTGCCGGTGACGAAGGATTGGCACCTCAACGAACGCCATTATGGCGGGCTCACCGGCCTCGACAAGGCGGAGACCGCGGCCAGGCATGGCGAGGATCAGGTGAAGATCTGGCGCCGCAGCTTCGACACCCCGCCGCCGCCGCTTGAGGCCGGCTCGCCTTACGATCTGTCGGGCGATCCGCGCTATGCGGGCATCGCGATCCCGGCGACCGAAAGCCTGAAAGACACCATCGCGCGCGTTCTTCCCTATTATGACAGCGCGATTGCGCCGCAGCTGCGGGACGGCAAGACGGTGCTGATCTCGGCGCACGGCAACAGCCTACGTGCGCTGGTGAAGCATTTGTCGGGCATTTCCGACGCTGACATCACCGGCCTCGAAATCCCCACTGGCCAGCCGATCGTCTATGATCTGGACGACGATCTGACGGCGCGCGAGCGCTATTATCTCAGCGAGCGGTGAGCCACCCCGTCATTGCTTCGCTTTGCTCGCAATGACGATTATCCGGGAAGCGATCAGTCGCGCAGCAGTTCGTTGATGCCCGTCTTCGCGCGCGTCTGCGCATCGACGCGCTTGACGATGACGGCGCAGTAGAGCGACGGCCCCGGCGTTCCGTCGGGAAGCGGCTTGCCCGGAAGCGAACCCGGGACAACGACCGAATAAGCCGGAACCTCGCCGATGAAGACCTCACCGGTCGCGCGGTCGATAATCTTGGTCGATGCGCCGAGATAGACGCCCATCGACAGTACCGCACCCTCGCGCACGATCACGCCCTCGGCCACTTCGGCGCGCGCGCCGATGAAGGCGCCGTCCTCGATCACCACGGGTCCGGCCTGCAGCGGTTCGAGCACGCCGCCGATCCCCGCGCCGCCCGACAGGTGGACGTTCGCGCCGATCTGCGCGCAGCTGCCGACGGTGGCCCAGGCATCGACCATCGATCCCTCGCCGACATAGGCGCCGATGTTGACGAAGCTCGGCATCAGCACGGCGCCCTTGCTGATGAAGGCGCCGCGGCGGACGATCGATCCGGGAACGGCGCGGAAGCCCGCATCGCGGAAGCGGTTCTCGCCCCAGCCGGCGAATTTCGACGGAACCTTGTCCCACCAAGTCGCGCCGCCGGCGCCGCCCTCGATAATCTCCATGTCGTTGAGGCGGAAGGAGAGCAGCACCGCCTTCTTGAGCCACTGATTGACCTGCCACGTTCCGCCGGCATCGCGCTCGGCAACGCGGAAGCTGCCGTCATCGAGGCCCGCGAGTGCCGCCTCGACCGCGTCGCGCACCGCGCCGGTCGTCGTCAGACCGAGCGTCTCGCGTGCATCCCAGGCGGCTTCGATCGTCGATTGCAGGTCGGTGCTCATGAAATTCCCCAAGGTTACGGCCCAAAATGTTCCGGAAGCGCATCAAGCCAGTCGGCGATGTCGTTCACATGAAAATCGACATGGTCCGGCAGGTGGTCGCGATGGCCGCTTTCGCTGCCATTGTCCAGCCATACGGTCGTCATTCCCAGCGCCTTGGCGGGGGTCAGATTGCGCGCCATATCCTCGACGAACAGGCTCTTCGCCGGATCGATTCCGAGATGGCCGATCATCATGCGATAAGCTTCGGCGTCGGGCTTCGGCGTATAGCGCGTCGAGCGAATATCGCAGATGCCGTCGAACAGATCGGCGATGCCCCGCGCGTCGAGCACGCGCGCCGCATAATCGGCATCGGCGTTGGTGAAGATCAGACGGCGGCCGGGCAGGCGCTCGAGTCCGGCGCGCAGCCGCGCATCGGGCGCCAGCCGGTCGAGAGGAATATCGTGGACGTCGACTAGGAAATCTTCGGGATCGACGCCGTGGTGGCGCATCAGCCCCGCCATCGTCGTGCCGTGATCGTGGAAATACTGCTTTTGTACACGCCGAGCTTCGACGGCATCGACGTCCATCAGACGCATGATGAAAGCGCCCATGCGCGCGTCGATCAGGTCGAACAGCCGCGCCGACGGATGGTAGAGCGTGTTGTCGAGATCGAAGATCCAGCAGTCGATATGATCGATCGGTACCGTCATGACGCCGCGCGCCATAGGACGCGCCGCCCGCGACGGCAAGGTAGCCGTGGCACACTTTGCAGTTCCCATGTTACCCCGCTAAGCAGGCTGCCACTGGGCAGCAGGGGACAGACTTATGAAATCGACGATGCTTCTTCCGCTCGCGCTGGCAGGCGCGCTGCTTTCGGCGCCGGTTGCGGCGCAGGCGCCGACGCGCACGGTGATCCACGCCGGCAAATTGATGGCGGAGCCCGGCAAGCCGGTGCGCGGCGCGACGACGATCATCGTCGAAAATGGCAAGGTCGTTGCGATTCTCGACGGCTACCAGCCGGCCGATGCCGGCGCGGTGCTGATCGATCTCAAGGACAAATATGTCCTGCCCGGCCTGATCGACAGCCACGTCCACCTGACCAGCGATGCTGGCGGTCTGGCGGGCCAGCTCGAGGAAGTGACGCTCAGCCCTGCGGCTCAGGCCTTCAATGCCGAGGTAAACGGCCTGAAGACCCTGCGTGCGGGCTTCACCACGGTGCGCAATCTGGGCGATGGTGACGGGGCCACGCTGGCGCTGCGCGACGCGATCCTGGCGGGGAAGGTGCAGGGGCCGCGCATCGTCGATGCGGGCAACGCGATTTCGGGTAGCGCCGGACATATGGACGGATCGCTCGGCTATCGGGACGAACTGCGCCCCTATTTCCAGGGAGCGGGGAACACTTGCAACGGTGCCGACGATTGCCGCCGTGCCGTCCGGCTTCAGGTCGGGCGCGGCGCCGACGTGATCAAATTCGCCTCGACGGGCGGCGTCAACAGCCGCATCGGTGCAGGGCTGGGCAAGCAGATGTTCGACGACGAAGCCAAGGCGATCGTCGCTACCGCGCATATGTTCGGCAAAAAGGTCGCGGTCCATGCGCACGGTGCCGACGGCATCCGCCTGGCGCTCGACGCCGGCGCCGATTCGATCGAGCACGGCACGATCCTCGACGAAGCGACGATCGCCGCCTGGACGAAGTCGAAGGCTTATTATGTTCCGACCCTGTCGACCGTGAACGGCTACAAGGAGCGGCTGGCGGCGAACGCCAATGCCTATGAACCCGATGTGCTCGCCAAGATCCGCTGGCGCATCTCGATCACCGGCAAAAGCCTCGAGCAACTCGTCCCGCGCGGCGTGCGTATCGCCTTCGGCACCGACGCGGGCGTGTCCAAGCATGGCCGCAACGCCGACGAATTCGAACTGATGGTCCAGCACGGCATGACGCCCGTTGAAGCGCTGAAGGCTGCGACGGTCAACGCCGCGGATCTGCTGGGCCTGTCGGACGAAATCGGCACGATCGCGCCGGGCAAGAGCGCGGACATCATCGCGGTGGCGAGTGACCCGGTTGCCGATGTGACGGTGCTGAAAAAGGTCGACTTCGTGATGGCGCGGGGGGCAGTGGTTGATTGACCCGCAGCATCATCGCGAGGAGCGAAGCGACGCGGCAATCCAGTGCTGCATCGACCAGCTCCGGATTGAGCCGCTTCGTTCGCAATGACGCGCTCTATTATGCCAACGCCGCGCGCAACCGCAGCCACCGCTCCAGCTTCGCCGCATAGCCCACCGTATTCGCCGCGCTGCTTGATGGCAGATCGACGAGCGCGACGCCCTCAAGCACGGGCACTTGCCTTCGCCCGATCGCTGCGGCCTTGTTGCCGTTGAAGGCGATCATGCGCAGATCGGGCAGTGCCGCGATCAGGGCGCCAAGGTCGTGCGCCTCGGCCTCGCGGATCAGCGAATCGCTGCTCGTAAGCCGCTCGGCCGAACGGATCACGTCCCATAGCCCGATCTTCGCATCCGCGAGCGCGCCCAGCCGCTCGTCATAGGTCAGGACGGCGAGCGGCCGGTCGATCGCGGCGCCTACCAGCCGCCAGAACTGGTTCGTTGGATGCGCATAATAGCGCCGCTCGGCGAGGGAACGCGCGCCGGGCAGGCTGCCGAGAATCAGCAGGCGCGTGTCGGGCGCGACGTGCGGTGCGAAGCTGGCGTGGCGGACCGGAGGCATTTACGGGGCGCTACCGGCCGGAAATCCGCGGCGCAAGCCGCTTGACGCTTGACCGCAAAGGGAATCACCGCTAGGGGCGCCCCCGATCGAAAGCGGCGGACTTCTCGCCAAACTCGTTCACAACAGCGCTTGAACATTGCTGGCGCGGATGGAGCCTCCGGAGGACGAATGTGTCCGCCGGGGTCTTTTGCTGTTATCAGGTCGGGGCATTTCGATGCCCCGGAGCTTCATCCACCGCGGTAGAGTAACCGTTCGCTCCGATGGGCGGACACTTGAAGGTGAAGCATTCATGCCCACGATCAACCAGCTGGTCCGCAAGGGCCGGACTCCGCAGAAAGTGAAGTCCAAGGTCCCGGCGATGGAAGCAAACCCGCAGAAGCGCGGCGTTTGCACCCGTGTCTATACGACGACCCCGAAAAAGCCGAACTCGGCGCTCCGCAAGGTTGCGAAGGTCCGCCTGACCAACCAGCGCGAAGTCATTTCCTACATCCCCGGCGAAGGCCACAACCTCCAGGAACACAGCGTCGTGCTGATCCGCGGCGGCCGTGTGCGCGACCTTCCCGGTGTCCGTTACCACGTCCTGCGCGGCGTTCTGGACACCCAGGGTGTGAAAGACCGCAAGCAGAGCCGTTCGAAATACGGTGCGAAGCGTCCGAAGTAAGGACGGCTTTTTCGGCTATTTGATCATCCCGCGGGCGCGTTGCGCCGGGATGCTGTTGTAAAAGGAATTACCTATGGCTCGTCGTCGTCGTCCTGAACGCCGCGAAATCCTGCCCGATCCCCGTTTCGGGGATGTCGTGCTGTCGAAGTTCATGAACAGTGTCATGCTCGACGGTAAGAAGTCGGTCGCCGAAAGCATCGTCTATGGCGCACTCGAAGCGGTCGAAGCCCGCGCCAAGAAGGAGCCGCTCGGCGTGTTCCATGAGGCGCTCGCCAATATCCGTCCGAATATCGAAGTCCGCAGCCGCCGCGTCGGCGGTGCGACCTATCAGGTTCCGGTCGAAGTCCGTCCGGACCGCGCGCAGGCGCTCGCGATCCGCTGGCTGATCACCGCGGCGCGCAACCGCAGCGAAACCACGATGGCCGCGCGCCTGTCGGGCGAACTGCTCGATGCGTCGAACAATCGCGGCAACGCGGTCAAGAAGCGCGAAGACACGCACCGCATGGCCGAAGCTAACCGCGCCTTCAGCCACTACCGCTGGTAATTTGCGAGGGCGCCCCCCGGCGTCTCGCAATCGCAACAAAACTTCCTATATCGGGGGCGGCTCCAAAGGCTTCCCCCAAAAACCGAGGAAAAGATCATGGCACGCAGCCATCCGCTCGAACGCTATCGCAATTTCGGTATCATGGCGCACATCGACGCCGGCAAGACCACGACGACCGAGCGCATTCTCTATTACACCGGCAAGTCCTACAAGATCGGCGAAGTCCACGACGGCGCTGCCACGATGGACTGGATGGAACAGGAACAGGAACGCGGCATCACGATCACGTCGGCTGCCACCACCTGCCTGTGGAAGGCCGATGAAGGTCAGGGTCCGGAACACCGCCTGAACATCATCGACACCCCCGGCCACGTTGACTTCACCATCGAAGTCGAACGCAGCTTGCGCGTCCTCGACGGCGCCGTCGCCGCGTTCGACGGCGTTGCGGGTGTCGAACCGCAGTCGGAAACCGTGTGGCGCCAGGCGGACAAGTACAAGGTTCCGCGGATGTGCTTCATCAACAAGCTCGACCGCACCGGCGCCAATTTCTATTACTGCGTTCAGACGATCATCGATCGTCTGGGTGCGGTGCCGGCCGTCCTGTACCTCCCCATCGGGGCGGAATCGGACTTCAAGGGCCTCGTCGACCTCGTCAACGAACGCGCGATCATCTGGAAGGATGAAAGCCTGGGCGCCGAATTCTTCTACGAAGACATCCCGGCCGACCTCGCCGACAAGGCTGCCGAATATCGCGAAAAGCTCGTCGAACTCGCCGTCGAACAGGACGACGATGCGATGGAAGCCTATCTCGAAGGCACGCTGCCCGACGTGGCGACGCTGAAAGCGCTGATCCGCAAGGGCACGCTCGGCCAGGCGTTCGTTCCGGTCCTGTGCGGCTCGGCGTTCAAGAACAAGGGCGTCCAGACGCTGCTCGACGCGGTTGTCGATTATCTGCCTTCGCCGCTCGACATCCCCGACGTCCAGGGCATCAACCCCGACACCGAGGAAGCCGATTCGCGTCCGACGTCGGACAGCGCACCGCTGTCGATGCTCGCGTTCAAGATCATGAACGACCCCTTCGTCGGTTCGCTCACCTTCGCGCGCATCTATTCGGGTACGCTCTCGAAGGGCACCTATCTGAACTCGGTGAAGGACAAGAAGGAAAAGATCGGCCGTATGCTCCTCATGCACGCCAACTCGCGTGAGGACATCGAAGAAGCCTATGCGGGCGACATCGTCGCGCTCGCCGGCCTCAAGGAAACCACGACCGGCGACACGATCTGCGCGAGCAATGCGCCGATCATCCTCGAACGGATGGAATTCCCCGAGCCGGTCATCGAGCTGTCGGTCGAACCCAAGACCAAGGCCGACCAGGAAAAGATGGGCGTTGCCCTCAACCGCCTGGCAGCCGAGGATCCCTCGTTCCGCGTCTCGACCGACCATGAATCGGGCCAGACGATCATCAAGGGCATGGGCGAGCTTCACCTCGACATTCTCGTCGATCGCATGAAGCGCGAATTCAAGGTCGAAGCAAATGTCGGTGCGCCGCAGGTGGCGTATCGCGAAAGCCTCGCGAAGCCGGTCGAAGTTGACTACACCCACAAGAAGCAGTCGGGTGGTTCGGGTCAGTTCGGTCGCGTCAAGGTCCAGGTCACCCCGGGCGAGCGCGGCAGCGGCGTCACCTTCACCGACGAGATCAAGGGCGGCAACATTCCGCGCGAATATATCCCGGCGGTCGAAAAGGGTTTCCGCGAATCGGCTGAAAACGGTCACATGATCGGCTTCCCGATCATCGACTTCGACATCAAGCTGATCGACGGTGCGTACCACGATGTCGACTCGTCGGCGCTGGCGTTCGAAATCGCGGGCCGTGCGGCGATGCGCGAAGTGGCGGCAAAGGCCGGCATCAAGCTGCTCGAACCGGTGATGAAGGTCGAAGTTGTTACCCCTGAAGAATTCATGGGCGACGTGATCGGCGACCTCAACAGCCGTCGTGGCCAGATCCAGGGTACGGACAGCCGCGGCAACGCCCAGGTGGTTGAAGCCATCGTGCCGCTCGCCAATATGTTCGGCTACGTCAACCAGCTGCGTTCTTTCACCCAGGGCCGGGCCCAGTACACGATGCAGTTCTCGCACTATGAAGAAGTGCCGAACAACGTCGCGGACGAGGTGAAGGCGAAGATGGCCTGATCCGGTTTGGCCGTGCGGGGCTTGCCTCGCACGGCGGACCCGGACAAGCGCGGGCTTGCACCGCGCGGCAAGACCTACTAAGGGCGGCGCCTGATTCAGCAGGCTCGTCCAGGACTGATCAACTCAACACGCGAACAAGAAGGTTCAAGAAACATGGCTAAGGCTAAATTTGAGCGGACGAAGCCGCACTGCAACATCGGCACCATCGGTCACGTCGACCATGGCAAGACCTCGCTGACCGCCGCGATCACCAAGGTGCTCGCCGAAGAAGGTCTGTCGCAGAAGGTCGACTTCGAAAACATCGACAAGGCGCCCGAAGAGCGCGAGCGCGGCATCACCATTTCGACCGCGCACGTCGAATATGAAACCAAGGAACGCCACTATGCGCACGTCGACTGCCCGGGTCACGCCGACTATGTGAAGAACATGATCACCGGCGCGGCGCAGATGGACGGCGCGATCCTGGTGGTTTCGGCTGCTGACGGCCCGATGCCGCAGACCAAGGAGCACATCCTGCTCGCGAAGCAGGTCGGCGTTCCGACCATGGTCGTCTTCCTGAACAAGGTTGACCAGCTCGACGATCCCGAACTGCTCGAACTCGTCGAGCTCGAAATCCGCGAAGAACTTTCGAAGCGCGATTTCGACGGCGACAATATTCCGATCATCGCGGGTTCGGCTCTGGCCGCCCTCGAAAGCCGCGACGACAACATCGGCAAGGAAGCTATCCTGAAGCTGATGGAAGCCGTCGACAGCTGGATCCCGCAGCCGGAACGCCCGCTCGACAAGCCCTTCCTGATGCCGATCGAAGACGTGTTCTCGATTTCGGGTCGTGGTACGGTTGTCACCGGTCGCGTCGAAACCGGTATCGTCAAGGTTGGTGAAGAAGTCGAAATCGTCGGCATCAAGGACACCAAGAAGACGACCGTCACCGGCGTCGAAATGTTCCGCAAGCTGCTCGATCAGGGCCAGGCTGGCGACAACATCGGTGCGCTGATCCGCGGCGTCGGCCGTGAAGAAGTCGAGCGTGGCCAGGTTCTGGCGAAGCCCGGCTCGATCACGCCGCACACCGAGTTCAGCTCGGAAGTGTACGTCCTGTCGAAGGACGAAGGCGGCCGTCACACGCCGTTCTTCGCGAACTATCGTCCGCAGTTCTACTTCCGTACCACTGACGTCACCGGCGAAGTCATCCTGCCGGAAGGCACGGAAATGGTCATGCCGGGCGACAACGTCCAGCTGACGGTCAAGCTCATCGCTCCGATCGCCATGGACCAGGGCCTGCGCTTCGCGATCCGCGAAGGTGGCCGCACGGTCGGCGCAGGGGTTGTGGCCTCGATCATTAAGTAATATAGGGCCTCGAGCCGCTCGAATCGGGTGATTCGGGCGGCTCGTAGCTTTTGAGATTTTTGATGGCCTTTCCGGCCTCCATGCGGGGGTCGGGACGGGCCATTTCGGCTCTTTCGCATCGTCAGACGGGATTCGACTGGAATAGTCATGGAAACGCAGAATATTCGCATTCGCCTGAAGGCCTTTGATCACCGCGTGCTCGATCAGGCCACCACCGACATCGCCGATACGGCACGTCGTACGGGCGCCCTCATTCGCGGTCCCATCCCGCTGCCGACGCGCATTGAAAAATTCACCGTGAACCGCGGTCCGCATGTCGACAAGAAGTCGCGCGAGCAGTTCGAGGTGCGTACCCACAAGCGGCTGCTCGACATCGTTCAGCCCACCCCGCAGACGGTCGATGCGCTGATGAAGCTCGACCTCGCCGCGGGCGTGAACGTCGAAATCAAGTTGGCCTAAATAGCCAGCGTGCTCCGGACTTGATCCGGAGCCCAGGGTAGAAGCGGCCGATAGGCCGCACTGAAACCGCCCTGGGTTCCTGCTTTCGCAGGGACACATTCAGGTTTCGGAGGATACCGCCGGATTTATCCGGGCTGCGTCCCCCGTCTTGCCGCTGATCCCACGGGAAAGCGGCACCTCAGCCCGGACGGGGCGATGCATCGAAATTTCGGGCTGGGAGGACCGTCATCGAGCGCAGGTTCGGTGGGGTCCACATGCCGTGCGGAAATGGTTCTGCCCGGCCTCTGTTAGGAGTGAATGATCATGCGCACTGGCGTGATCGCGAAAAAAATGGGGATGACCCGCCTGTTTCAGGACGATGGCCGCCATGTGCCCGTCACCGTTCTGAGCCTCGAAGGCTGCCAGGTCGTCTCGGTTCGCGAAAAGGAACGCGACGGCTATGTGGCCGTCCAGCTCGGTGCCGGCTCGGCAAAGGCGAAGAATGTCGCCAAGCCGCAGCGCGGGGCCTATGGCAAGGCCGAGGTTGAGCCCAAGGCGAAGCTCGTCGAATTCCGCGTCGCTGACGACGCGACGCTTGACGTCGGCGCCGAACTGTCGGCCGACCATTTCGTCGCCGGCCAGATGGTCGATATCCAGGGTGTCACCCAGGGTAAGGGCTTTGCCGGTGCGATGAAGCGCTGGGGTTTCGGCGGTATGCGCGCCACCCACGGTGTTTCCATCAGCCACCGTGCTCATGGTTCGACCGGTAACCGTCAGGATCCGGGCCGCGTCTTCAAGAACAAGAAGATGGCTGGCCACATGGGCGCGCGCAATCGCACCCAGCAGAATCTCGAAATCGTCCGCACCGACGCCGAGCGCGGTCTTCTCTTCGTCAAGGGTTCGGTCCCTGGCTCGAAGGGCGGCTGGCTGCTGGTTCGCGATGCGATGAAGCTGCCGCGCCACCCCGAAGCCCCCTATCCGGCGGCGGTCAAGAGCGCGGCGAACAGCAACAATGCCCCGGCTGAAACCCCTGCGGAAGCAGAGGTCGAAACGACCGCGGCCGACGGCGCACAGGAGTCCTGATCATGAAGGTCAAGGTACAGACCCTCGATGGCAAGGCTGGCGCCGACATCGATCTTAACGACGACGTCTTCGGCGTCGACGCGCGGGCGGACATCCTCCACCGCGTCGTCGCCTGGCAGCTGGAAAAGCGTCGCGGCCCCGCCCGCGCTGCCCGTGAGCGCAGCGACGTTGCCCGCACCGGCAAGAAGTTCGGTCGCCAGAAGGGCGGCGGTACCGCCCGTCACGGCGATCGCAAGGCGCCGATCTTCATCGGCGGTGGTAAGGCGCACGGTCCCCGGGCCCGCACTTTCGGCCACTCGCTGAACAAGAAGATCCGCACCCTTGGTCTCAAGATGGCGCTGAGCGACAAGGCAAAGGGCGGCAAGCTCGTTGTCATCGACACGCTCGAGCTCAAGGAAGCCAAGACCAAGGCGCTGGCCGGCAAGCTCGGCAAGCTCGACCTCGGTCGCCGTGCGCTCTTCATCGACGGCGATGCGGTCCATGACAGCTTCGCCCAGGCTTCGGCCAACATCGTCGGCGTCGATTCGCTGCCGGCGATCGGTGCCAACGTCTATGACATCCTTCGCGCCGACACGCTGGTCCTGACCCGCGCGGCGGTCGAAAAGCTGGAGGCCCGCTGCAATGGCTAAGGCAAAGACCATCGATGCGCGTCACTATGACGTGATCCTGTCGCCAGTGATCACCGAAAAGTCGACGCTGCTCAGCGAAAACGACGCAGTCGTCTTCCGCGTCGCCAACGACGCAACGAAGCCGGCGATCAAGGCCGCCGTCGAGGCGCTGTTCGATGTCAAGGTGCTCAGCGTGAACACGCTGGTCACCAAGGGCAAGACCAAGCGCTGGAAGGGCAAGCCCTACACCCGCAGCGACGTGAAGAAGGCGATCGTTCGCCTGGCCGAAGGCCAGTCGATCGACGTCACCACCGGCGTCTGACGGATAGGGGAAGGCAGAGAAAATGGCACTCAAATCCTATAATCCGACCAGCCCTGGACAGCGTGGCCTGATCCTCGTCGACAAATCGTCGCTGTGGAAAGGCAAGCCCGTCAAGGCGCTGACCGAAGGCAAGCGCAAGACCGGTGGCCGCAACAACAAGGGCCATGTGACCTCGCGCGGCATCGCCGGCGGTCACAAGCAAAAATATCGCTTCATCGACTTCAAGCGTCGCAAGTGGGGCGTTCCGGCGACCGTCGAACGGCTCGAATATGACCCGAACCGCACGGCGTTCATCGCGCTCATCAAATATGAGGACGGTGATCTCGCCTATATCCTGGCGCCGCAGCGCCTGGCGGTCGGCGATACTGTCGTCGCAGACAAGAAGACCGACGTGAAGCCCGGCAATGCGATGGAATTGTCGCAGATGCCGGTCGGCACGATCGTCCACAATATCGAGATGAAGCCGGGCAAGGGCGGCCAGATCGCCCGTTCGGCCGGCACTTATGCGCAGGTCGTCGGTCGTGACCGCGGTCTTGTCATCGTGCGTCTCGGTTCGGGCGAACAGCGCTACATTCGCGGCGAGTGCATGGGCACGGTCGGTGCGGTGTCGAACCCCGACAACCAGAACACCAACCTGGGCAAGGCCGGCCGCAGCCGCTGGCTCGGCAAGCGTCCGCTGACGCGCGGCGTCGCCAAGAACCCGGTCGACCACCCGCACGGCGGTGGTGAAGGCCGCACCTCGGGCGGCCGTCACCCGGTCACCCCGTGGGGCAAGCCGACCAAGGGCGCCCGTACCCGCCACAACAAGTCGACCGACAAGATGATCATCCGGTCGCGTCACGCGAAGAAGAAGAGGTAAGCCATGGCACGCTCGGTCTGGAAGGGTCCGTTCGTCGACCTTCATCTCCTCAAGAAAGCCGAAGCGGCTCAGGACGGCGGCAGCTCTGCCCCGATCAAGACCTGGTCGCGTCGCTCCACCATCCTGCCGCAGTTCGTCGGGCTGACCTTCAACGTCTACAACGGCCGCAAGTTCGTGCCGGTGTCGGTCAATGAAGACATGGTCGGCATGAAGCTGGGTGAATTTGCGCCGACGCGCTTCTTCCCCGGTCACGCGGCCGACAAGAAGGGCAAACGCTAATGGGCAAGGAAAAATCCCCTCGCCGCGTTGCGGACAATGAGGCGCTGTCGGTCGGCACGCAGATTCGCGGTTCGGCGCAGAAGCTGAACCTCGTTGCCGCGCTGATCCGCGGCCGCAAGGTCGAAGACGCGATGAACGTCCTCGCTTTCTCGAAGAAGGCGATGGCTGTCGACGTGCGCAAGGTTCTCGCCAGCGCCGTCGCCAACGCGGAAAACAATCACAACCTCGATGTCGATGCACTCGTCGTCAAGGAAGCGAGCGTCGGCAAGTCGTTCACGATGAAGCGCTGGCATGCGCGCGGTCGCGGCAAATCGACCCGGATCGAAAAGCCGTTCAGCCGCATCCGCATCGTCGTGCGCGAACAGGAAGAAGAGGCGTAAGATGGGCCAGAAGAGCAATCCGATCGGCCTGCGCCTGCAGGTCAACCGCACCTGGGACAGCCGCTGGTTCGCGGAAGGCCAGGATTATGGACGCATGCTTATCGAGGATCTGAAGATCCGCAAATATGTGTTCAAGACCCTGCCGCAGGCCGCGATTTCGAAGGTCGTCATCGAACGTCCGGCGAAGCTGTGCCGCGTGTCGATCTATGCCGCCCGTCCCGGTGTCATCATCGGCAAGAAGGGCGCCGACATCGAAAAGCTGCGCAAGGCGCTCGGTGAAATGACCGGCAGCGACGTGAGCCTGAACATCGTCGAAATCCGCAAGCCGGAAGTCGATGCCAAGCTCGTCGCGCAGGGCATTGCCGACCAGCTCGAACGCCGCGTTGCCTTCCGCCGTGCGATGAAGCGCGCGGTTCAGTCGGCGATGCGTCTGGGCGCCGAAGGCATCCGCATCAACTGTGCGGGTCGTCTCGGCGGCGCGGAAATCGCCCGCACCGAATGGTATCGCGAAGGCCGCGTTCCGCTGCACACGCTGCGTGCGAACGTCGATTATGCCGAGGCCGAAGCCCACACCGCCTATGGCGTGTGCGGCATGAAGGTCTGGATCTTCAAGGGCGAGATTCTGGGCCACGACCCGATGGCGACCGACCGGCTGATGCTCGACGCGCAGACGTCGGGCGTTCGCCCGGCGCGCGATGAACGCCGTTAAGGAACGCTGACATGTTGCAACCGAAGAAAACCAAGTTCCGCAAGGCCTTCAAGGGCCGCATCCATGGCAATGCCAAGGGTGGCACCAGCCTGAACTTCGGCTCCTACGGCCTGAAGGCGATGGAACCCGAGCGCATCACCGCGCGCCAGATCGAAGCGGCCCGCCGTGCGATCAGCCGTGCGATCAAGCGTCAGGGCCGCCTCTGGATCCGCGTGTTTCCCGACCTTCCCGTGTCGTCGAAGCCCGCCGAAGTCCGTATGGGTAAGGGCAAGGGCGCGCCCGAATATTGGGCCGCTCGCGTCAAGCCCGGCCGCATCCTGTTCGAACTCGACGGCGTTCCTGGCCCCGTGGCCGCGCTGGCGTTCGAGCGTGCGGCGATGAAGCTGCCGATCAAGACGAAGGTCGTCGCCCGCCTCGGCGACACCTCGCACCTGGAGGGTTGAGGGCCATGGCCAAGACCGAAGATGTGACCAAGAAGACCGACGACCAGCTCGCCGAACAGCTTGGCGAACTGAAGCGCGAGGCATTCAACCTCCGTTTCCAGGCCGCCACGGGCCAGCTCGAAAAGGCTTCGCGGGTCAAGGAAGTGCGGCGCACGATCGCCCGCATCAAGACCGAACAAACCGCGCGCGTTCGCGCGGCGGCGAAGTAAGGAGACTGTCATGCCGAAGCGCATTCTGACCGGCACGGTAGTGTCCGACAAGGGCGACAAGACCGTCGTGGTGAAGGTGGAGCGTAAGGTTAAGCACCCGCTCTACGGCAAGATCATCCGGCGTTCGAAGAAGTATCACGCCCATGATGAGGACAACGCCATCAAGGCTGGCGAAACCGTCCGCATCGAGGAAACGAAGCCGATTTCGAAGCTGAAGACGTGGAAGGTTCTCGAAAAGGTCGAAACCTCCACCAAGCCGAAAGCGGCCGAAGCCTGAGGGCTTCACGCAAGTTTCACGGAACCGCCGGGATGGCCCGGTAGGCCAAGGAAGAAGGAAATGCATCGATGATCCAGATGCAGTCACAACTGGAAGTCGCCGACAACAGCGGCGCGAAGCGCGTCCAGTGCATCAAGGTGCTGGGCGGCTCGAAGCGTCGCACGGCGGGCGTGGGCGACCTTATCGTCGTCTCGATCAAGGAAGCCCAGCCGCGCGGCAAGGTGAAGAAGGGCGACGTGCATCGTGCCGTCATCGTTCGCACCGCGAAGGACGTTCGTCGTGCCGACGGTTCGGTGATCCGTTTCGACAGCAACGCCGCCGTGCTCGTCAACAAGAATGAAGAGCCGATCGGCACCCGTATCTTCGGCCCCGTCGTCCGCGAACTGCGCGGCAAGGGCTATATGAAGATCATCAGCCTGGCGCCGGAGGTGCTTTGACCATGGGTATGGCCAAGATCAAGAAGGGTGACACCGTCGTCGTCCTGTCCGGCAAGGACAAGGGCAAGACCGGCGAAGTGACGCAGAGCCTGCCGAAGGACGGCAAGGTCGTCGTCGCGGGCGTCAACATCATCACCCGTCACAAGAAGCCGAACCAGCAGGATCCGCAGGGCGGCCTCGAGCGCAAGGAAGCGCCGCTGCACGTCAGCAAGGTCGCGGTTGCCGATCCCAAGACCGGCAAGCCGACGCGCGTCCGCTTTGAAACCAAGGACGGCAAGAAGGTCCGCGTGGCCGTGAAGTCCGGGGAGACGATCAATGGCTGACAACTACACCCCGCGCATGCGCAAGCTCTATGACGACCAGATCGTCAAGGCGATGACCGAAAAATTCGGTTACAAGAATGCGATGGAAGTTCCGAAGATCGAGAAGATCACGCTCAACATGGGTGTGGGCGATGCGGTCCAGGACAAGAAGAAGGTCGAAACGGCCGCGTCGGAAATGGAACTGATCGCGGGCCAGAAGCCCGTTATCACCAAGGCGAAGAAGTCGATTGCCGGCTTCAAGCTGCGTGAAGGCATGCCGATCGGCTGCAAGGTGACGCTGCGTCGCGAGCGGATGTATGAATTCCTCGACCGCCTGATCACCATCGCGATGCCGCGCATCCGCGACTTCCGCGGCGTGTCGCCGAAGAGCTTCGACGGTCGGGGCAACTATGCTCTCGGCCTGAAGGAACAGATCATCTTCCCCGAGATCAACTATGACCGCATCGATCAAGTGCGCGGCATGGATGTGATCGTGACCACGTCGGCACGTACGGACGAGGAAGCCCGCGAACTGCTCAAGCTGTTCGGCTTCCCCTTCCCGATCGAAGCCCAGGCCAAGGAAGCCGCCTGAGTCCCCGCTGGGGATCCTCGGGCCGGACAGGAACAAGGAAAGAGAACTTAAGTCATGGCGAAACTGAGTTCGGTGAACAAGAATGAGCGTCGCAAGAAGCTGGTGAAGAAATATGCCGGCCGCTATGCGAAACTGAAGGCTATTGCGGCCGACACCACGCTCGACGACGGCGAGCGTCTGATCGCGCGCCTCAAGATGGCGGAAATTCCGCGCAACGGTAACCCGACCCGTATCCGTAACCGGTGCGAACTGACGGGCCGTCCGCGCGCTTATTATCGCAAATTCCGGCTGTGCCGTATTCAGCTCCGCGATCTGGCCAACAAGGGCCTGATCCCCGGCGTTGTGAAGTCGAGCTGGTAAGGAACACGCAACATGGCAATGACCGATCCTTTGGGTGATATGCTCACCTGCATCCGCAACGGCCAGCAGGCGAAGAAGGACAGCGTCCTGACGCCGGCTTCGACGCTGCGTGTCCGCGTTCTCGACGTGCTCAAGCGCGAAGGCTACATCCGTGGCTACAGCGAAGAAGTGCTCGGCACCAAGGGCCAGCACAAGGGCATCCGCATCGAGCTCAAATATTTCGAAGGCCAGCCGGCGATCCGCCACGTGGCACGCGTCTCGAAGCCGGGCCGCCGCGTCTATTCGGGTTCGAAAGAACTGCCGGTGGTTCGCAACGGCCTGGGCATCACCATCGTGTCGACCCCGCGCGGTGTCCTTTCGGACGCCGAAGCACGCGAGCATAATGTCGGCGGCGAAGTGCTGGCGGAGGTGTTCTAATGTCGCGCATCGGTAAAAAGGCAGTGGAGATCCCCAGCGGCGTTACCGCTGCGATCGACGGCGGCCAGCTGTCGGTCAAGGGCCCCAAGGGCACGCTGGCGATGCCGCTGTCCGACAACATCAAATATGAAGTCGGCGAAGGCGCCATCTCGGTGCAGCCCGCGAACGAAAGCCGCGAAGCGCGCGCTTTCTGGGGCATGCAGCGCACGCTGGTGCAGAACCTGATCACGGGCGTGACCGAAGGTTTCACCAAGGTGCTCGAAATCACGGGTGTCGGCTACCGCGCCAACGCGCAGGGCAAGAATCTGAAGCTGCAGCTCGGCTACAGCCACGATGTCGATTTCGCGGTGCCGGAAGGCATCGAGATCAAGACGCCGGATAACACGACGATCGAGATCAGCGGCATCGACAAGCAGCAGGTCGGCCAGGTCGCGGCGGAAATCCGTCGCTGGCGCAAGCCCGAACCCTATAAGGGCAAGGGTATCAAGTATCGCGGCGAGTACATCTTCCGCAAAGAAGGCAAGAAGAAGTAAGCCATGGCACATCTTACCCCTTTCGAAAAACGCCGCCAGCGCGTTCGTACCGCACTCCGTCTGCGTGCTGCCGGGCGTCCGCGCCTTTCGGTGCACCGCTCGGGCCGCCACATCTATGCGCAGCTCATCGATGACGCCGCCGGCAAGACGCTGGCTGCGGCTTCGACGCTCGACAAGGATCTGCGCGGCAAGACCGGCGCGACGGCTTCGGCTGCTGCCGAAGTCGGCAAGCGCCTTGCCGACGCCGCCAAGAAGGCGGGCGTGACGCAGGTCGTGTTCGACCGCGGCGGCTTCCTGTTCCACGGGCGCATCAAGGCGCTGGCCGACGCGGCGCGCGAAGGCGGATTGGAGTTCTGATTATGGCTGACGAAAACACCACGGGTCAGGGCAACCAGCCCGAGGCGATCCTGGCGCCTGAAACCACCAACGCCGAAGTCACGGGTCGCCGTGGTCGCGGCGGTCGTGATGGCGGACGTGGCGGTCGCGACGGTGGCCGTGGTCGCCGCGACGATCGGCGTCCGCGCGACGAGGACGGTGGCGAAGAGCTGATTGAAAAGCTCGTTCACATCAACCGCGTCTCGAAGACCGTGAAGGGCGGCAAGCGCTTCGGTTTCGCCGCGCTCGTCGTCGTCGGTGATGGCAAGGGCCGCGCCGGTTTCGGTCATGGCAAGGCGCGCGAAGTGCCCGAAGCCATTTCGAAGGCGACCGCCGCTGCGAAGAAGGCGATGATTCGCGTTCCGCTGCGCGACGGCCGCACGCTGCACCATGACGGTCGCGGCCATTTCGGCGCCGGCAACGTCACCGTGCGTTCGGCGCCTGCCGGTACCGGCATCATCGCCGGTGGCCCGATGCGTGCCGTGTTCGAATCGCTCGGTGTTGCCGATGTGGTGACCAAGTCGGTCGGCACGTCGAACCCCTACAACATGATCCGCGCGACCTTCCAGGCGCTCGGCGAACAGACCAGCCCGAAGTCGGTTGCGCAGCGTCGCGGCAAGAAGGTTTCGGACCTGATCAAGCGCGGCGGCGTGTCCGATCGTGCAGCCGAGGCTGAAGCCGCGGCGGTGACGGAGTAAGACAATGGCCGACAAGAAGATCAAGATCCGCCAGATCGGTTCGCCGATCCGTCGTCCCAAGGACCAGCGCAAGATCCTGACCGGCCTCGGCCTGGGCAAGATGAACCGCGAAGTCGAACTGGTCGACACCCCGGAAGTGCGCGGCATGATCCGCAAGCTTCCGCACATGGTGGAAGTAATCGAGGGCTAAGGTGAAGCTCTATCGCCTGTTGACCGGTCCCGACGACGCCGCTTTCTGCGCGCGTGTCGAAGGGCTGCTCAACCGGGGGTGGCAACTTCACGGAAGTCCGTCGATCACCTGCGTCGATGGCCGCGGCTATGTGGCGCAGGCGATCGTGATGGAAAAGGCCGGGCCTTATCCCGGCTTCCAACCGTCGAGTGAAATCGAACCCGACTGAAACACCGGGTTCAAAGCGCGACAAAAGCGAAAGCGAGTGCAATGACTATCAAGCTTAACGATCTTCGTGACAACAATGGCGCCCGCAAGGGCCGTATGCGCGTCGGACGCGGCATCGGTTCGGGCAAGGGCAAGACCGCCGGCCGCGGCCAGAAGGGCCAGAAGGCCCGCAGCGGTGTCGCGATCAACGGCTTCGAAGGCGGCCAGATGCCGCTCCACATGCGCATCCCGAAGCGCGGCTTCAACAACATCTTTGGCAAGGATTTCGCGATCGTGAACCTGGGCCAGGTGCAGAAGCTGGTCGATGCCAAGAAGCTCGACCCCAAGGCGACTGTCGACCATGCGGCGCTGAAGGCGGCCGGTGTGGCCCGCGGCGGCAAGGACGGCGTCCGCCTCCTCGCCAAGGGCGAACTGACCGCGAAGCTCAACTTCGCCGTTGCCGGCGCGTCGAAGGGCGCGATCGAGGCGGTCGAAAAGGCGGGCGGCAAGGTTGACCTGCCGGCGGCCGAAGCGAAGGCCGAGTAATTCGGACAAGGGGCGGTTCCGAAAGGGATCGCCCTTCGTCTTTGTGACGATCTCTATTCCCGTTCGATAGCGCAGGTTCGAGAGGCATTCCGGCCCCGCCAGATGCGAGCGGATCGATGGGGCGAATGAACGCCCCATCAAAAATGGGCCTTTCCCCTTGCGCTTCGTAACCGCCGAACGCACATAGGCGCGGGGTCGCCGGGGGCGCGGTCCGGAATATCCTCGAGGAAACTACCCATGGCCTCTCGCGCCGACCAGCTTGCTTCCAGCATCAATTTTTCGAAGTTCGGCAAGGCGACCGAACTCAAGAACCGCATCTGGTTCACGATCGGTGCGCTGATCGTCTTCCGCTTCCTGTCGTTCGTGCCGCTGCCCGGGGTCGACCCCGTGGCGCTGTCGCGCCTTTACAGCCAGGCGGCGTCGGGCGGCATCCTCGACATCTTCAACACCTTCTCGGGCGGCAGCCTGGAGCGCATGAGCATCATCGCGCTCGGCGTCATGCCCTATATCACGGCGTCGATTGTCGTGCAGCTCGCCGCGGCGCTGGCCCCGAGCCTCGCCGCGCTCAAGAAAGAGGGCGAAAGCGGCCGCAAGAAGCTCAACCAATATACGCGCTACGGCACCGTGCTGCTCACCGCGATCCAGGGCTATTTCATTGCCGTCGGCCTGGAAACGCTCGGGCAGAGCCAGGGCATCGCCGCGGTCGTTGACCCAGGCATGATGTTCCGCGTCGGCGCAGTCATCAGCATCGTCGGCGGTACGCTGTTCCTGATGTGGCTTGGCGAACAGATCACCAGCCGCGGGATCGGCAACGGCGTCTCGCTGATCATCATGGCGGGCATTCTCGCCCAGCTTCCGCGCAGCTTTGCCCAGATGTTCACGCAGGTTCGTGAAGGATCGATGGGCGGCGGCACGATCGTCGCAGTCATCGGCGGCGCGATCATCATCATCGCCTTCATCAGCTTCATGGAACGCGCACAGCGCCGCGTGCTGGTGCAATATCCGAAGCGCGCGACGCAGCGCGGCGTGATGCAGGCCGAGCGCAGCCACCTGCCGCTGAAGGTCAATACTGCGGGCGTGATTCCGCCGATCTTCGCCTCGTCGCTGCTGCTGATGCCGCTGACCGTCACGCAGATGCTGGGCAATAATGTGAAGGGCGACACCGCCTGGGGCGATTTCCTCATCACGATCAACCAGTATCTCGCGCACGGCCAGCCGCTCTATATGGCGCTCTATGCGGCGGGCATCATCTTCTTCTGCTTCTTCTACGTCGCGGTCGTCTTCAACCCCGAGGAAACCGCCGACAATCTGAAGCGCCAGAACGGTTTCATCCCCGGCATCCGCCCGGGCAAGAATACCGCCGCCTATCTCGATTTCGTGCTGACCCGCATCACCGTTATCGGCGCCGGCTATCTTGCGCTCATCTGCCTCATCCCGGAATATTTCATCGCCGGATCGGGCCTGCCGTTCCAGCTTGGCGGCACCAGCCTGCTGATCATCGTCAATGTCACCATCGATACGATCAGCCAGATCCAGAGCCACATGCTCGCGCACCAATATGGCGATCTGATCAAGAAGGCCAAATTGAAGGGCGGCATTGCGCGCCGCTGACGCGGTCGCTAGGCGAAATCCTGACAGGGTAGGCAACAGGGGGCGTCATGACGCTGAACATCATTTTGCTTGGACCGCCGGGAGCCGGCAAGGGAACGCAGGCTTCGCGTCTGGTGGAAGAGCATGGGATGGTCCAGCTTTCCACCGGTGATATGCTCCGTGCAGCCGTCAGGGCGGGAACGCCGATCGGCCTGCAGGCCAAGGCAGTGATGGACGCGGGCGAACTGGTCTCGGACGAAATCGTCTCGGGCCTGATCGGCGAGCGGCTCGACGAGCTCGGGAACGAAACCTCGGTCATCTTCGACGGCTATCCACGCACCGCGGCGCAGGCCGAGGCGCTCGACGGCATCTTGTCGGTGCGCGGCCGCAAGCTCGACCATGTCGTCGAACTGGTCGTTGACGAAGACGCGCTCGTCGACCGGATCACCGGACGCTTTTCGTGCGCAAATTGCGGCGAAGGCTATCACGATCGCTACAAGCTGCCGAAGGTCGAAGGCACCTGCGACGTGTGCGGCAGCCATGATTTCAAGCGCCGTCCCGACGACAATGAGGAAACGGTGCGCACCCGCATGGCCGAATATCGCGCGAAGACCGAACCGATCCTTCCGATCTACGAGGCGCGCGGCATCGTCAGCAAGGTCGACGGCATGGCCGCGATCGACGTCGTCAACGATGCGATCGAAGCGATCCTGCGAAGCGACGCCAGCTAGTCAGCCCCCTTGGCGCCGTCTATGAAGATGGCGAAGGGGGAATGATCCATGCATGTGAAATCGTCTTTCGGCGCGCTCCTGTTCGCGGCGACGTGCATCGCCTCGCCGGCAGCGTCCAAGGTCATCGATCAGAGCGACATCGGTTTCACCGTCGCGCATACGGCGCAGGTCGCCGCGACGCCCGAAGACGTGTGGAAAATGCTCCGCACGCCCGACAAATGGTGGTCGAAAGAGCATAGCTGGTCGGGCGATGCCGCCAATTTCTGGCTCGATTCGCAGGCTGGTGGCTGCTTTTGCGAAAAGCTTCCCGACGAAGGACAGGGCGTCGGCAGCGTCCAACACGCGCGGATCATCTTCGCCAAGCCGGGCGAAATGATGCGCCTGTCGGGCGCATTCGGGCCGCTGCAGGGCGAGGCGGTCACGGGGACGCTGACGATCCAGATCAAAAAAACGCCGACGGGCAGTGCGATCCGCTTCGACTATGTCGTCGGCGGCTATATGCGCTTCAAGGTCGCCGACATCGCTCCCGCCGTCGACAAGGTGCTGGCCGAACAGATGGTCGGGCTCGCGAACGCGCTCGGCGGATCGCTCCCGGTCGCGCGCGGCGACAAGCCGGCCGAGGACAAGTCCGGCGAAGGCGCGGACGAAGCGGCCAAACCGGCGGATAGCAATGCCGATGCGGACGGCGCGGCGGAGGAGCCGGCACCCGCTGATTCGGGTCTCGACGCCGCGGTCGCTGATCTCGTCAAGGACGAGCCCAAGCGCGACTGAAGCCCGCTGCCGACGTCAGGAAGCGTCCTTGTCGCGCAGCTGGGCGAGCGCGCCGAAGGGGCCGGCCTGTTCTTCGGTCAGCACGCCCTTTTCGGCGAGGATGCGGTCGGCATCGGGATGGCGCGGAAAGGGCTCGAGCGCCAGCGACAGCGTCTGCACCGCGGCTTCGCCGATATCGACGCGATCGCCTTCGAGCGGCAGGACATCGCAATCGTCCGCGCTGATCTCGACCTCTTCTTCCTCGCTCGCGTCGGCGCCGATGTCGCGCAGGAAGCGCAGGTCGAAGGGGTCGGCGATGTGCGCGGGGACAGGGAGATCGGTGGCGGCGCACGCCTGCACGACGTCGGCGGTGATGCGGCCTCTTGCGGCGATCCCGCCGGCGACGGCGAACACCTCGGCCTCGACGACGAAGCGATCGAGCGCGATCAGGCCGAGTCGCTTGGCGATCGCGGCGCGGGTCGCTTCGTCGGCGTCGAGCGCGACCTTGCGGCCCTGCATCGCGTCGGCGAGGGTGACGAGGTGCGAAAGTTCGGGATTGGTCATGCGGGCTCTCCGGGCAAGCGGTCGGCGACGACCAGGTCCGCAACCGGCATCGCGGCAAGCCCCGTGCGCAGGGCCGCGACCGCTGCCATGACATGCGCCAGTCCTTCGGCGGGCGGCGCCTTGCCGCGCCACAGATTGCGCACCAGCGCTTCTTCCAGCGCCGCCGATCCGTCGGGCGCGCGATAGGCTCCCAGCCGTCCGCCCAGCGCTCCAACCATGCGACCGACCTGTTTGCCGACCACCATGTCGCCAAAGCCGATCTGGCGCATCTGCCCATCCATGTCGGCGACGAACAATTCGGTCAGTTCAACCCCCGCCAGCGCCTGCTCGGGATCATCGTCGATGCGATGGAGGACGAGCGCCAGCACCAGGCTGACCATGTCGAAGCGGCCGTCGAGCGTGTCGGGAACCTGTCCCGCCAGATACCAGTGCGGCGCACGCGCCGCCGCGACGACGGCGTCCCAGAGCGGACGCCGTGCTTCGCGGGGATCGGGGGCGGATCGGAAGAATTTGCTGATCGAGAACATAGCCCACCGCTTAGGCCCATTCGGCGTCGCGGAAAAGAGGCACCGGTCAGCCTGCAGCAAGCTTTGCGGCCGCATAAGCCGCTTGTGCGTCCCGTCCGCTTGCGGTTAAGAGGCGCACAAGCCAGCGCCTGCGCCGCCGTCCGGCGAGCCGCGCGCAACGGAGACCGATTGATGCCGAAAACCATTGCCTCGCTTACCGGCCGCCGCGCGGGCCTCATCCTTGCCGGGATCGCGCTTGCGCTGTCGGCGGGGGGATGCGCCCAGCTCAAGGGGCGTCAGGGCTATATCGTCGATCCGGTGCTGACCCAGGCGATCACCCCCGGCGTCGACAACCGCGAGTCGGTGGAAAAGACGCTCGGCCGTCCGACCTTCGTCGGCCAGTTCGGAAACAATGAATATTATTATCTGTCTCGCGAAACGCGCCAGCTCGCCTTCGCCCACCCGCGGCCGGTGTCGCAGCAGGTGCTGCGCGTCAGCTTCGATCCCGCAGGCAATGTCGTCGGCGTCGATCGCACCGGGCTCGAACAGGTGAGCAAGATCAGCCCGAACGGCGACAGCACGCCGACGCTGGGCCGTCATCGCAGCTTCTTCGAGGATATTTTCGGCAATATCGGCGCGGTCGGCGCGCCGGGTGTCGGGGGCGGCGCACAGGGCCAATAAGTCCCAGTTCGCGATCTGCGGAAGATGAATGGCGGCGCTGATCGATGGATCAGCGCCGCTTTTCGTTGGATCAGACCGCGATGCCGCCCGCCGCCAGAACCGCCAGTGTGACCAGATCCGAGGCGGTGGACGCCATGGTTGCAATCTGTACCGGCTTTTCCATCCCGATCAGCATCGGTCCGATGACCGCGCTGCCGCCGAGTTCGCGCAGCAGCTTTGCCGACAGATTGCCCGACTGCAGCCCCGGCATCACCAGAACATTCGCGGGGCCCGAGAGACGGCAGAAGGGATAATTGGCCATGACGCGGGGATTCAGCGCGACGTCGGGCGACATTTCGCCTTCATATTCGAAGGCCGGCTGGCGACCGTCGAGGATGTGGACGGCATCGCGGATATTGTCGAGCCACGATCCCGGCGGGTTGCCGAAGGTCGAATAGGACAAGAAGGCAACGCGCGGTTCGTGACCCATGCGGCGTGCGACCTGCGCCGTGCGGTCGGCGATGTCCGCGAGCATTTCGGCCGAGGGGCGTTCGTTGACCGTCGTGTCGGCCATGAAGATGGTGTGATGCTGTCCGACGAGGACGTGAATGCCGAACGCCGTCTTGCCCTCGGCAGGGTCGATCACCCGCCGCACTTCGCGCATCGTCTGCGAATAGGTGCGCGTCACGCCGGTGATCATCGCATCGCCAAGGCCGAGTTTTAGCAGCAGCGAGCCGAAGATGTTGCGATCACGGTTGACCATCCGTTCGATGTCACGGCGCAGATAGCCGCGGCGCTGGAGCCGCTCATAGAGCATCTCGACCATCTGGGGGACGTGCGGCGAATTGACGCTGTTATGAACCTCGAAGCTTTCGGGGTCGGCGACGCCCATGTCGCGCAGTTTGTTGTGCAGGCCTTCGCGCCCGACGAGGACGGGAATGCCATAGCCGCCGTCGCGGAACTGGATCGCGGCGCGCAGCACCACTTCTTCCTCGCCCTCGGCAAAGACGACGCGCTTGGGATTGGCGCGCGCCGCTTCATAGGCGAGGGTGAGGACCGAGGTGGTCGGATTGAGCCGGGCGCGCAGCTGCGTGCGATACGCCTCCAGATCGTCGATCGGCTGCTGCGCGACGCCCGTCTCCATCGCCGCTTTTGCGACCGCCGCGGGGACGATCTCCATCAGCCGCGGGTCGAAGGGCGAGGGGATGATATATTCGGGGCCGAAGCTCGACGCGCGGCCGCCATAGGCTGCGGCCACTTCCTCGGGTACCTGCTGGCGCGCGAGATCGGCAATCGCATAGGCGGCGGCGATCTTCATCTCTTCGTTGATCGCGGTCGCGCGCACGTCGAGCGCGCCGCGGAAGATGAAGGGGAAGCACAGCACATTGTTGACCTGGTTGGGATAGTCCGAACGCCCCGTTGCGATGATCGCGTCAGGGCGCGCCGCACGGGCATCGGGCGGCGAGATTTCGGGGTCGGGGTTTGCCATCGCGAAAATGATCGGCGCGGGCGCCATGTCCTTCACCATCTCGGGCTTGAGCGCGCCCGCCGCCGACAGGCCGAGGAAGACGTCCGCGCCGCGAAGCGCTTCGGTCAGGTCGCGCGCTTCGGTCGGCACGGCGTGGGCCGATTTCCACTGGTCCATTCCTTCGGTGCGGCCCTGGTAGATGGTGCCCTTGCGATCGCACATGATGACATTTTCGTGCCGCACGCCCATCGCCTTGATCAGCGCGGTGCAGGCGATGGCCGCGGCGCCGGCGCCGTTGACGACAACCTTGATGTCGGCCAGATCGCGCCCGGTCAGATGACAGGCGTTGATCAGGCCGGCGGCGGTGATGATCGCGGTGCCATGCTGGTCGTCATGGAACACCGGGATGTTCATCTTTTCCTTGAGCGCCGCCTCGATGATGAAGCAGTTGGGGGCCGCAATGTCCTCGAGGTTGATGCCGCCGAAGCTTGGCTCGAGCAGTTCGACCGCGTCGATGAACGCCTGGGGATCTTCGGTCTTGAGCTCAAGGTCGATCGAATCGACGTCGGCGAAGCGCTTGAACAGCACCGCCTTGCCTTCCATCACCGGCTTCGAGGCAAGCGCGCCGAGATTGCCGAGACCCAGAATCGCCGTGCCGTTCGAGATGACGGCGACAAGATTGCCCTTGGCGGTATAGTCATAGGCCTTGGCCGGATCCTCGGCGATTGCATTCACCGGCACCGCGACGCCCGGCGAATAGGCGAGGCTGAGGTCGCGCTGCGTTGCCATCGGCTTCGACGCGACGATCTCGATTTTCCCCGGCCGCCCATAGCTATGATAGAGCAGGGCCTCGCGGTCCGAAAATTGCACCTTGCTGCCGCCGTCCATTCTTTATCCCCTACTTCGATTATCAGGATGCGCGTCCGAGCCCATTCCCTAGCGTCGGCTTGGCGAAATGGAACCCCGTGTTTCTGGCGCGCGCGCCTTGCCATGCGAGCCCCAATCACTAAGCAGGGGCGGATGTCCGTTCCCGCTCCCGCCAACAGCAACAGCAAGGCCCCTCCCGCCGCGACGCCGATGATGGCGCAATATTGGTCGCTCAAGGAAAAGGCCGGCGATTGTCTGCTCTTCTACCGCATGGGCGATTTCTTCGAACTGTTTTTTGACGATGCCAAGGCAGCGGCCTCGACGCTCGACATCGCGCTGACCGCGCGCGGCGAGCATGGCGGCGAACCGGTGCCGATGTGCGGCGTCCCCGTCCATTCGGCCGAATCCTATCTCGCCCGCCTGATCCGCGCCGGCCATCGCGTCGCGATCGCCGAACAGGTCGAAACCCCCGCCGAGGCCAAGGCGCGTGGCGGATCGAAGGCGCTGGTCGCGCGCGACATCGTGCGCTTCGTAACGGCGGGCACGCTGACCGAAGAGGCGCTGCTCGAAGGGCGCAGCGCGAACCGGCTTGCAGCGCTTGCCGAGGTCGGCAGCGAAGGGCTGATCGCCATCGCCGCCGCCGACATCTCAACCGGGCGGTTCGAGGTCGTCGCGGTGCGGCGCGAAGCGGTCGATGCCGAACTGGCGCGGCTGGCCCCGTCCGAACTGCTGATCAGCGAAGCGGCGGACGAACAGCCGCCCTCGGCGGCGCGCCAGATCGTTCGCCGCCCCGCCGCCGAGTTCGCGAGTGGCGCAGGGCAGAAACGGCTCGAGACGTTGTTCGGGGTGCAGACGCTCGACGGCTTCGGCAATTTTTCGCGCGGTGAAATCGCCGCCATGGGCGCGATCGCCGCCTATCTCGACCATGTCGGCACCGGCGGGGCGGTCTTTCTGCAGCCGCCCGTGCGGCACGCCGCGGGCGACCGGATGGCGATCGACGCGGCGACGCGCGAGAGTCTGGAGCTGGTCCGTACCATGGCGGGCGCGCGCGACGGCAGCCTGCTTGGCACGATCGACCGTACCGTGACCGCGGCGGGCGCGCGGCTGCTTGCCGACGACCTTGCAAGCCCGCTCACCGACAAGGGCGCGATTCTCGACCGGCTCGATCTCGTCGATGCGCTGGCGCGCGATGCCTTGTGGCGCGGCGATCTGCGCGCCGCCTTGCGCGCGCTGCCCGATGCAGGACGCGCGCTCGGCCGCCTCGTCGCTGGGCGCGGCGGGCCGCGCGATCTGGCGCAGCTTCGCGACGCGCTCGGCGGTGCACGCCTCCTGCGCGAACGGCTTGCGCTGCGCGCCGATCTGCCGCCGCTGCTCGCGCGGCTGCTGCCGGGGCTCGACGGTCATGGCGCGCTGGTCGATGAACTGACGCGCGCGCTGATCGAAACCCCGCCGGTTGATGCCGCGCAGGGCGGCTATATCGCCGAAGGCTATGACGCCGCGCTCGATTCGCTGCGCGAAACCGCGCGAGACGGGCGCAAGGCGATTGCGGCGCTCGAGGCGGGCTATCGCGAACGCACGGGCATCGCGGCGCTCAAGATCCGTCACAATGGCGTGCTCGGATATCATGTCGAAGTGCCTGCGCGGCACGCCGATGCGCTGATGGCGCCTGAATCGGGTTTCACCCATCGGCAAACGCTGGCGGGCGTCGTTCGCTTCAACTCGTCGGATCTGCACGAAGCGGCGGCGCGCGTGACCCAGGCGGGAGTGCATGCGGCGGCAGCCGAAGCCGCGCATCTCGAAGCGCTGACCGAAGCCGCGACCCAGCGCCGCGAAGCGATCGCCGCGAGCTGCGACGTGCTCGCGCGAATCGACGTCGCCGCGGCGCTCGCTGATCATGCCATGAGCCACGATTGGTGCCGGCCGGACATCGCTGACGAACCGTGCCTCGACGTGACGGGCGGGCGACATCCTGTGGTCGAGGCGGCGCTGGCGAAGAGCGGCGAGCATTTCGTCCCCAATGATGTATCGCTGTCCGAAGCCGACCGGCTATGGCTTGTCACCGGCCCCAATATGGGCGGTAAATCGACCTTCCTGCGCCAGAACGCTTTGATTGTCGTGCTCGCGCAGGCGGGCGCCTTCGTGCCGGCAGGCGCCGCAACCCTCGGGCTGGTCGATCGGCTGTTCAGCCGCGTGGGGGCGAGCGACAATCTGGCGCGGGGGCGATCGACCTTCATGGTCGAGATGGTCGAGACCGCCGCGATCCTCGCGCAGGCGACCCCGCAAAGCTTCGTGATCCTCGACGAGGTCGGGCGCGGCACCTCGACCTATGACGGGCTCGCACTCGCCTGGTCGGTGGTCGAGGCGGTGCACGAGGTCAATCGGTGCCGCTGTCTGTTCGCAACCCATTATCACGAGCTGACGCGGCTTGCCGAAACGCTGAACGCGCTTTCGCTGCACCATGTTCGCGCGCGAGAATGGCAGGGCGACCTCGTCCTGCTGCACGAGGTGTCCGAGGGGCCTGCCGACCGGAGCTACGGTCTGGCGGTCGCGCGGCTTGCCGGAGTCCCCGCCGGCGTTGTGAGGCGCGCCGAGGCGGTGCTCGCCAAGCTCGAAGCGGGACGTGAGGCAACCGGCGGATTGGCGGCAGGGCTCGACGATCTGCCGCTGTTCGCAGCGTCTCTCGCCGAAGCGCCCGCAGCGGCAAAGGACGCGCTGCGCGAGGCGCTCGCCGGGATCGACCCCGACGCGCTCGCGCCGCGCGCCGCGCTCGAAGCGCTCTATCGGCTCAAGCAGATCGTGGCGGAGGAAGGATGAGCGACATTTTCAGCGACCTTCCCCACCGCCGCGCGATCATCGACCGGCGCCTGCTCGCCGACCGGCTCGATGCCATCGCCGCCGAGACCGCCGATGCCGGCAAGCGCCGCGGCGCGATGGTCGCGTTGCTGAAGGAGGCCTTGGAAGAGGGCCGCGCAGAGATCGCCCGGCGCCTGCTCGACCACCCGTCTTCGGGACGCGTCGCGGCGCAGGCGACGGCCTTTCTGATCGACCAGATCGTTCGCCTTTCCTATGATTTCACCGTCGATTATCTCTATCCCGCAAGCAATCGGTCGGCGGGCGAACGGATTACGGTGATCGCGGTCGGCGGCTATGGCCGCGCCGAAATGGCGCCGTTCAGCGACGTCGACATCGGCTTTCTTACCCCGTTCAAGCAGACGAGCTGGACCGAGCAGGTCATTGAGGCACAACTCTACACGCTGTGGGACCTGGGCCTGAAGGTGGGGCATTCGTCGCGTTCGCTCGATGAGATGGTGCGCACCGCGAAGGACGATCTGACGATCCGCACCGCGCTGCTCGAGGCGCGCTTCATCTGGGGCGAGCGGGCGCTTTACGATCAGGCGGCGGCGCGCTTCGATGCCGAGGTGATGGCGGGCAATGCCCGCGCCTTCGTCGCCGAAAAACTCGCCGAGCGCGACGAGCGGCACAAGCGCATGGGCGATTCGCGCTATGTCGTCGAGCCCAATGTGAAGGAAGGGAAGGGCGGGCTGCGCGACCTGCACACCCTGTTCTGGATCGGCAAGTTCATCCACCGCGTTCGCACCGTGCCCGAGCTCGTCGATGCGGGGCTGCTCAGTGCGCGCGAACTGCGGCAGTTCTCGCGCGCCGAAAATTTCCTGCTCGCGGTACGCTGCCACCTTCATATCCTCGCCGGACGCGCCGAGGACCGGCTGACCTTCGATTTCCAGCGCGAGATCGCCGCGCGGATGCAGTTTGCCGACCGGCCGGGCAAAAGCCCGGTCGAACGCTTCATGCAGCTCTATTTTCTCCACGCGAAGAGCGTTGGCGATTTGACGGGCACCTTTCTCGCGCATCTCGACGAGCAACTCGCGGCGCGCGGGCGGCGCTTTCTGCCGACGCTGCGGCGGCGGCCGGGCCGGCTCAACGGCTTCGTCCTCGATCGCGGCCGGCTTGCGCTGCCGTCGGACGACTATTTCCGCAAAGATCCGGTCCGCCTGCTCGAGATATTTCAGCTCGCCGACAAATATGGGCTCGAGATCCACCCGCAGGCGATGCGCCAGGCCCGCCACGATGCGAAAATGATCGACGGCAAGGTGCGGCGGATCGCGCGCGCCAATGCGCTGTTCCTCGACGTGTTGACCAGCCCGCGCGACCCCGAAACGGTGCTGCGCTGGATGAACGAGGCCGGGGTCTTCGGCCGCTTCGTTCCCGACTTCGGCCGCGTCGTCGCGCAGATGCAGTTCGACATGTATCACCATTATACGGTCGACGAGCATACGATCCGCGCGATCGGCCTGTTGTCCGACATCGAACAGAATCGGTTGAAGGACGATCATCCGCTGTCGACCGCGATCATGGACCAGATCCACTCGCGGCGCGTTATCTATGTCGCGGTACTGCTCCACGATATCGCGAAGGGACGCGGCGGCGACCATAGCGTGCTGGGCGCCGAACTGGCGCTGCGCGTCTGTCCGCGGCTCGGGCTGAACGAGGCTGAAACCGAGACCGTGTCATGGCTTGTCCGCCACCACCTGCTCATGTCGGCGACCGCCTTCAAGCGCGACCTTGCCGACTTCAAGACGATCCTCGACTTTGCGCAGCTCGTACAGAGCCCCGAGCGGCTTCGCCTTCTGCTCGTCCTCACGGTTGTCGATATTCGCGCGGTGGGCCCGGGGGTCTGGAACAGCTGGAAGCGGCAATTGCTCACCGAATTATACGATGCCGCCGAGGAAGTGCTGCGGCTTGGCCACAAGCAGCGCGGCCGCGAGGTACGGATCGCCACCAAGAAGGAGGAGGCGCAGGCGCTGCTCCAGATGGGCGACAAGGATTTCGGGAAGCTCGCCAAGCGCCTGCCCGAAAGCTACTGGATTGCCGAGCCGGTCGAGGTGATCGCGGCCAATTTGATCCATATCCAGAAGTCGTCGGGAGCGCCGCTCCATATCGCGGCAGTGCCCGACGACGATCGCGGCGCGACGCTGGTGATGGTGCTCGCTGCCGACCATCCGGGTCTGTTCTATCGCATCGCGGGCGGTATCCACCTTGCGGGCGGCAACATCATCGATGCGCGCATCCACACGACGCGCGACGGGCTGGCGCTCGACAATTTCCTGGTCCAGGATCCGCTCGGCCGCCCCTTTGCCGAGGCCGAACAGATCGTCCGGCTGACCCGCGCGATCGAGGACGCGCTCGCCAACCGGCATAAATTGCTGCCCAAGCTCGAGGCGCGGGCGCTGCCGCGGACCCGCGCCGAAGCCTTTCGTATCGCGCCCAATGTCTTCATCGACAACAAGGCTTCCAACCGGTTTACGGTGATCGAGGTCAATGCGCAGGACCGCCCGGCGCTATTGAACCAGCTCGCCTATGCGCTCTTCCAGTCGAAGGTCACGGTGCACAGCGCGCATGTCGCGACCTATGGCGAGCGTGCCGTCGACACCTTTTACGTCACCGATCTCATTGGCGACAAGATCGACAGCGCAGCGCGCGTGAAGTCGCTCGAAAAGCGCCTGCTCGAAGCCGCGGCGAGCCGCAGCGAGGAGGCGGTGGCGGCCTGACCTCAGGCGCGTTTCACCGGATTGCGTGCGTGCGCAGCAACCGCTGGCGGCAGGTCGAGCCACGCATGGCGATCGTCGCACCAGACGGCCTGTTCGGGCATCGGAAAATCCGGGTCGGCAAAGGCGCCGACTGCGACGCCGGAGAGGTGCGGCATCCGGTCGGGTTCCCACCACAGGTTCGATCCGCAATCGGCGCAGAAATGAAAGGTCACGTCATGACCGCTCGCCGAAGGCCGGCGGAAGCGCTGCGCCGAACCGGCGGCGACGGTCACCGCTTCGCGCGGGAAAAAGGCGGCGACGCTGAACAGCGAACCGGTTCGCCGCTGGCAATCGCGGCAATGGCACATCGAAATCTTGATCGGATCGCCGCTGCATCGAAGCTGCAGCAAGCCGCAGTGGCAGGTGGCGACCCGCCCGGTCATCCTGCGGCCGGAGGCGCCGTCATCGCGGCGGCGGCGGCGAGCAGCCCCGCGGTGAAGCGCTGGCTGATGGCGGCGGTCGGGATTGCGTTGAAGGCGTGGATGGCGCCGGCATAGCTGTGCAGCTCGACCGGCACCCCCGCCGCAGCGAGACGCTGGGCGTAGTCGAGATTTTCGTCGAAGAAGAGGTCGAGGCTGCCGGTCGCGATATAGGCAGGCGGCAGGCCGGAAAGATCGTCGGCGAGGCTCGGTGAAAACCAGCCGCGCCGCTCGTCGTCGGCCGCGTAGGCGCCGCGCAGCGCGCTCCATCCGAAACGATTGCTTGCGCGCGTCCAGATGAATTCGCCCGTGACCGGATTGCGATAGGGGCAGGCGTCGCCTCCCGTCCGGTGATCGAGCATCGGATAGGTCAGCAATTGCCCGGCAAGCGCTGGCCCGCCGAGGTCGCGCGCCATGATCGCCAGAGCCGCGGCGAGGCCGCCGCCCGCGCTTTCGCCTGCAACGACGATGCGCTGCGCATCGAAGCCAAGGGCATCGGCCTGTGCGGCGAGCCAGACGAGCGCCGAATGGCAATCCTCCTGCGGCGCCGGGAAGGGATTTTCGGGCGCGAGCCGATATTCGACCGAGAGCACCGGCACGCCCGCGGCCGCGGCAAGCGCCGCCGGTCCGGCCTGCATCTGCCGCACCGATCCCATCACCATGCCGCCGCCGTGGATATGCAGGATCGCACCCGCGCCGGCGCGCGCCTGTGCCGGGCGGAAGAGGAAGGCCAGCATGTCCGGCCCGCCATGGATCGACGGGATAAGCAGCTCTTCGGGCGCGATGACCGGCGGCGGCAGGATCGCATAGGTTTCGGCCGCCTTGGCGCGAATCTCTGCGATCGGCGCGGCGTCGAGGTCGACGCGTCCGAACAGGTCGATGAGAGGCTGAAGCTCGCGATCGACCAGGTGGCGCGTATCCATGATCCTTTTTCCCTTCTGCCGTCGCCGGCCTATCCGCGCAGCACCGCGCCCAGCTTTGCCGCGGCAGCGACCACCTTGTCGGCGATCGTCTTCAGCTCGGCGTCGGTGAAGCTCTTGTCCTGCGGTTGCAACGCGACCTCGACCGCCAGGCTGACCTGTCCGTCGGGGACGCCCTGGCCGGCGAAACGGTCGAACAGCCGCGCATCGATGATGCTCGCCTTGTCGGCGCCCTTGACCGCGCGGACGAGATCGCCCGCGGCCAGCGTTTCGGGCGCGAGGAAGGCGAAATCGCGGCGCACCGATTGCAGCGCGGGCGGCGTGAAGGCCGCACGCGCCGGGCCGTTCGCACGCTTCGCCGGAATCGCATCTAGGAAAATCTGCACCGCCATCACCGGCCCGTCGACATCGAAATGCTTGGCGAGGGCGGGGTGCAGCGCACCGAATTCGGCGAGCACCGCCTTCGGCCCCAGTCGTAGCGTTGCCGACTGCCCGGGATGCCAGATCGCACCATCGGCGACCGGCTCCATCACCTGCAGACGGTCGGCAGGGGCACCCGCCGCATCGAGCAGGGCGAGCGCAGCCGCCTTGGCGTCGAAAGCGTCGAACGGCGCGGCCTTGCCCGCCTGCCAGCCGCGCGGATGCTTGTCGCCGGCCATCAGCAGCGCGAGCGTCGGATGCTCGGCATCGGCCAGATAGCGCCGCCCGATCTCGAACAGACGGATGCTGTCGGCGCCGCGGTTCTGATTGCGCGCCGTGGCGGCAAGCAGCCCGGGCAGCAACGACGGCCGCATGACCTTCAGATCCTCGCTGATCGGATTGGCGAGCGTCCAGGTGCCGCCGCCGAAGGGCGCCGCTTCGCGTTCGGAGACGAAGGACCAGGTCACCGCCTCGTGGAATCCCGCCGCCGCTGCGCCCCGGCGCAGGCGCCGTTCGATCAGCTGCTCGGGGGTTGCGGTCGGCCGGGCGACGCCGTCGGCGCGGGGCAGGGCGACCGATGCGATGGCGTCGAAACCCGCGATCCGCGTCACTTCCTCGACCACGTCGGGCGCGGCATCCATGTCGCGGCGCCAGCTCGGCACCGCAATCTGCCAAGGCGTGCCTTCGGTGACGCCGAAGCCCAGAGCCTCAAGGATCGCGCGCTGCCGCGCCGGGTCGATCGCGATCCCGCCGAGCGTCGCCGACAGCGCGGGATCATAGGCGATCGTCTTCGCCTCGATCGGCGGCTCGCCCGCGCGCGTTACCCTCGAGGCCGTGCCACCACAGATATCGAGGATATATCCGGTGATGATCGCGGTCGCATCGTCGAGGAATGCGGGATCGACGCCGCGTTCGAACCGGCTGCGCGCATCGCTGGTGAGGCCGAGCGCCTGCCCGGTCAGCGCGATCCGCTCGGGCGTGAAATAAGCGACCTCGAGCAACACGTCGGTCGTCGTTTCGCTGCACCCGCTATGCTCGCCGCCCATGATACCGGCGATGTCGTGGACGCCGCTGTCGTCGCCGATCACGGTCATGCTGTCGGTCAGCACATAGTCCTTGCCGTTGAGCGCTGTCACCGTTTCGCCATCGCGCGCGCGGCGCGCAACGAGCGCGCCGTTCAGCGTTGCGCGATCGTAAACATGGCTCGGCCGGCCGAGGTCGAGCATCACGTAGTTGGTGATGTCGACCAGCGCCGAAATCGAACGCTGCCCCACCGCTTCGAGCCGCCGCCGCATCCATTCAGGAGCGGCGCCATTGGCGACGCCGCTGATCGTGCGACCGAAAAAGGCCGGGCAGCCTTCGGTGTCGTCGGTACGGATCGCGGTGGCCGGGGCGTCTTCGCCCGCGATGACGGGGACGTCGAGCGGCTTCAGCGTGCCGAGCCCGGCGGCGGCGAGGTCGCGCGCGATGCCGCGCACGCCCATGCAATCCTGCCGGTTGGGGGTGACCGAAATGTCGATCACCGGATCGGCTGCGCCCGAATAATCGGCGAAGGCGGTGCCGACCGGCGCGTCTGCGGGCAATTCGATAATGCCGTCATGATCGTCGCCGAGTTCGAGTTCGCGCGTCGAACACATCATGCCGTTCGACGTGACGCCGCGGATCGCCGAGATCTTGAGCTCCATGCCGTTTGCCGGCACCACCGCGCCGGGCAGCCCGAGCACACCGACCAGTCCCGCGCGGGCGTTGGGTGCACCGCACACGACCTGGAGCGGGGCGCCGTCGCCGGGATCGACCGTCAGCACCTGCAGCTTGTCGGCCTGGGGGTGCCGTTCGGCGGTCAGCACCTTGGCGACGCGAAAGCCCGTGAGCTTCTCGGCGGGATTCTCGACGCCCTCGACTTCGAGCCCGATGCGGTTGAGCGCCGCGATGACATCGTCGACGGTCGCATCGGTTTCGAGATGCGCCTTCAGCCATTCGAGGGTGATCTTCATGCCGAAATCCCCCCGCTCAGAGTCGGTACATTCAGCGCGCCGAACCCGTAGTGCGATAGCCAGCGCAGGTCGCCGTCGAAGAAGGCGCGCAGATCGTCCATGCCATATTTGAGCATTGCGAGCCGGTCGATACCGATGCCGAAGGCGAAACCCTGCCACGCGTCGGGATCGAGGCCGCAATTGGCAAGGACACGGCGGTTGACCATGCCGCTGCCGAGCAATTCCATCCACGCATGGCCGTCGTCATCGCCGTGCCCGCCGACGATCCGCCGCCCCTTTTCCTGGCGGTAACCGACATCGACCTCGGCCGAGGGTTCGGTGAAGGGAAAATAGGAGGGGCGCAGCCGCAGGACGATGTCGTCGCGTTCGAAAAAGGCCTTCAGGAAGGTTTCGAGCGTCCATTTGAGATGGCCCATATGGATATTGCGATCGATCACCAGCCCTTCGACCTGATGGAACATCGGCGTGTGCGTGGCGTCGCTGTCGCTGCGATAGACGCGGCCGGGCGCGATGATGCGGATCGGCGGCTCCTGGCTCATCATCGTGCGGACCTGCACCGGCGAGGTGTGGGTGCGCAGCAGCATCGCGCGGCCTTCGGCATCCTTGTCGGGGAAATAGAAGGTGTCATGCATCGCGCGCGCGGGGTGCGTTTCGGGGATGTTGAGTGCGGTGAAATTGCGCCAGTCGTCCTCGATCTCGGGCCCCGTCGCGACCGCAAAGCCCATGTCGGCGAATATTTCGGCGATTTCGTCCATGACCTGGCTAACCGGATGGACGCTGCCTTTGGGGGCGGCGTCGGCAGGCAGCGTCATGTCGAGACGCTCGGCAGCGAGCTTCGCCTCGAGCGCCGCGCCTTCGAGCGCGACCTTGCGCGCGGCGAGCGCGTTGGTGACGGCTTCGCGCAGCGCGTGGATCTGCGGCCCCTGCGTCTGGCGTTCGTCGGGGGTCATGCCGCCCAGCGTCTTGAGCAGGGCCGACACGCTGCCCGCCTTGCCAAGCGCCGCGACGCGCAGCGCCTCAACCGCGTCAAGGTCGGCGGCGGCGTCGATCTCGGCCACCAGCTTGGCCTGCATGGCCTGATAATCGCTCATCGTCTTTTTCGTCCTGCGGCGGCCGCGCACCGGTTCGCGCGCGACCGTCTTTAGCCTGTTTCTGTCCGGCCTGCGGCGGCGCAAAGCCTGCCATTGCCCCGTCGCCGCTTGCACCGAAGGACGCGCGCGGGTCAACCCCGAAGCGCGGGGGCAGGCGGTTCAGCCTGCGGGCTTGTGCAGTCCCTGAACCGCCGCACCTGCGGCGGCGGCGCGCGCCATCGCGGCGGCGCCGAGGATGGGTTTGGGCCGCGCCGCATAGTCGCGCGGGCCGATGCCCATGAAAGCCTTGAAGTCGCGGGTGAACTGCGCCTGATCGTAATAGTGATAATCGAGCGTATCGATCCACGCCATCGAGGGGTCGAGCATGAAGCGGGCAAGGCTGCGCAGGAAGCGCTGGCGGCGCAGCAGCAGCTTCGGCGAAAAGCCGAAGGCGCGCTGGCTGAGCCGCTCGACCGAGCGTTCGGACATTCCCAGCTTGTTCGCCAGATCGGCCACACTGCCAAGATCGTCATCCATAAGCGCGGCATAGGCGGCGGCGATCGCGGGATCGTCGCGCGGCGCGCTCGCAAGCATGGCGGCAAAGCGCCCGTCGATCAGCGCCGCGCCAACTTCAAGATCCTCAATAGCGGCAAGTTCGTCGAGCAGGGGGGCGAGCGCCGCGAAGGCGGGGTGCGCCGCGCCGTCGCAAAAGCGATCGGCCATCGAATCGGCCGGAATGTCGAAGAATTTCGCCCAACCTGTAGGCAAAATGCCAATCCCCCAGGCCCGCATCGCGCCGCACGAAAAGAAGGTCGCGCGGCTTGTCGGACCTGTCGCTATGAAGGGCGCGGTGGCGCTCGGCGCATCGCTGCCGACCGACGCGAGCAGTACACTTCCGGCGATAAAACGCAGATTGGCCCATTCGGGGTGCAGATAATCGTCGATGCGTACGCTCGCCGGGGCTTCGACCTCGATGTGGTAGATGATGCTGCAATAGGGGCGCAGGGCCTCTGACACGGGAAAAAAGCGCGTGGCGACGCGCACATCTTGCGGCAGCTTCTGGTTCGCCCTGGTCCCCGGCATGGCGCCACCCTGCAAAGCGAGGCAAAAAAAACAACAGGCTAGGCGGTCCGCCTGTCGGATTTTTACAATTTTTCCCGGTGATGCGGCGCCATATCTCGCTGCACAGGGATACTTCCACCGGCCGTCAGCTTATCTGCGACCCACGGCTATTCGGTACGGAGGGAGGGGGGCGATGCATCCATTCGGGTCATCGTCGAGACGGCGCGGAGCTTGCGGGCTCCGCGCCGTCTCTCTTTGGAAATCCTGTTCACCCCGCCGTTAGCCGCGCACGAAAAAGGGCGGCCCCTTGCGGGACCGCCCCTTTGTCTCGTCGGTGCCGGCGGCCTCAGGCGGCCTTGGGCAGCGCCGCCTTCGCCTGCGCGATGATGGCGGTGAAGACACCGCCTTCGTTCATCGCGAGATCGGCCATGACCTTGCGGTCGAGTTCGATACCGGCAAGCTTAACGCCGTGCATGAACTGCGAATAGGTCAGGCCTTCGGCGCGAACCGCAGCGTTGATGCGCTGGATCCACAGGGCGCGGAAGTTCCGCTTCTTCACCTTGCGGTCGCGATAGGCGTACTGGCCGGCCTTCTCGACCGCCTGCTTGGCGACGCGGATGGTGTTCTTGCGACGGCCGTAATAGCCCTTCGCCTGCGCCAGAATGCGGTTGTGCTTGGCGCGCGTGGTGGTGCCGCGTTTGATACGGGACATGGTTCAGGCGCTCCTTACTTCAGGCCGTAGGGCGCCCAGAGGCGCACATGGCCCGCATCGGCATCGCTGAGCACGCTGGTGCCGCGATTGGTGCGGATATATTTGCTATTGTGCGAAATCAGGCGGTGGCGCTTGCCGGCAACGCCGTGCTTCACCTTGCCCGAGGCGGTGAATTTGAAGCGCTTCTTCACACCGCTCTTGGTCTTCAGCTTGGGCATTTTCGTCTCCTTGGTTAGCGACGATATCGACCGGCCCTGGCAGCCCTTTCAGCCAGGCAGGTCAGCTCACTATCGTGCGAAGGCGCGCGCCTAGACGGATTCGCGCGGAAATGCAAGCGCGGCACGCAAAACCGTCATTGCGAGCGCTAGAAGCTCGCGCCGTCGACTTTCTGGATTGTCAGCGAATCGAGATCGGCATCCGGAACGCAGCGCAGGTTGACCGCTGCCATCTTCGACCGGTCCGGGCCCGTTCCGACCGAAAACCCTTGGCAGCCGCATGACACGCAGAATTGATGATCGATATTGTGCTTGTTGAATTTATAGGACGTCAACCTGTCTCCGCCGCTCGTCAGGCGGAACTGGTCTATCGGTACGAAAGCGAGCAGAAAGCCCTTGCGGCGGCAGTGCGAACAATTGCAGCTCATCGCCGTGGTCGGAATGTCGCCATCAATCGTGTAGGTCACCGCGCCGCAATGGCAGCTTCCATCGAATGCCATGTCGCTCTCCTTCGCAAGCCCGGCTCTAATGGTGGCAGGCCAGTCCCTCGATAACATCTTCGAGCCGCGCGGGATCCCCCAAGGCAATCACATGCCCGCTGCTGTCGGCGTGGAGCGGGTCACCGTTCCAGTCGCACATCGTCCCGCCGGCGCCTTCGACGATGGGAACGAGCGCTGCATAATCGTGAAGTTTCAGCCCCGCCTCGACCACCAGATCGATATGCCCGCTGGCGAGAAGGCCGTAATTGTAGCAGTCGCCGCCGAACACCATCCGCTTGTGCGCGGTCTGCGCCGCGAGCGCCATGAAATGCTCGCCGTCATGGTCGCTGAAATATTGCGGCCCCGTCGTTGCGAGCACCGCCTCTGCAAGGTTGCGGCAGGTTCGCGTCGTGGCCGGGCGGCCGTTGAACAGCGAAGGCTCGCCCATCGCGCCGGTCCAGCGTTCGCCCGCAATCGGCTGGTCGATGATACCGAGTACAGGCCAGCCGTCCTGCAACAGGGCAATCAGCGTGCCGAAGATCGGCCGGCCGGCCATGAAGCTGACCGTCCCGTCGATCGGGTCGAGCACCCACTGGCGCGCGGCGTCCGCCCGTTCGGCGCCATATTCCTCGCCGATGATCCCGTCGCGCGGAGCTTCGGCGTCCAGCAGTTTGCGCATTGCAGCTTCGGCGGCGCGATCGGCCTCGGTAACGGGCGACGCGTCGGCCTTGGCTTCGTGCGACCAGTCCGAACGGAAAAGCGGACGAATCGCGGCGCCCGCCGCATCGGCGAGGCGATGAGCAAGGGCAATGTCGGTTTCGAGCGACACGCGATCAGTCGAAGAGGCTGCTGACCGAGCTTTCGTCGGCGATGCGTTTGATCGCTTCGCCGAGCAGCGGCGCGACGGTCAGCGCGCGCACCTTGCTGCTGTCATTCACGGCGTCGGTCGGCTGGATCGAATCGGTGATGACGAGTTCAGTCAGCTCGCTCGCATCGACGCGCGCGACCGCCCCGCCAGACAGCACCCCATGGGTGCAATAAGCGACGACGCCTTCTGCCCCTGCGGCCTTCAGCGCGGCGGCGGCGTTGCACAGCGTGCCCGCCGAATCGACGATATCGTCGATCAGGACGCAGAAGCGCCCTTCGACGTCGCCGATGATGTTCATCACTTCGGATTCGCCGGCGCGTTCGCGGCGCTTGTCGACGATCGCCAGCGGCGCGTTGTCGAGCCGCTTTGCCAGCGCGCGGGCGCGCACGACGCCGCCGACGTCGGGCGACACGACCATAAGATTCTTGTCGCCGAAGCGCGCCTGGATGTCGGCGCTCATCACCGGCGCGGCGTAGAGATTGTCGGTCGGGATGTCGAAGAAGCCCTGGATCTGTCCGGCGTGCAGGTCGATTGCCAACACGCGGTCGGCCCCTGCCGTGGTGACGAGATTGGCGACCAGCTTGGCCGAAATCGGCGTGCGCGGGCCGGGTTTGCGGTCTTGGCGGGCATAACCGAAATAGGGGATCACCGCGGTGATGCGCTTTGCCGAGGCGCGGCGCAGCGCGTCGGTGATGATCAGCAATTCCATCAGATTGTCGTTCGCCGGGAAGTTGGTCGGCTGAACCACGAAAACGTCCTGACCGCGGACATTTTCGTGGATTTCGACGAAAACCTCCTCGTCGGCGAAGCGGCGCACGCTGGTATCGGTCAGCGGCAGTTCCAGATAGTCCGCGATGGCGCGGGCGAGGGGAAGATTGCTGTTGCCGGAAATCAGTTTCATGCGCGGGGCCCCTTGTCGCCGATTGGGGATGGATGCGCGCCCCTTAGCCAGCGGGCGCGCGAAGGGAAAGGGGCAATCCCGTCTAAATCCACCCCGCGGCGCGCAGTTCGGGCATCATGTCGCGCGCAACGGGCGCTTCATGGCCGCTTGTCAGCGTGACCATCGCGGTGCGACCATCGCGGCGGACGGCGGCGACGGCGGCGCGTGCGACCCACCAGCTGCGATGGATGCGCAGACCGTCGGCATCGTCCAGCCGCGCGATCGCATCGCGCATCCGCATGAGGATAAGTTCTTCCGATCGCGTACCGATTACCCGGACATAATGATCCTCGCCCTTCAGCGCGAGTATGGCGCCGAAACCGGGCGGCAGCGGTAGCGCTGCATCGGGCTGCGGTGGGACGGGGTTCGGCGGTGGCGCTGCAGGCGGCGCTGCGGCCGGGGCTGTGATCGGCGTTTCGGGAGCGGGCGGCGGGCCATCGTCGGCGCGCGGACGGAAGCTCAGCCCCATTACGCCCACGACCACCGCCGACACGATGCTGATATAGAGATACATCGTCCAGAAGCCCGGCCAGCGCAGCGCCTCGCCGAATCTCATCTGCATCGCCATCATCGTGACGACGAGCGTCACCGGAACGCTGGCGACGATCAGCGCGATGAGCCGCCCGCCAAGCGGCGGAAGACCGGTCGCGTCGCACAGCCAGCCCGCAACAACCCCGGTCGGACGATAGAAGGCGTAGCCCACGAGCAGCCACATCACCCAGTTGAGCATCCGGATGGCCGGCGGATTGTTGAAGGTGCCGAACGGCCCGAGTAGCCCGATCAACAGGCCGAGCGCGATCATCGCCAGCAGTTCGATCGTCAGCCGTTTCGCCATAGTGCCCTGCTTGTGCGTGCCATTTCACGAAGCGTCAACGGGCAAAGCTGCGCATTTGCGAACTATTCCGCCGCCTTGGCGAAGGCGCGCTTGTCCGTGAACGGCGCGCGGCCAGGAAAAGGGCAGCCGCCGGCGAGAGCGTCGGAACAGATCGGTCTTCGAAAGGAAAAGCTGCCATGACCAGCATCGCCGCCCCCGCCGCCACGGCGCGTCGTCCCGTCAAATTGTCGCACCGCATCGGGCTGACCGCGCTCCTCGTTCTCGGCGGCATCGTTGCGGCGCTGCTGGCGCGTTCGTTCATGGGGCCGTCGACCTATCGTACGCCGATGTGGGCGATCTGGCTCCATCTTGCGACTGTCGTCCCCGCGGTGCCGCTTGGCGCCTGGCTGCTATGGCGCCGCCGCAAGGGCGATCTGGCGCACAAGATCGGCGGGCGCGCCTGGGCCGCGATGATGGTCGTGACCGCGATCGACAGTTTCTGGATCCGGACCGTCACCGGGACGATCAGTCCTATCCACATCTTTTCGCTGATCGTGCTCGTCCAGCTGCCGCGGGCGATCCGGTTCGCCCGGATCGGCGACATCGACCGTCACCTCAAACTGATGCGCGGCATCTATATCGGTCTGATCGCGGCGGGCTTCTTTGCGATGGCGCCGGGCCGGACGCTGTGGACGCTGGCTTTCGGTTGAATTTGGAGCGCGGTGGCCTATTGGCGGGAGCATGACCGATGCCCCCGCCGCCACGCTGTCCATCGTCCTGTCGCAGATGACGCAGAGCGTCGGCGACCTTGCTGCCAATGTCGCTGCGATGCGCGCCGTCCGCGGTCGGCACAGCGGCGCCGACCTGATCCTCTATCCCGAACTGCAATTGATCGGTTATCCGCCCGAGGATCTGGTGCTCAAGCCCGCGCTCGCCGATCGCGCCGCGCGCCTGCTGACCGAGCTAGCGGCGGACACTGCCGATGGCGGTCCGGCGATGCTGGTGGGTTCGGTCGAGCGCGACGGCGACGGCCGCCTCTACAATATCGTCGCGCTGCTCGACGGCGGCCGGATCGTCGCGACGCGGCGCAAGCACGAATTGCCCAATTATGGCACCTTCGATGAAAAGCGCGTCTTCGCACCCGGCCCGCTGCCCGATGTCGTCGAATGGCGCGGGGTTCGGCTGGGACTGCCGATCTGCGAGGACGGCTGGTTTCCCACGGTCTGCGCGCATCTGGCGGCGCAGGGCGCGGATCTGCTGATCTCGGTCAACGGCAGCCCTTATGAAATCGACAAGGACGACCGCCGGCTGACACAAGTGTTCGCAGCGCGTGTCGCCGAAACGAAACTGCCGCTCATTTTCCTCAATCGCATCGGAGGACAGGACGAGCTGGTGTTCGACGGCTGCTCCTTCGTGCTGAACGGCGACGGGCGCGCGGCGCATCGCCTCACCGACTGGGAAGCCGAAGAGCGCGTGACCCGTTGGACGAAAGAAGCCGATGGTTGGATCTGCGGGCCCGGCGCGATCGCCGAATGGGACGCGCATCCAGCCGACATATATGATGCGATGGTGCTGTCGCTGCGCGACTATGTCGAGCGTAATCGCTTTCCCGGCGTCGTGCTGGGCCTGTCCGGCGGCATAGATTCGGCGATCTGCGCCGCAATCGCCGCCGACGCGCTCGGCCCCGACAAGGTGTGGTGCGTGATGCTGCCGAGCCGCTTTACCAGCCAGGACAGCCTCGACGATGCGGCGGGCTGCGCTGGCATGATCGGGTGCCGGCTCGACACGATTTCGATCGTCCCGGCGGTCGAGGCCTTCGATACCATACTGTCGGACAGCTTTGCCGACGCGGCGGTTGATACGACCGAGGAGAATGTCCAGTCGCGCATCCGCGGCGTCACGCTGATGGCGCTCAGCAACAAGTTCGGCCCGATGCTGATGACGACGGGGAATAAGAGCGAGATGAGCGTCGGCTATGCGACCATCTATGGCGACATGGCGGGCGGCTATAATCCGCTGAAGGATGCCTACAAGACCACGGTGTTCGCGGTGTCGCGCTGGCGCAACGCGAATGTTCCGCGCCTTTCGCGCAATCCGGTGACGCCAGTGATGCCCGACCGCATCATCACCAAGCCGCCCAGCGCCGAGCTCCGCCCCGACCAGAAGGACGAGGACAGCCTGCCGCCCTATGAGGATCTCGATCGCATGCTCCACATGCTGGTCGAAGAGGAAGCGAGCGTCGACGATGTGGTCGCGCGCTACGGCTTCGACCGCGACGTGGTGGCGCGCATCGAACGGCTGCTGGCGATCGCCGAATATAAGCGGCGCCAGGCACCGCCGGGGGTCAAGCTGTCGACGCGCAACTTCGGCCGCGACCGCCGCTATCCGATCACGCACGGCTTTCGCACCGCCTGACTCGCATCGCGCGCGAAACCGGCTATAGGCGCGCCATGACCGTCACCACCCGCTTCGCTCCCTCGCCGACCGGCAGCCTGCACGTCGGCAATGTCCGCACCGCGCTCCACAACTGGATGTGGGCGCGCAAGCATGGCGGGCGCTTCCTGCTCCGCATCGACGATACCGATCTCGAACGCTCGAAGGAGGAATATGTCGAGGGCATCCGCGCCGATCTCGCATGGCTGGGTCTCGATATCGACGGCGAGGAGCGCCAGTCGGCGCGCTTCGCGCTCTATGAGGCCGAGTTTGAAAAGCTGAAGTCGGCGGGCCGCGTCTATGCCTGTTACGAGACGCCCGAGGAGCTGGAAATCCGGCGCAAGATTTTGCTCTCGCGCGGGCTGCCGCCGGTCTATGAGCGTAAGCCCGCCGACGCGCCGGTGCCCGAAGGCGTGGCGCCGCACTGGCGCTTCCGCCTCGACGAGGGCGCGCCGATCGAATGGACGGACCTGATTCGCGGACCGCAGCATTTCGACCCCAGGACCATGTCCGACCCGGTCGTGCGCCGCGCCGACGGGAGCTGGCTCTATCTGCTGCCGAGCGTGATCGACGATATTGCCATGGGTATCACGCATGTCGTGCGCGGCGAGGATCATGTGTCGAACACCGCGGCGCAGATCCAGATGTTTCAGGCGCTCGGCGCGACGCCGCCCGCATTCGCGCACGAGGCGCTGCTCGTCGGCACCGAAGGCAAGTTGTCGAAGCGCCTCGGCTCGCTCGGCATGGCAGCGCTGCGCGAGAATGGTATCGAACCGATCGCGCTCGTCGCGCTGCTGGCGCGCCTCGGGACGAGCGATCCGGTCGAGCCGGTGACGAGCGCGGGACCGCTGATCGAAGCGATCGACTTCGCGCGCTTCGGCCGCGCGCCGGCGCGCTTCGACGAGGCCGAGCTGGCGCTGCTCAACCAGAAGATTCTGCACCACACTGATTATCATGCGGTTGCGCCGCGCCTGCCGCTCGCGATCGACGCCGCGCGCTGGAACGCGATTCGTCCCAATCTGATGACCGTGGCCGAGGCTGCGGAATGGGCTCCGGTGTTCGACGGACCGTTCGCGCCTCCTGACCCCGACGCCGCCGATCGCCCGGTACTTGCCGCCGCTGCGGCCGCGGCGGCAGCGCTCGATTGGGATGCCGACCCCTGGCACGCGCTCACTGCCGCGGTGAAGGCTGCGACCGGGGCGAAGGGGCGGGCGCTCTTTCTGCCGCTGCGCCGCGCGCTGACGGGTCGCGACCATGGGCCCGACATGGCCCAACTGCTGCCGCTGATCGCCAAGGATCAGGCGATAGCGCGTCTCTCCATTTCCTGAACGCGCGGTGCCGACGCATTCCTATCTGGCAGCTTGACAATTGTCGTGACGTTATATTATCACATAAACTGATCCGGCAGACAGCTCGGGCAGAAACGGGCGGCGCCGGTCACAGGCAAGGAGAGAGGCCATGACCCTGATTCCCCTGATCTCGGCGATCGTATCGGCGCCCGAGGCGACCACCGCAGTTGCCGGCGCCGCGCCGCCACGCCGCAATAGCTACGATCCCGGCGCGGGCCATCGGCCCGTGGCGTTCGCCTGCGCGGTCGGCCTGCCGGTGGCGCTCGTCGTTGCGGTCGCATTGTCGCCGATCATCATCGAAAAGGCGCCTGTGCTCGCGCCGCTGACCGGCACGCTGATCGAAATCGAAAAGCCCAAACCGCCCGAGGCGAAGCCCGAGGCCAAGCCCAGCCCCAGAAGCAACGCGCCGACCGAGGCGGTGCGGCCGCTGGTCGATACATTTCCCTCGGCCGACCGAGGGGTCGAGGTGAAGTCGGTGGTGCCCGACCCGCTTCCTTATGATCCCGGCCCGACGACGGTCCCGCCAGCCGATCCGCCCAAGCCGCCGCCGCTCGTCCTGGCCGAACTCGACCAGCGTTTTGCCGGCAGCTTTCAGCCCGATTATCCCGCAAGCGAGCAGCGGCGCGAGATCGAAGGCAGCGCGAAGGTGCGCGTGCTGATCGGCACCGACGGCCGGGTCAAGGCGGTCGAACTGATCAGTAGCGACAGCCCGGGCTTTTTCACCGAAACGAAACGCCGCGCGCTCGCCAAATGGCGCTTCAAGCCGGCGACGCGCGGCGGGGTGGCCGAAGAAAGCTGGAAGGTGATGGTCGTGCATTTCCAGATCCGCAACGGCTGACCCTCGTCACGAGACCCCTCCCGGGGCGGGTGCACCCCATCGACCCGCCCCCTTTTTGACCACAGATTGCTTGACATTGACCGCGAATCCGGCCAATGGCGCCCGGATAAATGAGGGCGGCGCCCGCGCGCGGCCCTCTTTGTTTTTCATAGCAACCGTCGGGGCCCCCAGTCCCGCCACATGTGCCGGACGATCCGGCGGATGTGCCAATAGTTCGAGGATCAGGGCCATGGCCAAGCCGACGACCGTCAAGATCAAGCTGGTGAGCACCGCCGACACGGGCTTTTTCTATGTCACCAAGAAGAACCCGCGCACGATGACCGAGAAGATGTCGGTGCGCAAATATGACCCGCGTGCGCGCAAGCACGTCGAGTTCAAGGAAGCCAAGATCAAGTAAGCGCGCTACCCGCGTCTTGATGGCGCGGGTCGGCAAAGGCTTGTCCCGGCATCGTCGGGATTGCGAAGGGCGGCGCTGAGCCGCCCTTTTTGCGTGCGCGAGCAGCGCGCCGTAAAGCGCCCGCACCGCAGGACGGCGCGGCCAGGGAAATCAGGCGGCCATCAATATGCCGCTGTAGGACCGGTCGTCGAACGTCAGTCCGGCGCCCATGGCAACGCAGATCAGCGCATCTTCGGCGACCAGCACCGGCAGGCCGGTCGCCGCCGAGATCGCCTGATCCATCCGGCGCAACAGCGCGCCGCCGCCTGTCAGCATGATCCCCGCATCGATGATGTCGGCCGACAATTCGGGCGGGGTCCGTTCCAGCGCCGCCTTTACCGCGCTGACGATCTGGCCCACCGGTTCGGCCAGTGCTTCGGCGATTTCGGCTTCGGAGACGCTGATTTCGGACGGGCGGCCACTGACGAGATCGCGCCCTTTGACGGCCATGACGACGCCTTCGCCCTGCGGCGGCACGGCGGAGCCGATCGCGAGCTTGATGCGCTCGGCCGTCATCTCGCCAATCATCATATTATGCTTGCGGCGGATATGCGACGCGATCATGTCGTCCATCTTGTCGCCGCCGACGCGCACCGAACTGCTGTGCGCGACACCGCCGAGCGACAGCACCGCCACTTCGGTGGTGCCGCCGCCGATATCGACAACCATTGTTCCCTGCGGTTCGGTGACGGGCAAGCCGGCGCCGATCGCCGCGGCGAGCGGTTCCTCGATCAACTGAACGCTGCTCGCGCCGGCGTTGGAGGCCGCGTCGCGGATCGCGCGCCGCTCGACATGCGTCGATCCCGACGGCACGCACACCACGACATGGCCGCGTCGCCGCAGGCGACTTGTGCCGTCGAGGGCCTTGTCGATGAAATGCTTGATCATCTGTTCGGCCAGATCGATGTCGGCGATCACCCCGTCGCGCAGCGGTCGCAGCGCATCGAGATTGGCGGGCGTCTTGCCCATCATCAGCTTGGCATCGGCGCCGACCGCCTTGACGCGGCGCACGCCGTCGCGCGTTTCGATCGCGATCACCGATGGTTCGTTGAGCACGATACCGCGGCCGCGGACATAGATGACGGTGTTGACCGTGCCGAGATCGATCGCGACATCTTGTGCGTGCGATGCGAAGCGTTGGAAAATCTTCATAAGCGGGGCGAAACCTCGATCCTTCCAGAATCCGATACAAGCGCCCCGCCCCCCGGCCTTCGCTCGCTCAATCCATAGATCGCCGCTTGGAAAACTGCGCCCGCCAGGTCAATGCCCGTGCGAGCCAAAGCGTGGGTTTCGCGCGCCTGATCGATAAGCTGGGCCGGAACTGTGCCGGTTTCTAGCGCCGGAACGGGTCGTCGCGCAGCGAACGGCCCGCGGTTTCGGGCATGTAATGAAGGGCGACGAGTCCGACGAGACACGCCCCCATCATGTAATAGGCAGGCATCAGCGGGTCGCCGGTCGCGGAGATCAGCGCGCTGCCGACCATCGGTGCGGTGCCGCCGAAGATCGACGTCGAGATATTATAGGCGATCGCAAAGCCGGCAAAACGCACCGCGGTGGGAAAGAGCGCGGGAAAGGTCGCCGAGATTGTCGCGAGCTGCGGCACATAGAGCAGGCCGAGCAGCAGGAAGCCGGCGACCGCCCCCGCGAAGCCCGTGCCGATCAGCATATAGAGCGGGATGACCGCGACGAGCAGCGCGAGGAGTGAAAAGCGCCACATCGGCCGCCGTCCGACCCGATCCGACAGCGCCCCCGCAAAGGGCAGAAAGACCATCATGAACAGCATCCCGATGATCGGAACGAGCAGCGCCTGATCGGGCGCCAAGCCGATCCGCCGCTCGAGATAGGTCGGCATATAGCTGAGCAGTGTATAATTGACGACGTTCAGCGCGACGACGAGCCCGCCGACGACGAGCAGCGGCCGCCAGTGATCCCTGCCCAGCGCGGCGAGTCCGGGCGAGGGCCGGTCTTCGGCCGACTGCTGCGCCTCCAGAAAGACGGGCGTATCCTCCATCTTCGAGCGGACATACATGCCGATCAACCCGATCGGACCGGCGACAAGGAAGGGGATGCGCCACCCCCATTCGTGCATCGCCGCATCGCCAAGGTGCAGCGAATAGCCGAGCATCAGCGCGGCGCCGAAGGAAAAGCCCGCGAGTGTTCCGAATTCGAGGAAGCTGCCATAGAAGCCGCGCCGGGCGTCGGGGGCATATTCGGCCATGAAAGTCGCCGCGCCGCCATATTCGCCGCCGGTCGAAAAACCCTGGATCATCCGCAGCAGGACGAGGATCGCGGGCGCCCAGAAGCCGATACTGTCGTAGGATGGGATCAGGCCGACGGCGAAGGTCGCGCCCGCCATCATCAGGATCGTCATCGCGAGCACGGACTTGCGGCCGATGCGGTCGCCGAGCGGCCCCCAGAACAGTCCGCCGAGGGGGCGGACAAGGAAGGAAATGGCGAAGGTCGCGAGCGCGAAGAGCACCGCCTCGCTCGCCTCGCCGGGGAAAAGCGCGGCCGAGATGTAGGTGACGCCATAGGCGTAAATGCCATAGTCGAACCATTCGACCGCATTGCCGAGCGCCGACGCCCCGATCGCGCGACGCAGCGTCGATTGGGTGGGGAGCGGCGCGGGCTGTCCGGCGGCGGGGAGCGGGGACGAACGGTCCATGGGTCAGTTAATCCTTTGCGGTGGCGGCTTCGGGGCCGGAGGGGTCGAGCAGCGCCGCGACCGGGGTCGTGCGGGGCAGCATCTGGAAATCCTGCTGCGCCGGACCAGGCACCGGCGCGGTGGCGGCAAGCCGCCACAGGCTGAACCCCAGCATCGCCGCGGCGCAGGCCGCGATGAACAGGAACAGGCCGCCCGGACCCATCCAGTTCATCGCCGCGGCGCCGCCAAGCGGGCCCAGCGCGGCTCCCGCCGAATAGAGAAGCACAAGCTGGCCGCTGGCGCTTACCCGCTCGGCCGGGAGCAGGCGGTCGTTGGCGTGCGCGACGCACAGCGGATAGAGCGCGAAGCTGAGCCCGCCGAAGGCCGCGCCGAACAGCAGCAGCAGGCCGCCCCCGGGCGCGGCGGCGAGCGCCACGCTCACCGCCAGTGCAAGCGCGAAGCAGGTGATGATGACGCGGCGGCGATCATAGCGGTCGGAGAGGCGTCCCAGCGGCCATTGCAGCGCCACGCCGCCGAGAATCACCGTCATCATGAAGGTGGCGATCGCGCCGAGACCCAGGCCGATCCCGCGCGCATAGATCGCAGCCATGCCGTAGAAGGCGCCAAGGATCAGCCCGGTGATCGCCGCCCCCGCCAGCCCGAGCGGCGAGGCGGCAAACAGCCGCGCGAGGGGAAGATTGTCGGCTTCTCCCAAGGTCGGTGCGGTGCTGCGCGTGAGGCAGACCGGCAGTATGGCGAGCGAAATGAGGATCGAGGCGATCTGGAAGGGTACGGCCGGCGTTGCCGCGCCGGTGCTCAGGAAAAGCTGTCCGATAGCCTGTCCCGAATAGAGGGCGACCATATAGGCGGCGAGGATACCGCCGCGCGTATCGGGTTCGGCGCGGTCGTTGAGCCAGCTTTCGACGCAGATGAACATGCCTGCGACGCACACGCCGTCGACCAGCCGCAGCAAGGCCCACAGCAGCGGGTGCTGGACCAGCGCATAGGTGAGCGTGCTCGCCGAAAGCAGCGCGACGAAGGCGGCAAAGGCGCGGATATGCCCGACGCGGCGGACGATCGCGCCGGCGCGCAAGGCGCCGAGCGTCAATCCGCCGAAATAGGCGGTGGCGACCAACCCGATCAGGATCGTGTCGCTGCCCGCCCGCTCGAGCCGCAGGCCGATCAACGTCGACAAGAAGCCGCTGCCCGCCATCATCACGAAGATGGCGAGCAGCAGGCTGCGAACGGGAGCGAGGGTGGCGAGCATCGGAAGGGTGCGGGTGCCGCGCGTCAGGCGGCGCGGCGCCCTTCTGCCCCGCCGGAATCCTCTTCGACCAGCGCGCGGTGCAGCGCGCGGACGGCAGCATCGAAATCGCGGCTTTCGACGATGAACTGGACATCGACGTTACGGATCTGATGCTGCATCGCGATCATTGCGACACCGGCGTTGTCGAGCGCGCGCAGCGCATCGGGCACCAGCCCCGGCCGCGCGATGTCGCTGCCGATCACCGACACCATTGCGACCGGATGCGCCGATATCGCGGCGTCGGGATATTGTTTTTGCAGATCGGCGATCACCTTCTTCACCGCGCCGGCGCTGGCCGACAGATAGTGGGTGATGGTGTTGGCATTCGACGCCTTGCTGACAATCCACAGGCCGTGACGCGTCAGCACGTCGAGGATTGCGGCATCATAGCCCTTCACCCCGACCATATCCTGTTCGAAGAATTGCAGCGCCTGCATCTGGCGGATGCCGGTGACGATCTCGACCCGCGGCACGTCGGAGACATAGGTGCCGGTGACGAGCGTGCCGCCATCTTCGCGGTCGAAGGTGTTGCGCACGCGTAGCGGAATGTCGGTCTGCCTGAGGCCGCGTCCGGCGCCCGGATGGATCGCCTCCATGCCCAGATTGGCGAGCTGGTCGGCGACATCGTAATTGGTGCGACCGATCTTGCGCGCTTTATCCTCGCCGACCAGCTTGGGATCGGCGCTCGACAGGTGAAATTCCTTGTGGATGATCGCCTCGCGCGCGCCGGTCAGCACCGCGATGCGCGAGAAGGTCATCTCGGTATAGCCGCGCGCAAAGCGTTTCACCATGCCGCCCTGGCAGCCGGCATAGCCGGTGACGATCGGCAGCGTCGTCGCCAGATCGATGTTGGCAAAGGCCTCGGTGATCCGCTCGTCGAGCGTACGCAGATCCTCCTGATCCCAGGGGGTCAGATCGATGAAGCGCGCGTTGACGTCGCGATCCCGCAGCAGCAGCGCGGTGCTGTGGGCGCTGTGCGCTTCGCCCAGCCCGGCGAGCAATTCGCGGGCGGTGACGAGCTGTTCCTTGACGCAGAAGCGGCCGTGGCTGCGCAGCCGCGCCAGATCGTCGAGGCAGGCCGCGACCGCATCGAGTCGCATGTCGACGAAGGCATCGGCCTCGTCGCGGCTCTCGCGGCGCGCGAACATCGCTTCGTTGCGCGCGTGCATCGCACCGCGCACCGCCTCCATCGCGCGGCGCCAGCCATCGCTGTCCTCGTCGTCGGCGACGAAGCGCCCGAACACGCCGGGTTCGCCGGTTTTCTTGTCTTCGAGCAGCAGATTGGTGATCCCGGCATAGGCCGACACCACGAAAATGCGATTGTAGAGATCGGCGCCCGAGCGGCCAGCGATCAGCACATTGTCGAACAATGTCGCGGTCGCCGCCATCGACGTGCCGCCGATCTTTTCGACGCTGTGTCCACCCTTTTTGACGTCCTGTGTCATGCCGCGATCCTTTCGATCAGCGGGCCCGCCTCGATGGCGAGCGGTTCGGGGACGCCGCGATGCGCGAGGAACCAGGGGCGCGGCTTGTCGACCCCGAACGGCTTTTCGAGCCGGTTGCTCACCGCATTATAGACGAGGAAGGCATTCGCGCGAGGGAAGGGGGTGATGTTGCCGTTCGACCCGTGCATCAGGTTGCAGTCGAACAGGATCACGGTTCCCGGCGCGCCGGTCGGCGCAACGATACCGTGATCATGCGCCAGTTCGGCAAGGCTGTCCTCGTCGGGAACCCCATATTCCTGGCGCTTCAGCGACTGGCGATAATGGTCGTCGGGCGTTTCGCCGACGCAGGTCAGATAGGTGCGATGCGACCCCGGAATGACCATCAGCGGGCCATTGTGCGGCGTGTTCTCGGCAAGCAGAACCGACATTGAAAGCGCGCGCATCCGCGGCATGCCGTCCTCGACGTGCCAGGTTTCGAAATCGCTGTGCCAGTAGAATTCCTTGCCCTTGAAGCCGGGTTTGTAGTTGAGGCGCGACTGGTGGATGTAAACCTCGTCGCCGAGCAGGAAGCGCGCGACCCCCGCCAGCCGCTCGTCGGCAGCAAGCCGCGCCATGATCGCGCTCTGGTTGTGAATGTCGAAGATCGACCGGATTTCGCGGCTCTGCGGCTCGGTGACGATCGTTTCCTCGTCGAGCGCGTCGGGATCGGCGAGCAGCTTGCCCGCGGCGCGCTGCAAATAGCTCACTTCCTCGTCGTCGAAGAGATTTTCGAGCAGCAGATAGCCGTCGCGATCGAAGGCCTCCGCCTGCTCGCGGCTGATCGGTGCGTCGGGCGTCCAGGCGCTGCGGACGATCGGGTCGAGCCGCGGCCGCATTTCTGGCGCGGCCGCGTGACGCGATGGGTAGATGTCGGTCATGGGACTTCCCCCTGTTGATATGGTTTTTACTCTGCGGGTGCGGCCTCGCGCGCCGGCTCGCTCGCCATGTCGGCCTCGGCCGGATAGGCGCCGCTTGCGTCATGCACTTCCTTACCGGTGACCGGCGGATTGAAGGCGCAGGCGGTCAGTATGTCGGTTTCGGGACGCACGATGTGGCGGTCGTGCTTGTCGAGCGCATACATCACGCCGGGTTCGAGCCGATGGATTTCGCCGCTGTCCAGATCCTCGATCGTCCCCGTGCCCTTGAGCACGAACACCGCCTCGAGGTGGTTCTGGTAATGCATTTTGAGTTCGCTGCCTGCGAACATGGTGGTGACGTGGAAGGAAAAGCCCATCCCGTCATCCTTGAGCAGCATGCGCGCGCTGGCCCAGCCGTTCGAGCGGACGTTGCGGTCGGATTTGCGGATCTGGTCGAGATTGCGGACGATCATGGTCGGTCTCCTGTCTTCATTCGGCGGCGACGGCGTAATCGTCGGCCATCGCTTCGCGGATCTTGGTTTCGAGAATGTCGAGCCCTGCCGAGAGCAGGGCGTCGTCGATGACGAGCGGCGCGAGCACCTTGACGATTTCGTCGTGCGCGCCGCTGGTTTCGATGATGAGGCCGGCGTCGAAGCAGGCGGCGGTGATCGCCCCGGCGCGTTCCCCCGACCCGACGTTGATGCCGCGCATCATCCCCCGACCGCGCGTTTCGAAGCCATGTTCGGCGGCGATGCGCGTGAGCCGCTCTTCGAGCAGCGCCCCGCGGCGGCGCACATCGTCGGCGAAAGCGTCGCTGCTCCAGAAATGGCCGAGCGCGGCGGTCGCGGTGACGAAGGCATGGTTGTTGCCGCGGAACGTCCCATTATGTTCGCCGGGCGACCATTGGTCGAGCTCGGGGCGGAAAAGGGTCAGCGCAAAGGGCAGGCCCATGCCCGACAGCGATTTGGCGAGCGTGACGATGTCGGGGGTGAAGCCCATTTCCTCGAAGCTGAAGAAGCTTCCCGTGCGGCCACAGCCCGCCTGGATGTCGTCGACGATCAGCAGCGCGCCGTGGCGCTTTGCGATGTCGGCGATCTTGCGCAGCCATTCGGGCGAGGCGGCATTGAGGCCGCCTTCGCCCTGCACCGTTTCCACCAGGATCGCGGCGGGGGCGTCGAGGCCGCTCGACGGATCGGCCAACCGCTGGTCGAGCAGTTCGGCGGTGTCGACCTCGGGGCCGAAATAGCCGTCATAGGGTTCGTGCGCGACATGGGCGAGCGGGACGCCCGCGCCGCCGCGCTTGGCGGCATTGCCGGTGCAGGCAAGCGCGCCGAGCGTCATACCGTGAAAGCCGTTGGTGAAGGCGATAACCAGTTCGCGACCCGTCACCTTGCGCGCGAGCTTGATCGCTGCCTCGACCGCGTTGGTGCCGGTCGGGCCGGTGAACATGACGCGATAGTCGAGTGCGCGCGGCTTCAGGATCACATCCTCGAACGTGTCGAGAAAGGCGGCCTTGGCATCGGTGTGCAGGTCGAGCCCGTGGGCGATGCCGTCGGCGGCGATGTAATCGAGCAGTGCCTGCTTCAAAATCGGATGGTTGTGACCATAGTTGAGTGTCGAACAGCCCGACAGGAAGTCGAGATAGCGACCGCCCTGATCGTCGTGCATCCATACGCCTTCGGCCTTGCCGAACTGACGCGGCATCGCGCGGGCATAGCTGCGGACCACCGATTCGCGGCGTTCGTAAATGCTCCGGTCGGGAATGGACTCGGACGGTTTGGGTGCGTTGATCATGTGAATACCCCTATTCTGCCTGTGTCATTGTGCCTGAGTCATTCAGGCGATGTCGTATCGGTCGGTGTCGTATCGATGGCGAATGGCCCGATGCGGGCTTGAAACTCGCTGGGATGGACGCCCGCGAAATGGGCGTCGCGCTCGAAGACGATACTGCGGTCGAGCGTCGTATCGTGGCGCCGGGCAAGGCCGTGGAACAGCGCCCACGACGCCGCATTGTCGGCGGTGATCGTCGCCAGAACGTGCGTCACGCCCGCCTGCGCCGGCCGCGTGAGCAGTTCGTCGAGCATACGGCTGGCGAGCCCCTGTCCGCGCCCTTCGGGCGCGACCGCGACCTGCCAGACGAAGAAGGCGCTCGGTTCGGCGGGCGGGCGATGCCCCGAAATCCAACCGAGAATGCGACCGCCGCGTTCGGCGATGATGCAATTGTCGGCGAAATGGGTGCACTGGATCAGATTGAAGTAGCGCGAATTGCGGTCGAGCGGCGGGCAGGCCGCGATCAGCGCGGTGATCGCCGGCCCGTCGGTAGCGACCGGCTTGCGAAATTGCAGCGACGCGGCGGGTCGGCCGGACGGCGTGTCCTTTGCGGATGGCGCCGTGTCCCGTTCCTGTGGCCGGTCAAATATCTTTCATCTCCTGAAATATTGCTATGCGCACATTCGAGCCAACCGGCCCGGAATGCCGCGAAATATAGGATGTTCGTCGCCTCGTTCAACCCCGCGGCGACCATAATGTTTCATATAATGAAATAAAATTCTGCATCCCGGCGGGCGCGACTTTGCAATTGGCGCCCTCCGCGGGCGCGGCTAACAAGGCGGGATGGAGTCCGAAATTGCCAACGCCACCCTGCGCGCGCTGCGGCGCATCCTGCGCGCTACCGAGACGGGCAGCCGCAAGCTGGGGGCGGCGACCGGCCTGACGCCGTCGCAGCTGCTCGTGCTGCGCGATGTGGCGGGGGCGCAGGGCGCCACGCCGGGGCAGGTCGCACAGCGCCTGCAATTCAGCCACGCGACGATCACCGCCATCGTCGATCGGCTGGTTGCCATGGAGCTGGTGACGCGGACGCGAAGCGAGCGCGACAAGCGACAGATGCTGCTGACCGCGACCGACGCGGGTCAGCGCCGCGTCGCCGAGGCGCCCGATATGCTGCAACAGATATTCGCCGACCGCTTCGCCGCGCTGCCCGCATGGGAACAGGCGATGATCCTGGCCGCGACCGAGCGGCTGGCGATCGTGCTCGGCGCCGCCGACATCGACGCCGCGCCGTTACTCGATACGGGCGCGATCGATCGCGCCTAGCGCACTTATTTCCGGATCGATCTTTGCCCTACCGCCGCAGCGCGGCGATGCAGCTGTCGACATTCGCGTCGCGCCCGTCGGGGGTGCGCGCGTCGACATGGGTGGCAAGCGCTTCGGCGCCTGAGCGCTGGGCGTAATAGTAAACATCCAATATGCACGCCGACCCGGCGAATTGCAGCTTGCGACCCGCGCCCTCGCTGACGTCGAGCCGCGGCTTGCCGAACAGACGCAACGCGCTGTTGGCATCGCGCCCGACGAGGGCATTATTCTGGGTGACACGCGGCGGGTTGAGCGGCGCCGGGGCGCTGCTTGTCGGTGGCGGCGTCACGCGCGGCACGGCGGTGGCGGCGCAGCCGCCGAGCATCAGCGAAAGGCCCGCGAGTGCGGCCATGTTGGTGGTGCGGGTCAAGCCGGTCCCCTTTATCTGTCTGCCCGGCGCAGATGGAGCATGTGGACGGCCATAGCCGCGCTCGCGATGGGCGCCAACAGATTGGCGACGGGAACCAGAAAGCTTGCGGCGGACAGCAGGCCGAGCGACCAGCGGGCGCTCCGCTCAAGCCGTGGCCGGCCGGGATGGCGCGCGAGAACCATCGCCTCGAGATCGCGGCCGAGCAGCATCGCGTTGACGAAAAGGGCAAGGATCGGCGTGCCGATTCCCGTCACCAGGAGGAGGACATAAAAGGGCAGCGCGGCAAGATTGCCAAGGAACAGGCGCGCGAGCGATGCGAGCGCGAGGGCGACCGACTGCCGCCAGCCGACATCGACCGCGCCTGCTGCGGCGGCGGGATAGTGGCGCCTCTCGACATCGGCGACGATGGCGTCGGCGAACAGCCCGACGACGACAATCGCGACGGCGCGAAACAGGAGCCAGCTCCCCGCGATCAGCAGCAGCAGGAACAGCACGCTCGCCATGTCGATCCCCGCCGCGCCCAGCCACTGCCAATGCGCGAGCGCCCAGCGCGCGCCAGCCAAAAGCGCCGCGCCCGCCGCAACGAACAGCAGCAGGGTGAGGGCAAGGCTGATCGCCAAGATACGCAGCACCCGCGGGCTCGACAGGTCGCCGATGGCGAGGAACAGGGCTTGGACGGCGCGGGCCATGCCCCCGAATGGCGCGGCGGGCGCTGCGCCGTCAAGCGTCGCGCTTGCCTTGGCGCCCGCGGCCCCCTAAGGCGCGCGGCATATTTTCCCACGCATCACAGGATTTTTCATGGCCTCCACCGCCCGTTTCGAAGTCGTTGCGATCGGCAATGCGATCGTCGATGTCATTGCTCGCGCCGACGACGCACTGATCGAGGCCGAGGGCCTGACCAAAGGGTCGATGCGACTCATCGATGCCGAAGAGGCTGGGCGGCTGTATGCGGCGATGGGCCCGGCGATCGAAATGTCGGGCGGATCGGCAGCGAACACGCTTGCCGGCATGGCGGCGCTCGGCCGCCGCTGCGCCTTCATCGGCCAGGTTGCCGACGACCAGCTCGGCAGCGTTTTCACGCACGACCTGCGCGCGCTCGGCGTTGCCTATGAAACCCCGGCGCTCAAGGAAGGCGCGCCGACCGCGCGCTGCCTGATCCTCGTCACGCCCGACGGCCAGCGGACGATGAACACCTTCCTCGGCGCGAGCCATCTGCTCGAACAGGCGATGATCGCCGAAGACTGGATCGCCGACGCCGACATCCTCTATCTCGAGGGCTATCTGTGGGATCCGCCGCTGTCGCGCGCCGCGATGCGCCGCGCGATCGACGTCGCACGCGGCGCCGGACGCAAGGTTGCCTTCACCCTGTCCGACGCCTTCATCATCGACCGCCACGGCGATGATTTCCGCGCGCTGATCGGCGAGGGACTGTTCGACATATTGTTCGCCAACGAGGTCGAGATCTGCGCGCTCGCCGGTACGCAGGACTTCGAAGCTGCCGTCGCGGCGATCGCGCCGCGCGTGCCGCTGCTCGTCGTGACGCGCAGCGAAAAGGGCGCGATCGCGGTCGCGAACGGTGAGAGCGTTGCGGTCGGCGCCGAGCCGATCGAGACGGTCGTCGACACCACGGGCGCCGGCGACCTGTTCGCCGCCGGGTTCCTTGCGGGCCAGGCCGAGGGCCGCTCGCTCGCCGATTGCCTGACGATGGGTGCGGTGTGTGCGCGCGAAATCATCGCGCAGGTCGGCCCGCGCGCGCAGACCGATCTCAAAGCCGAAGTCGCCGCGCGGCTCGGCTGACGCGCGAATCAGCTTGCCGGAGCGGCCGTTTCAGGCTGCTTGCGGAACAGCGCGCGGTCGGCCGGGCCAAAGCCGCGCGTCCAGATCAGCCACGCATAGATGCCGAGGATGAAGGGGACGCCGATCAGCAGCTCGGCCCATTCGGGCATCTGCGTCGCGCCCCAGCCGAGAACCGTCGCTCCGGCGGTCGCCCAGACGAGCGCCCAGCGCAGGCTGTTGACCGGTGCGCCGAGGATACGCGCAAGCAGCCGCGCCTTCACCACCGACGCGAAGCCGAGCGCGAGCATCAGCGCGAGCGCGACCGCGCCGGCATAAGCGATCGGCGGCAACCCCATCGATTTGGCGGTGAGGATCAGCGCGACGCTGAGCACCGCCTGCAGTGCGAGCGTCGCGACGCTGATCAGCAGATTGCGGTGGCGCGCGACATAGACGAGCGCGGCTTCGCTCACCACCGCCGTCGCCGCCACGACCTCCGCTGCGAGCAGGAAGGCGAGCGCTACATTGCCCTCGACGAATTGCGGGCCGACAAGGCCCATCACCGCCTCGCCCGGAATGCCGAGCGCGAGCGCGATTCCTGCTTGCGCCGCGATGATCCAGAAGCCGACCTGACTGACCTGCGCGGCGACGGCGGCAAGGCGGTTCTCGGCCAGATTGCGGGTGATGACGGGGCCGAGGATCGGCTCGAAGCTGGTCTTGAGCTTCTGCGGCAGCGAGGCAACCTGCTGCGCCATGTAATAGATGCCGTAGATCGCTGGCGAGGTGAATTGGCCGAGGATGAACAGGTCGAGCCGGCGCGTCCCCCATTCGATCGCATCGGCGGCGGCGAGCGGCGCGTTGCGGCGCGCGAGAGAGATGAGCTGCGCGGGATGCGGGCGCCAGACGCCGGGGCCGCCATAGTGGCGAATCATCGGAATGAGCGCGGTGAAGAAGGTCGCAATCATCGCGGCGGCGTAGGAAAGGATCAACCCGTCGCGCAGCGAATAGAAGGCGAAGCCGAAGGCGGCGGCGCTGATCGCCCAGGGTTCGACGATCGAACGCGCGCGCACCGTGGCGCCGATGTCGTAGCGATAGGCGCAGGCGGCGAGTGCGATGTCGGCACCGGCGATCGCGAAGACGGTGATCGCCACCCAGCGATCCCAGCCGTCGATATCGCCCGAGGGGAACATGAGCTGCGGAAAGGCGAAGAGAATCGCCGAGCCGAACGCCGAGGCGAGGAAGGCGACGAACATGCCATCCCACACGATATGGCGATGATCGGCGCCCGGCTTGCTGAGCTGTTCGGCGAGGCCCCGCTTGAGCCCGAGCGTCGCAAGCTGCGCGATCAGCTCGATGACGAGCACGGCAAAGGCGAAGCGGCCGACCGCTTCGGGGCCATACCAGCGCCCGGCGAAATAGAGAAAGGGCAGGCGCGCGACGAGGCGCAGGATAAAGCCGAAGAAATTGGTGCGGCCGCCCCTCGCGAGCGCGGCGGTGTCGGCATCCTGCCCGGCCGGGTCGGCCGCCGGGGATGCGGAAGGGGGCGCGGCTGCGCTGTCCGTCTGGCTCAAGCCTGGCGCCCCTTCTGCTGCTCCCCTGTGCGCTGTTTAGCGCGCGGAAAAGGGCGAGGCAATCCGGGCAATCCAGGCAATCGGCAGCAGTGCATCATCGGCCCTCGGGTCGCAGCGGGCGGCTGAGCAGGGCCTGAATGGCGTCGGCAACGCGCGTTTCGCCCGCGACGAGCCGCGCCACCGCGTCGGTGATCGGCATGTCGATCGCATCGGCGCGCGCAGCGGCGGCAATCACCGGGGCGCTGAACGCGCCTTCGGCAACGGTGCGGCGGTCGGCCATCAGGGCCGCTGCGCTCTCGCCGCGCCCCAGCCCTTGGCCGAGCGCGAAATTGCGCGAGTTGGATGATGTGCAGGTAAGGACGAGATCGCCGAGCCCGGCGAGTCCGGCGAGCGTTTCGGCCAGTGCCCCGCGCGCGAGCCCGAAGCGCGTCATCTCGGCAAAGCCGCGGCTGATCAGCGCGGCGCGCGCGTTGAGCCCCAGCCCGGCACCGTCGACGATGCCGCAGGCGATGGCGAGGACATTCTTGATCGCCCCGCCGATTTCGGCGCCGATCATGTCGGTCGACACATAAGGACGAAAATGCGGCCGGGCGAGCGCGCGGGCGAGCGCTTCGGCAAGCGCGGCGTCCTCGGCCGCCATCGTGATTGCGGTCGGTAGCCCCGCCGCGACCTCGTGCGCGAAGGTCGGCCCCGACAACACGGCAAAGCCGCGCCCGGGAAAGATTTCGCGCGCGATGTCGATCGGGAAGTCGAAGCTGCCCGCCTCCATCCCCTTGCTGCAAAAGATCAGCGGCGCATCGCCTGCGGGCAGCGCCGCGAGCACGGCGCGCAGATAGGGCACCGGCACGACGACGAGCAGCGCGTCGAGCCCCGACAGCGCGCCAAGGTCGCTCGTTGCCGTGAGCGAAGGCGACAGCGCCGCACCGGGCAGGAACAGTGAATTGCGATGCTCGGCGTTGATCGCCGCCACGACGTCTTCCTCGCGCGCCCACAGACGCACCGGCGCGCCCTCGGCGGCCAGAAGCTGGGCGAGTGCGGTACCCCAGGCGCCGCCGCCGACGACGCCGAACTTTTGAAATGACGTCATGCTGTCGTGCGTCATGCCTTTACCCCGGCGCCGCGCACCGCTTCGGCGGCGGGATCGAGCGGCCAGCGCGGCCGCGCCGCAGTGTCGAGCGGGTCGCTGAGCCCCGCGGCGAAACGCTCGACGCCCGCCCAGGCGATCATCGCGCCATTGTCGGTGCAGAGCCACAGCGGCGGCGCGACGAAGGATTTGTCGAACGCGGCGGCGAGGCCCGTGAGCGCGGCGCGGATCGCCCCATTGGCAGCGACGCCGCCCGCGACGACAAAGGCGGTCGCTTCGGGGCAGGCGGCGAGTGCGATGCGGCTGCGATCGATCAGGCAGTCGACGACCGCTTGCTGGAAAGACGCGGCTACGTCTGCGGGACGGTGCGCGCCCGATGCGACCGCGCGCGCCACGGCGCTCTTGAGACCGGCGAAGGAGAAATGCGGTTCGGCGCTACCGACCAGCGGGCGGGGGAGCGGCACCGCATGCGGATCGCCGTCGGCCGCAAGCCGTTCGACCGCCGGACCGCCCGGATAGCCGAGCCCGAGCAGCTTTGCGGTCTTGTCGAAGGCCTCGCCCGCGGCGTCGTCGATCGTGGTGGCAAGCCGCCGATAATCGTCGACACCGCGCACGAGCAGAAGCTGGCAGTGCCCGCCGGAGACGAGCAGCAGCAGATAGGGAAAGCGAAGGTCGGGGTCGGCGAGCCGCGGGCTGAGCGCATGGCCTTCGAGATGGTTGATCGCGATCAGCGGCTTGCCCGCGGCATGGGCGAGCGCCTTGCCGGTGACCAGCCCGACCATGACGCCGCCGATCAGCCCGGGGCCGGCGGTCGCGGCGATGGCATCGACATCGGCGAGCGTCACCCCGGCATCGGCGAGCACGCCTTCGACGATCGGGGCGAGGCGGTCGACATGCGCGCGCGCCGCGATTTCGGGAACGACCCCGCCATAGGGCCTATGCTCGGCCTCCTGCCCCGCGACCCGATGCGCGAGGATGCGCCGGTCGTCGGTGACGAGCGCTGCCGCGGTTTCGTCGCAGCTCGATTCGAGGCCAAGGATGAGAGACATAATGTTGCGCCCCCTTACCCGTGCCAGGGGGGCGGGGGCAAGCGGCGGACGATCGAGTCCCTGCGAGGCCGTGCGCCACCTTTTCTTTCGCGCGCCGAAGCCCTAGCAGGCGCGCATGGCATCGATTCCGCTTCCCACGCCCGACCGCCCGCTCCGCCTCGGTACGCGCGCCTCGCCGCTGGCAATGGCGCAGGCCAATATGGCCGCCGCGGCGCTGATCGCCGCCTATGGCATCGCGCCCGAGGCGATCGAAATCGTTCCGATGACCGCCACCGGCGACAAGATCCAGGACCGCGCGCTCGCCGAGGTAGGCGGTAAGGCGCTGTGGACGCGCGAGCTCGACGCGGCGCTCGACGGTGGGCGGATCGACATCGCCGTGCACAGTCTGAAGGATGTCGAGACGCTGCGTGATCCGCGCTTCGCGCTCGGCGCCATGCTCGAGCGCGCCGACCCGCGCGACCGGCTGGTGGTTCGCGACGGGATCGCGGGTGCGGCGATCGCCGACCTGCCGCACGGCGCGCGGCTGGGTACGAGCAGCCCGCGCCGCGCCGCGCAGGTCCGCCGCCTGCGTCCTGACCTCGAAACGACGCTGCTGCGCGGCAATGTCGCGACGCGGCTCGGCAAGCTGGCGGCGGGGGAGGTCGATGCGACTCTGCTCGCCGCGGCGGGGCTCGAACGGCTTGGCATGCATGCGGTCGGAACCGTGCAGCCGGCGGAGATACTCTTGCCCGCCGCGTCGCAGGGCGCGATCGGTATCGAATGCCGCGCCGACGATGCGGTCACGCGGGGGCTGCTGCGCGGGGTCGATCACGAACCCACCCACCGCGCGGTTGCGGCCGAACGCGCGTTTCTGGCTGCGCTCGGCGGCGATTGTCGGTCGCCGGTCGCGGCCTATGCGCGCTGGCTGGCCGACGGGACGCTGCGCCTCGATGCCGAAATCTATTCCGAAGATGGCGCCGACCATGCGATCGGCGAGACGCTGGTGCCCGATCCGGCCGCGGCCGAAGCGCTGGCGCGGCGTCTGCTGGTCGAGGCGCCCGAATCGGTGCGGCGCCTGTTCGCGGCATGACCGAATCGCTGCCGCTACTCGTGACGCGCGCCGACCCCGGCGGCGCGGCGACGGTGGCGCGGGCGCAGGCGCTGGGGCTCGACGCGCGCAGTATGCCACTGTTCGCTGCGCGCGCGATCGACTGGATCCTGCCCGATCCCGCGGGTTTCGACGCACTGCTTGTCACGAGCGCGCAGGCGATGCGGCTGGCCGGACCCGGTTTGCAGGCCCTTGCCGCGTTGCCCGTTCATGCCGTGGGCGCCGCGAGCGCTGCAGCCGCGGAAGCGGCGGGCCTGCGCGTCGTGGAGGTCGGTACGCGCGATGGCCAACAGCTTCTTGATGGCATGACGTCCAGAAATTATCGCCATATCCTGTGGCTTTGTGGCCGCGATTATAGCGCGCTGGCGGCGCGCGATGCTGCGTTGACCCCGCTGCCCTGCTATGCGGTCGATCCCGTCGAGCCGCCCGCCGATTGGGCCGCGCTGATCGCTGCGCCGGCGGTGCTGCTCGCCCATTCGGGGCGCGGTGCGGACCGGATCGCGGCGCTGACCGAAGGGCAACGCGGGCATTTGACGCTTGTCGCGATAAGCCCCGCTGTGGCAGCAAGGGCCGGGGGGGATTGGCAGGCGATCGCGCTTGCCGACCGGCCCGACGATGCGGCGATGGTGGCACAGGCCCGCGCTTTGTGCCACAAGAGCCCCAGACAGGGTCGTGCGAAAGAATAATATGGCAATCGAAAACGACAAACCCGTGCGTATGGACGATGGCGTCCGCGGCAGGGGGCTATCGTTCCGGACGTTGATAATTGCGGCGCTCGCGCTGCTCGTGGTCGGGATCGTCGGCGGCGGCTGGGCGATGAGCCGGCTGCTGACCGGCAAGGATGTGCCGCCGGTCGCCAAGGTCGCCGATGTCCCCGCGACCGGCACCGCGCCGCCCGCGGCGCCCGCCGGAGCCGCACCCGATGCGGGGCAGAGCGGGCAGCCGGCGCTGGTCGTCGCGCCGGTCGATGGCGCGAACGCGCTGGCGGCGCGCGTGGCCGAGCTGGAACAGCGGCTGTCGCGCCTCAATCTCGAAGCGGCGTCGGCGTCGGGCAATGCCTCGCGCGCCGAAGGGCTGCTGGTCGCCTTCGCGGTGCGCCGCGCGCTCGATCGCGGGCTGCCGCTCGGCTATCTCGAGGCGCAGCTGCGCCTGCGCTTCGGCGACGACCAGCCCAATGCGGTCAAGACGATCATCGATACGTCGCGCGATCCGGTGACGCTGGAGCAGTTGCGCGCCGAACTCGACGCGCTGGCGCCCGAACTCGTCGGTCGCAGCGACGGCGGCGGCAGCTTCTGGACCGGCCTGCGCCGCGAGGTCAGCGAATTGTTCGTCGTGCGTCAGGCGGGCACCCAGTCGCCGCGTGCATCCGAACGGCTCGATCGCGCGCGCCGCTATCTGGCGGGCGGGCAGGTCGACAAGGCGATCGAGGAGGTGCAGGCGATGCCCGGCGCCGCCGAAGCGAAGGACTGGCTGATCGCGGCGCGCCGCTATCATGAGGCGCGGCGCGCGCTTGACCTGATCGAGACCGCGGCGATATTGGAGCCGCGCGACGGACCGACCGCCGCGATGGCCCGCAAGCCGGGCGATCCGACCTCCTGAGCGGGCCTGTATCGACGGGTCCGCGCTTTTGAAGAAAGCTGACCCATGGCCCTCGCCGATCCGCAGCGCATCGAAGCGCTCGACCCGTTCGATCCTCTCGCGCTCGACGCGCAGCTTTCGGAAGAGGAGCGGATGGTCCGCGATGCGGCGCGCGCCTATGCGACCGGCGAGCTGTTGCCCCGCGTCACCTCGGCTTTTCTCGACGAACGCTTCGACCGCGAGATCATGTCGGAAATGGGCGCGCTCGGCCTGCTCGGCGCGACGATCGACCCCAAATATGGCGGCGCGGGGCTCAATTATGTGAGCTACGGCCTGATCGCGCGCGAAGTCGAGCGCGTCGATTCGGGCTATCGTTCGGCCTGTTCGGTGCAAAGCTCGCTCGTGATGCACCCGATCAATGCCTATGGCAGCGAAGAGCAGAAGATGCGCTTCCTGCCCGGCCTCGCCTCGGGCGAGCTTGTCGGCTGCTTCGGCCTGACCGAACCCGACGCCGGCAGCGACCCCGCCGGGATGCGCACGCGCGCCGAAAAGATCGCGGGCGGATACCGGATCAAGGGCGCGAAGATGTGGATCACCAATTCGCCGATCGCCGACGTCTTCGTCGTGTGGGCGAAGTCCGACGCGCACGACGGCGCGATCCGCGGCTTCATCCTCGAAAAGGGCATGAAGGGCCTGTCGGCTCCGAAGATCGAGGGCAAGGTCAGCTTGCGCGCGTCGATCACCGGCGAGATCGTGATGGACGGGGTCGAAGTCGGCGAAGACGCGCTGTTGCCGCATGTCTCGGGGCTGAAGGGGCCGTTCGGCTGCCTCAACCGCGCGCGGTACGGCATCGGCTGGGGCGCGATGGGCGCGGCCGAATTCTGCTATGAGGCGGCGCGCAATTATACGCTCGAGCGCAAGCAGTTCGGGCGCCCGCTGGCGGCGAACCAGATCGTCCAGCTCAAGCTTGCCAATATGCTCACCGAAATCGCGCTCGGCACCCAGGCGGCGCTGCGCGTCGGACGGCTGATCGACGAAGGGCATCTCGCGCCCGACATGATCAGCTTCCTCAAGCGCAACAATTGCGGCAAGGCGCTCGATATCGCACGGGTGGCGCGCGACATGCACGGCGGCAACGGCATCTCGGCCGACTATCATGTGATCCGCCACGCGGTGAATCTGGAAACCGTCAACACCTATGAAGGCACGCATGACGTCCATGCGCTGATCCTCGGCCGCGCGATCACCGGCATCAGCGCCTTTGCCTGAGGCATCGTCGCCAGCGCCGGTGGCCAAGCCCCTCGAGGGACTGCGCGTCGTCGAACTGGCGCGCGTCCTCGCGGGGCCGTGGAGCGGGCAGCTGCTCGCTGACCTTGGCGCCGAGGTGGTGAAGGTCGAGCGCCCCGGCGCTGGCGACGATACGCGCCAATGGGGGCCGCCCTTCGTCACCGGCGCGGCGGGCGAAAATCTGGGCGCCGCTTATTATCACAGCTGCAATCGCGGCAAGCGCAGCGTCGCTGTCGACATCGCGACCGCCGAGGGGCAGGCGGCGGTGCGCGCACTGATCGCCGAAGCCGATGTCGTCATTGAAAATTACAAGGTTGGCGGACTCGTCAAATATGGGCTCGACCCTGCGACGCTGCGCGCCGATTTCCCGCGTCTGATCGTCTGTTCGATCACCGGCTTCGGCCAGACAGGCCCTTATGCGCACCGCGCCGGTTATGATTTCATCGTCCAGGCGATGAGCGGCTTCATGTCGCTGACCGGTGAACCGGACGGGCCGCCACAAAAGGCGGGGATCGCCTATGCCGACATCTTCACCGGCATGTATGCGACCGTCGGCATATTGGCGGCGCTGCGGCGTCGTGACGCCACCGGGGCTGGCGCGCATGTCGATATGGCGCTGCTCGACAGCCAGGTCGCGGTGCTCGCCAATCAGGCCGCCAATTATCTGGCGAGCGGCATCGCGCCCAAGCGGATGGGCAATGCGCATGTCAATGTCGTGCCCTATCAGCTGTTTGCGACCGCTGACGGCCAGCTCGTCATCGCGGTGGGCAATGACAGCCAGTATCGCAAGCTGTGCGCGATTTTGGGCGCGCCCGAATGGGCAGAAGATCCGCGCTTCGTGACCAATGCGGCGCGGCTCGCCAATCGCGCCGCGCTCATTCCGCTGCTCGCCGCAAGGATCGCGACCTGGGACGCGCAGCCGCTGTCGCTCGCGCTCGAAGCCGAGGGCGTTCCGGCGGGGCCGATCAACGATCTGGCGGCGGTGTTCGCCGATCCGCAGGTCATGGCTCGCGGCATGCGCATCCGGCCCGACGGCGCCTTTATCGACGGCGTGGCGAGTCCGATCGTGATCGATGACGAACGCATGGTTGCCGCCACCGGCGCGCCGCCGCTGCCCTGATCCGCCGAGCCGCGACGCAGCGACCCAAAAAAAGGGGCGCCGCAGCGGGCGCCCCTTTCCGTTTTTTTTTGGCTGTTCGTCGGCAGGTCAGAATTTGACCGTGCCGGTGACGAAGACCTGACGCGGGTTGCCGTAGAAGGCGGTCAAAATGCCTTCGAGGCCGAGCGTCGAGGCGCCCGCCGCATTCTGATAATTGTAGCCCGACGTGATATAGCGCTTGTCGGCCAGATTTTTGCCGTGGAGGCCGATCGAATAATTGCCGCTGTCGGCGGTCCAGACGAGGCTGGCATCCCACAGCGTGTAGCCCGGCTGGTCGAGCGCGGGGATCGGCACTTCGAACTGGTGCGTCAGGCTGCGATAGGACAGCGTCGTCGATGCGTCGATATTGCCGCCCATCGCCGGAATGCCCGCGGCGAGCGTGCCCGACACCGTCCATTTCGGCGTGTTCTGGAAGGTCCGGATATTCGAGACATCGGTGCCGGTGGGGCCGATGAAGCGCTTGTACTTGGCGTCGATATAGCCGAGCGATCCGTTGAAGCGGATGGCCGAACCGGCGCCGGCAAAATCGCGCGCGAGCACTGCATTGGTTTCGGCCTCGACCCCCTGGAGGCGCGCCTTGGCGGCGTTGGTGGTGATGCCGCAGAAGCTCTGCACCCCGCCGACGAGGCAGCCGACCGACCCCGGAATCTGCACATCCTTATAGTCCATGTAGAAACCGGCGAGGCTCAGCGTCAGGCGGCGATCGAGCAGCGATCCCTTGTAGCCGATTTCATAGCTGTCGACCTTTTCGGGGTCGAAGGCGAGGAAGTTGTAGATATCGTCATAGGTGCGGCCCGCCGACGGATTGCTGATCGGTGCCGAGGTGCCCGAACCGCGCGGATCGAAACCACCGCCCTTGAAGCCCTTCGAATAGGAGGCATAGATCATATTGTCCGCATTGGGCTTGAAGCTCAGTGAGGCGCGCGGGGTGAATTCCTTGAAGGTGCGCTCGCCGCGGAAATTGGTCGCCACCGCGATGGCGATCGGAGTCAGCGTGCCGCCGAACTCCGGCGACAGGCCGGTGATGCGGTTCGCCTTGTAGACAAAGGCGTTGCGATTGTCGCTCGTGTAGCGACCGCCGACCGACAGGCTGAGCTGATCGGTGAAGTCATAGGTGAAATCGCCGAACACCGACCAGGTCTTGGTCCGCACGTCGCCCGCAGTATAGCCGTTGAGGCCGGGCAACGGCCCGCCGAACGCTGGCGGCAGCGCGGCGCCCGTCAGGCCGAGCAACACGTCGAACGACGTCGCGGCCTGCGCATCGAGATAATAGAAGCCCAGGAGACCTTTCAGCTTGTCGCCTTCATAGAGCAGCTGGAATTCCTGGCTGATTTGCTCGTTGCGGTAGACCGCAGGCACGTCGACGTCGACCGACGGCAGCGAGTCGAAGTCGATCGGGGTGAAGCTGCGGTCCTTGCGCCACGCACTGATCGAACGCAGCGTCAGCGTGTCGGTGAGATTTGCCGTGACATTCATCGCCAGGCCATAGGCCCGGACGTCCTGTTTCGGATCGTTGAGCCCGGCGCGGGTGTCGTAGACATTGTCGAGCACCGGCGCGCCTGAGAAGAGGCCCGGGATCAGGCGATGGCCGTTGCGCGGCGATGATTTGTCGTGGGTATAGTCGCCCGAGATGCGGATAAGCACCGGCGCGCCATTGCCGCCGAATTCCAGCGTGCCGCGGCCGGCCCACACATCCTTGTTGTAGTTTTCGAGGCCGGGGATGTTGAGATTGTCGCCGAAACCGCCGCGCGACAGGCGCGCAACCGACCCGCCGACGCGCAGCATGTCGTTGATCGGCACGCTGGCGGTGACGACCAGATCGGCCTGATTATAGCTGCCATAGGTGCCGCGGATGCGCAGCTCGGGCGAATCGGGGTTGAGCGCGCGCGTCACATATTTGACCGCGCCGCCGATGGTGTTGCGGCCATAGAGCGTTCCCTGCGGACCGCGCAGCACCTCGATCCGCTCGACGTCGTAGATGTCGAGCACCGCCGCCTGCGGGCGGTTGAGATAGACGTCGTCAAGGTAGATGCCGATACCCGCTTCGAAGCCGGGGACCGGATCCTGCTGACCGACGCCGCGGATGAAGGCGGTGAGCGTCGAATTGGTCCCACGCGAATTCTCGAGCGTGGTGTTCGGCGTCATGTTCGCGACATCGGTGATGTCGATCGCGCCGCGGGTTTCAAGCGCTTCGCCCGAAATGGCGGTGACCGCGACGGGAACGTCGATCAGCCGTTCGTCGCGCCGGCGGGCGGTGACGATGATCTCGGCGCTGTCGTCGGCGGAGCTGGCGCCTTCGTCCTGAGCGAAGGCAGCAGGGGTGAAAGCGATCATCGAGAGCGCGGTCGAGGCCAGAACGGCACGACGCAGCGGGCGAGCGAAGGAACGCATGATGTGTCTCCCATGTGACGGGTGACCCCTCGTCACCCTTTGCGTTTTTTTGGGCCGGTCCTTGCCAAGCCGCGCCGCACCCAATAATGAAACCTGAACCAAGTTTCAACTTGGAAGTTGTGAAGGCTATATTTTGCCCTCCGGTGATGCAAAAAGGCCACGCAAGGGGGCCGCCGGACATTCGGGGCGGAGAGGGAAGGCACAAGATGGATCAGCCGCGATCATCGGCACCGCCGGGCGAAGGGGGCGCAGGTCCCGTCGATGCGGCGGCGCCGGGCAATCCCGACAAGGCGCCGCGCACCGAACGCGGGCGGCGCACGCTGCGCAAGCTGCTCGACGCCGCGGCGATCGAATTCGGCGAGCGCGGGTTTCACGACGCATCGATCAGCGGCATCACGCGCCGCGCCGGAACCGCGCTGGGCAGTTTCTACACCTACTTCGATTCGAAAGAGGAAATCTTCCAGGCGCTCGTCCGCTATATGAGCGAGCAACTCCGCGACCATGTCACCCCGCTGGTGCAGGCGGCGCCCGACGAAATCGCCGCCGAACGCGTCGGCCTTGAATCCTTCCTCCGCTTCGTGCGCGAGCATAAGGAAATCTATCGCATCATCGACGAGGCCGAATTCGTCGATTATGCCAGCTATCGCCGCCACTATGAAACAACGGTCGAACGCATGCGCCAGCGCCTGGAAAATGGCGCAGCGCGCGGCGAAATCCGCGCCGATGCGGGCGAGGTCAATGCCTGGGCCATCGCCGGCATGAACGTCTTTCTGGGCATGCGCTACGGTCTGTGGGACGAAAGCGCCGACATCGCCGACGTCGCCCGGATCGCCAACGACATGCTGGCGAACGGGCTCAGGAGGAAGGATTGATGCGGACGGCGACGGCGATATTAGCCGAAAAGGATGACATTGCCGGGCGTTGCGATTAACGGCCCGCGCCGATGTTCTAGCGTCAGGCACCGCCCGCCATAAAGGATCATCATGACTTACGCGCAATCCGCCCGGATGACCTTCGCCAATATGCTGGGCACGCTCGATCATCTCGTCGCCAAAGCCATCGATGCCGGAATGACGGATGAGGTGCTCGCGGACAAATTGACTGATGACATGTTTCCGCTCGAACTGCAGTTCCGCGTTGCCCTCAATCAGGTGGTGTTGGCGCTCAATCAAGTAGGCGGACAAGCGCTACCGCTCGAAGAGGTGGCCTACAAATCGCTCGCCGAGGTGCGCCAGCGAATTTCCGCGATTCGCTTGCTGGTCGAACAGACCGGCCCCGCCGAATGGGCCGACGCCGATGCCCTCGTCGATCTGACCTTGCCCAATGGCGTTCGTTTCCTGATGTCGGCGGAGGAAGACATCCGCGACTGGATCCTTCCGAACTTCTACTTTCATGTTACGATGGCCTATGCCTTGCTGCGCAATGCGGGTTTGCTCATCGGAAAGGTGGATTTCATACCCCATATGGCGCGCCACAAGGCATCGACTGCGGAATAGAGCAAATGTTCCGGACTTCTTGACGCCGCGCCTTGCGACTCAGCCGCGCGAAATCAGGAAGATCGCATGTTCAGCGCGCCAGGTTGCGGCAGCGGCGCTGGTCGGCTTGTCGCCCGATAGATACCAGGCCGCCTCGACGCCGATCCCACGCGCGCGCACCAAGTCGCGAAAATCGGCGACGGTGACATGGTGGATGTTCGGCGTTTCATACCATGCGACGGGCAGCAGGCGCGTCACCGGCATCCGCCCGTTCCACAAGAGCGCGAGCCGCACGCGCCAATGCGCGAAATTGGGAAAGCTGACGAAGGCGCGCGGGGCGATGCGCAGCAGCTCGGCAATGACGCGGTCGGGGCGCTCGGTCGTCTGCAGTGTCTGCGACAGGATCGCATAGTCGAACGCATCGTCGGGATAGTCGGCAAGGTCGTGGTTTGCGTCGCCCTGGACCACCGATTGGCCGCGCGCGATCGCCGCGGTGACATTGGCGGCATCGATTTCGAGTCCGCGGGCATCGACGCCCTTGTCGCGGAGCGCCGCGATCAGGTCGCCGTCGCCGCAGCCGACGTCGAGGACGCGGGTGGCCGCGGGGACCGCGCCGGCGATGATCGCAAGGTCGGGACGCAGCGCCATGCTCAGCCGCCGTTCCGCAACGCACCGGCGACGAGGCGGTCGAGCGCCGGGACGTCGAGCAGGAAGCTGTCGTGGCCGAACGGTGCCGACAGTTCGACGAAGCTTGCCGCCGCGCCGACGCTTTGCAGCGCCTGGACGACGCGGCGCGATTCGCTGGTCGGATAGAGCCAGTCGGTATCGAAGCTGACGAGCGTGAAGCGCACGTCGCGCGCCTTGGCAAATGCGCCTGCGAGGCGCCCGTCATGCGGTTCGGCAAGGTCGAAATAGTCCATCGCGCGCGTGATGTAGAGATAGGCATTGGCATCGAAGCGGTCGGTAAAGGCCAGCCCCTGATGGCGCAGATAGGATTCGACCTGGAAATCGGCGTCGAAGCCGAAGCTCTTGGCATCGCGTGCCTGCAGCCGGCGGCCGAATTTTTCGGTCAACCCGGCTTCGGACAAATAGGTGATGTGCGCCGCCATGCGCGCGACCGACAGCCCTTTGGTCGGGGCGCGGTCGCTGCCGTAATATTGGCCGTCCTGCCAGTCGGGATCGGCCATGATCGCCTGCCGCCCCACCTCGTGAAAGGCGATATTCTGTGCCGAATGGCGCGCGGCGCTTGCGATAACGACCGCCGACGCCAGCCGTTCGGGATAGGCCGCAGCCCAGCCGAGCGTCTGCATTCCGCCCATCGATCCGCCGATGACGGCATGCAGCCGCGCAATCCCCAGATGGTCGAGCAGCATAGCCTGCGCGCGCACCATGTCGGCGATAGTGATGACAGGAAAAGCCATGCCGAGTGGTGCGCCGGTGGCCGCATCGGGCGTCGCCGGACCGCTCGTCCCCATGCAGCTGCCGAGGACGTTGGCGCAGAGGACGAAATAGCGGTCGGTATCGACGGGCTTGCCGGGACCGACCATGCGCGCCCACCAGCCCGGCTTGCCCGTCGCCGGGTGGTCACTCGCGACATATTGGTCGCCGGTCAGTGCGTGGCAGACGAGCACCGCGTTCGACCGGTCGGCATCGAGCGTGCCATAGCTTTGATAGGCGATCGTCACCGACGGCAACGCCTGACCGCTGTCGAGCGGCAGGGGCCGGTCGATCGTCACGCTCTGGTGCCGGATCTGATGGAGGAGGCTCGCCATGCTTTCCGGGGCGCTAGGCCGGTGCGCGAAGGCTGTCAACGTACTGGACTCGGCGCGCACAGCCGCTAAACGGCGCCGCATGACCGGTGACAGCAAAACCCTCGCCCCCAAGCCGTGGATCAGCGGCATCGCTCCCTATGTGCCCGGCAAGTCGGCGGGCGCTGACGGCCGGCCGCTGATCAAGCTTTCGGCGAACGAAAATCCGCTCGGCACCGGCGACAAGGCGCGCGAAGCCTTCCGGGCGTCTCAGGCGGCCGCCGACGCGCTCTCGCGCTATCCCGATCCGGGCGCCGACGTGCTGCGCGCGGCGATCGCGGCGAAGTTCGGGCTCGATCCGGCGCGCGTTATCTGCGGCAACGGGTCGGACGAACTGCTTCACCTCGCGGCGGGCGTCTATGCCGGCGAAGGCGACGAAATCCTGTATGTCCGCTACGGCTTTGCAGTCTATGAAATCGCGGCCCGGCGGGTCGGCGCGGTGCCGGTGGAAGCCGAGGACCGCGACTATGCGACCGATGTCGATGCGCTGCTCGCCGCGGTGACCGGCAAGACCCGCGTCGTCTATCTCGCCAATCCGAACAATCCGACCGGAACGCTCGCAACGAAGGAAGAGGTTGCGCGCATCCACGCCGGCCTGCCCGGCGACGTGCTGTTCGTGATCGACCAGGCCTATGCCGAATATCTGGATGCCGATCAGGATGATGGCGGCCTCGAACTGGCGAAAAGCGCGCCCAATGTGTTCATCACGCGCACTTTTTCGAAGATCCACGGGCTGGCGGCCGAGCGGATCGGCTGGGGCTATGCGAGCGCCGAGGTGATTTCGGCGCTGCACCGTATCCGCCTGCCCTTCAACGTCACGCGCGCCGGACAGGCGGCGGCGGTCGCGGCGCTGGCCGATGATGATTTCGTCGCGCGCAGCCGCGCGCATAATGCGAAATGGCGCGCCTGGCTGGCGGGCGAGATCGAAAGCCTGGGTAACCACGGGCTGCGTATCGTCCCGTCGGCGACCAATTTCCTGCTCGTGCTGTTCGAAGGCGCGATCAGTGCCGAGACGGTCTACAACCGGCTGATGGAGGCGGGCTATATCGTCCGCTGGCTGCCTGGACAGGGTATCCCTGAGGCGCTGCGCATGACGATCGGCACCGAAGACGAGACGCGCGGGCTCGCGGCGGCGATCCGCGCCGCGATCGCCGCGGGCTGACTGGCATGGCGCGCGCGATCGGGCGGGTTGCGATCGTCGGGCTGGGCCTGATCGGATCGTCGGTGGCGCGCGCGATCAAGGCGAAGCTGCCCGATTTGGCGGTAACCGGCCACGATGCCGATCCTGATGTCCGCGCCGAGGCGCGCGCACTCGGCTTCTGCGATGCGGTGAGCGACGATGCGGCGGTGGCAGTAGAGAGCGCCGACCTGGTGATTCTGGCGGTACCCGTCGGGCGCATGGCGGAGGCCGCCGCGGCGATCGCGCCGGGCCTGTCCGCGCATGCAATCATTTCGGACGTCGGGTCGTCGAAGGCGGGGGTCGGCGCCGCGCTGCGCGCCGCTCTGCCCGATCATGTCGTGGTGCCCGCCCACCCGGTCGCGGGGACCGAGAACAGCGGCCCGGCCGCGGGCTTTGCGACGCTGTTCGACGGACGCTGGTGCATCGTCACCCCGGCGCCGGACGCGCCCGCCGATGCGGTCGCCGCGGTGACGGGAATGTGGCAGGCGCTCGGCGCGAAGGTCGAGACGATGGACGCGGCGCATCACGACATGGTGCTGGCGGTGACAAGCCATCTGCCGCACCTCATCGCCTATACGATCGTCGGCACCGCCAGCGAGCTCGAGGAAGTGACCGAGAGCGAGGTCATCAAATATTCGGCGGGCGGTTTTCGCGATTTCACGCGCATCGCGGCGAGCGACCCGGTGATGTGGCGCGACGTGTTCCTTGCCAACCGCGATGCAGTGCTCGCGACGCTGCAGCGCTTCAACGAGGATCTGACGGCGCTCCAGCAGGCGATCCGCCGCGGCGACGGCGACCGGCTCGAAGACTGGTTCACGCGGACGCGGGCGATCCGCCGTTCGATCATCGAGCAGGGTCAGGATGATGCGGCCCCCGATTTCGGGCGCAAACACTGACCGTTGCCCCCTGTGAGGGCGGGGACGACGACCGTTATTGCTATTGCTCGGCCGGCTTTTCCAGCAGTGCTTCGGGCGGGTTGAGCGCGTTGATCGCGCGCCAGACGCGTTCTTCGGCTTCCTCGCGCGGCAGGCCGGCGGGGATGGTGTCGCCGATGCGATAGGTGATGGTTCCCGGCCATTTTACCCAGCGGTGCGGCGGATAGGCGATGCCGCTGTTGACGGCGACCGGGATCACGGGGACGCCCAGCATTCGATAGACGCCCGCAAAGCCCGACCGCAGCGGGGGCGCCTTGCCGTGCGGCACGCGCGTGCCTTCGGCGAACAGCACCAGCGGGCGACCGATCGCCAGCGCCGCCTTGGCCGCGTTCAGCATCGCGCGCATCGCCTTGCTGCCGCCGTCGCGGTCGACCGGGATCAGCCCATAAAAGCGCGCCGCCTGTCCCCAGACGGGAATCGAGAATAATTCCTCCTTGGCGAAGACCGCGGGCCATTTGAACAGCATCGGCTGTTCGATCGTCTCGAACGCGCCCTCATGCTTGAAGACATAGAGGACGGGGATGTCGGGCATCTCGCCCTCAACGATCACCCGGTGCCCCAGGATGAAGCGGCAGATCAGCCGGTGGAACTTCGCCCAAGCGCGCACGAACCCGCGCGTCGCATGGTGCGAGATCGGCAGCGTGACGATCGCGCCGATCGAGCAGATGCTGCTCATCAGGACGAAGGCGATCCAGAACAGGATCGAACGCACGAGGGCGATCGGATAGCTCACAGTCCGAGCAGGCCGCCCGCCAGACCGGCCAGATATTTGTGATATTCGCGAAACAGCGTCGAAAAGCTCGGCTGGCTGCGCACCGCATCGGGAAGGATCGTCACCTTCTTGTCCATCGCGCGGCCGAGTTCATATTCGGCGCGGCGCATGTGCCAGTCGGTGGTGACGAGCCGGATGCTCTTGTAGTTGCGCCGCGCAACCCAGCTTGCGACCTCGGTCGCGTTCGAGCGTGTATCCTCGGCCTCAAAACCCAGCGCGACACAGCAATCGAACAGCTTTTGCGGCCGTTTATATTCGGCGGCGAGTTCCTTCGGCTTCACTTCGCGCGCGACGCCGCTGATCAGGAGCCGCTTGGCGCGTCCCGCCTCGAGCAGTTCCAGCCCGCGGTCGATCCGGCCGGGGCCGCCGGTCAGCACGACGATCGCGTCGGTCGTCTGGTCGCCCGCGGGCAGCGGCAAGAGCAGCGCGAACCACGCGAAGCCCAGCACCCAGGCCAGGAACAGGAGAGAGATCAGCCGTTTGATCATAAAATCTTCTTGAGCGCGGCGAGCAGGGTCTGCCGCGCCGTCAGTGCCGCGAGCGCGATAGCCAATAGCGGCAGCGCCAGCAAGAGCGCCCAGCCGATCGGGCCAAGCGACGCGGTCGCGGCAAGTCCCGATGTCACGCGCGACCATTGCCAGCCGATCAGCAGCAGGATGGCGGCGGCCACCGCGGTACCGAGCGCGACACCATAAGCCGTATCGATCGTGATGCGGCGCTGGAACAGGCGGGCGATCTGCTGGTCGGTGGCGCCGATCAGGTGCAGCATCTCGATCGTCGCATAATGGGTGCCCAGCGCGGCACGTGCCGTCATGATGACCACCGCGGCGCTGGCGAGCGTCATCAGGATAACGAGACCGCCCGCGATCCAGGCGAGTGAGCGGATCAACCGCGCGACGGGGCCGAGCCAATCCGCATGCGGGATGACGCGCGCGCCGGGGGCCTCGCGGGCGACGAGCGCGCGCAGCTGGCCCATATGACCCGACCGATCCTCGCCGACGAAATCGACATCGACGAGCGCCGGCATCGGCAGCGAGCGCAGCACCGGATCGTCGCCGTCGGCGGTGCCGAACCATTGGCCGAGCGTCGCCTGCAGCTCGGCCGGATCGACCGCGCGCGCCGATCGCACGAAGGGTTGTGCAGCAGCCGCGCGGCGCAGTGCCGCCGCCTGCTCTGCGCGCAGCACGGGATTGGCGGTAATGATCTGCACCGTGACGCGCCCCGCAATTGCCTCGCCGATCGCATCCGCCGATCGCGCAAGGCCGACGCCGCCCGCGGCGGCCAGCAGGGTGAGCATCATCAGGATCGCGATGACCCACGGTGTCGGGCCCGACAGGCGGCGATCGGGAAGCAGGCGGCGATGCTGGACGGGAACGCGCGCGAAGATCATCGGCCTTCCATCCTAGGCGCGGTTCGGCGGATAGCGCAGCGCGCCAGTGGGATCGGACAGCCGCCCCTTTTCGAGCCGCATCATCTGGGCATTGTCGATGCGGCTGATCAGATGGATGTCGTGGGTCGCGACGACGACCGTGGTGCCGAGGCGGTTGAGCGCCTCGAACAAGCCCAGCAGGCGCATCGCCATCTCGGGATCGACGTTACCCGTCGGTTCGTCGGCGACGAGCAGTTGCGGGCGGGCGATCACCGCGCGCGCGATCGCCACCCGCTGTTGCTCGCCGCCCGACAGCGTCGGTGGAAAGGCGTGCGCGCGTTCGCTCAGCCCGATCCAGCTCAGCATCTCGCCCACCGGGCCCGACAGATCCTCCTCGCTGACCCCGGCGATGCGCAGCGGCAGCGCGATATTGTCGCGCGCGCTCAAATGCGGGATTAGCCGGAAGTCCTGGAAGACGACGCCGATGCGACGGCGAAAGCCGGGCAGGCGCTGGCGCGGCATCGTCCCCAGATCCTCACCGAACAGGCGCACGATGCCGCGGCTCGGCCGCTGCGCGAGGTAAAGCATCTTGAGCAGCGAGGTCTTGCCCGCGCCCGACGCGCCGGTCAGGAAATAGAAGCTGCCGGGCTGAAGGTTGAAACTGATGTCGGACAATGTCTCGGCATCGGGCCCGTAGCGCAGGCCGACGCCGTCGAATTCGACCATTGCGCCGCCGGGCCGGCCGGGGGCGGTCGCCGTCATGACGCCACCATCGCGCGCCGCGACGCGCCTTGGTGCCGGTCGAAAAGGGGAGCCCCGCCGCTCATGTCGCTGCCTGTCGCACGGCTGTTTCGCGAGGACAAGCGCCAAGCGTCGGCTTTTCGACCGGCGCTCGCCATGCCCTGTCGGCACGCCCGGCGCACGCGGCGCTTGCAACACCGCGAATCAGCGTGTTTAGAGAGACGCCATGATCCTGTCCTGCCCGTCCTGCCATACGCGCTATGTCGTCCCCGACACAGCGATCGGACCCAATGGCCGAACGGTGCGCTGTGCCAGTTGCCGCCATAGCTGGTTCCAGGAACCCGCTGCAGCGGCCGCGGCGGCGCCCGTGCCCGCTGCGCCGCCCGTCCCGGAGCCGGTTTCGGCGCCCGAGGCCGCGCCTTCCGCCCCCTCGTCTGTATCCGCACCGCCCGCATTCGATCCCGCACCGGCCGCGCCGCCCGTGGTCGAGGAGTCCGCGCCGCCGCCGCCGCCGCAGGCCTTTGCGGTGCCCGAGGCCGAGCCGCGCGTCATTCCGGCCAGCGAGGCCGAGCCGCCGCTGCCCTTCCGCCGCGCCCGGCGCAATCCCGCCAAGCGCTGGACGATGATCGCCGCTGCCGCCGCGCTGCTGATGATCGGCGCGACCGGGGCGCTCTACTGGTTCGGCCTGCCGGGCTGGGCGCAGGGTCTGGGTATTCCGGGGATGACCGACGAGCCCGATCTGGTGATCGAGCTTCCGCCCAATCAGGATCACCGCGAACTGCCCGACGGCACTATCTATTTCGCGGCGAGTGGGGTCATCATCAACCCGACCGATCGCGAACAGCGCGTGCCGCCGATCCTCGCCGAACTGCGCGATGCGCAGGGGACGATCGTCTATAGCTGGACGATCAAGCCGCCGGTGCGGATGCTGCCGCCCAACGAAAAGGTCAATTTCAGCGAGGCGAAGCTCGATATTCCGCGCCGAGCGACGCAGTTGACCGTCAGCTGGGCGCTCCCGAAAGGCTGAGCCTCAGCTGCGCCGTCGTGACGTCACGGCGTCACAGGCTGACGGCGGCGGCAAGCGCCAGCAGAAAGCTGGTCAGCGTCGCGACGATGATCGGCGCGAAGCTGCGCCACCCCTGATCGAGCAACAGCGCAAGCCGTGCCTTCATCGCCGTCGCGACGATCGCGAGCAATAGCAGCGCCTGCGCCCCGGTCGCCGCCGCGCCCTGCACCGGCTTCGGAATTGCAACGATCGAATTGATCGCGGCGATCAGCAGAAAGCCGGTGATGAACCACGGCAGGCGCAGCGGGATCTTGCGCTTTCCGGCGGGCGCGTCGCCGGCGCGGCCCAGCCACATGGCGACGAGCATCAGCATCGGGGCGAGCAGCGCGACACGGGTCAGCTTGACGATCGTCGCGACCTCGCCCGCCTGCGGCGAAAAGGAAAAGCCGCCGCCGATCGCCTGCGCGACGTCGTGGATCGACGCACCGATCAGAAAGCCGGCCTGCGTGTCGGTCAGGCCGATTTCGGCGGCGAGAATGGGGTAGAGCGACATGGCCAGCGCGCTCGCGACCGTGATGCCGACCAGCGTCAGCGTGAAGCGCGCCTGGTCGACGCGCTTGTCGCCGATCAGCGAATAGAGCGCGAGCGCCGCCGACGCGCCGCAGATTGCGGTCGCGCCGCCCGCGAGCAGCGCGGCGTGACTGTCCTGCCGGAACAGCCGCGCGCTCGCGACGGTGATCAGGATGACTGCGAGCATGATGACGACGAGCAGCGCAAAGGGGAGCGGCCCCAGTTCGACGAGCTGTTCGGCGGTAATCCGGGCGCCGACGAGGACAATGCCGATCCGCAGCGCGGTCTGCGACATCAGGTCGAGCCCGGCGTGGGTGCGCTTGTCCTGCGACAGAAAACTCATCGCGAGGCCGATGAGCAGCCCCATCAGCACAAGCGGGGCGCCATAATGATCGGCGAGCCACGCAGCGGCGAGCGCCGCGATCGCGGTCGCAAAGGCGCCGGGAAAATAATCGTGCCAGCGCCGCGCGGCCGTGGGCGTTGTTTCAAGCTGCAGCTCGCCATAAAGATCGGCGGCCATCGGCCAGCCCTGGTTCGTATCCGCCATCACCGTCCCCGCACCGGCCGCCGCATCGCGGCCCCGACGCCGCTTCGCATATACGCGCCGCGCGGTCGATAGACCATTGCTGGCAGGCGAAGCTCTTGCTAGAGGCCGCGCTCTACCGGCACCCGTAGCTCAGCTGGATAGAGCGCTGCCCTCCGAAGGCAGAGGTCACAGGTTCGAATCCTGTCGGGTGCGCCAGCTTTTCAATGGGTTAGTGAAGCGTCAGTCGTTCCGTATGGAATGAGTATGGAAAACAGGGGTTCCCATCCGTGCTTCTAGCCCATTAGCCCTAGGCGCGATTCAGCCAGCTAATCGCAGCATCAAGCACGGCATGCGCTTCTTTTATGAGCGTGAGGTCGCGTGTCCATTGCCCGTCAGGGCCGCCAGTAAATTTCTCTCCGTGGAGATAACTATTTCGCACGCGGCATACGCCCTGCACGATTAACTCCTGTACGTTTGCGAGTGGGATCGGAACCTCGGGCGCCCATTGAAGATTCTTCATTAGGCGACGCGGCGGTTCGCTGATCAGTGTCTTGGCTATGCCTCGGTCGACGACTGTAGCAAAGAAGTCAGGGCCTAGGTCGCGAGCGAAGCTGTCCCAGTCGGCCTCTGCTACATCTTTGTTCTCACGGAGATGGGAAGAGCGCTTCAGGGCATATTCTGTTTCGCCAAACGACCTGGCGAAGGAGGCTGCCAATTTATAGGGGTCTTCCATTAGATACTCAGCAGGATCGTCGCGTTTTGGTACTCTTTTAGCATGGCACTCTGGTGCGGCAAGGAACGTCCATTTTACGGGTCCTACTTGCCGGATGCGCCAGCATGAAGCGCTAGCAGACCGCTTTTTCTCCGGCTGCGCTGCCTTTAGGCATTAGTTTCAGTTAGAAGTTACAGTTTGATCCACGATGGCTTGGCTGCTTGAGGCGGGGGAACTTTATGGATCGCTGACCACTCGCGAACATTGGCGAAATTCAATCGTCATTTCATAACCTTGTCCCGCAATGAGTTGGCTGCGGGTCGGTGCAAACCCGCTCAACTCGCAGGCGGGTGACTTTCGCCCAAACCACTATTCTGCAAAGTTTAGAAAGCCTTATATCCCGAAATCGCGGGGTAGGGTGTGCACGAAGCTGTCCCGAATTTGGGCCGCCATGTTCAAAAGTCGACCGGCCAAGTTATGGCAGTGGAGGGTTGAGCGTCCACGTGGGGTGTAGAGCCAATCTGGCGCGTGAAGGATGATGGCTTTTAGAAGAGTGTTGATGGCGCCAGCATCGCTATTCGCCGTTGATTAGCTTGCGGTAAAGCTCACCAAGGTCAGAATCATCACTCCACATATCATTGCCTTGTGCTGGCGAGGGTTCGTGCGGTCTTGAGTAAGCGTTAGCAACCTCAGGCGACGGCTGGCTTCCGAGCAGGCCCTCAAGTTGCTCTTCAGTGGGATACTCGCGCTCCGTGTGGATTTCGCGAGAGAATCCATTCGTGTTCAACCGATAGATTGCAGTGTGGCAAACGCGGCCACCGTAGCCGCGATGAGGATCGCGCCCCCCAAACACTCCCTTCTCTCCAGAGATGATCCAGATTGCCGCAAGATTTTCACGCGCCAGCATGCTTAGAAACGCATCTCGTTCGACCAAGGCGGCATCATGCCCAGGAGCGGACACTGAAGGGTCAAAAAATCGCGTTTCGCCTGATGCATCGACAAATTTAGGATGCTGGCCGTCATAGAGTCTTAGCCCCATTGCGTCGGCCAACCATGGAGCGGGCAATTTGACACGGATTGTCTCATCGATGGAGTAGTCATACCCTCCCCGCTCGCAAAGGTATTCAGCAGTTGTTGCACGAACAGGTGCGCCAAAATTATTCCAGCTATCCGGGGGCACCCAGTTATCACTCTCCCGCAGGGAAGGATGCCAAGGAAACTCCCCAAGATAATAGTCGCTGTCGAGATGGAACTGGGGAATGTCGCGCAAGCGTGCGCCATCTAGTAGTGCTTTCGCGACCTTGGATTCGTCCTCCTTCGCCATGACAATGCAGTGAACCTGATACCAGGTTTGCCGCTGCATCTCTCGACTCTCGCCTTCGATCCCGGACTGTCTCCAAGATGCGTGGACATTCAAAGGCAGCCACCTCCGAGAGGTTTTAGGATCAGTGAGATCGATCAACTTTGCGTCATTCAGCAGATCACTGTCACTTTCCAACCAGACTAACCGATCCATAGGTTCGATTTGGCGCAGCCGCGGTTCGACCGGCACCCACCAGCTGCGCGGCCACTGCTTCCAACCATCATAATGTGTCTTGGTTACAAGAAGGGACGGATCAATATCTCGAAGGCCGATTTCCCGCGCTCCCGTGTACGGACGGGGCCCCTCATCGCCATATCCCTGACCCATAAACATCAAGTTGTCGGCCATTCGAGCGATCAATTCGCCCAGCGCGAGCCATTGATATTTTTTGCCTATGCGCTCAACGCGATGGTCATGCCGGTCAGAACTTGAGTTACGTTCAATTGCAGCAAACCTCTCGGTAGTCCAACCAAGCTCATGTGCGCGTTTACAAATCCACCGCCGGGCCCAGCCTTCATCAAATCGTGCTGAATAATTATGTGGTCTCTCGGCGAACTTCCATTGCCTTATGTAGTGCTTGGCTTCGACCCGATATTCCTCCCACTCCGCGGCTGAGACGGCCCCCTGGAAGGCCAACTCAGCGCTTTCGAGCGCCAACTGCTCAGGTGACTTTTTGTAGCTGAGTTCGCCTCTTGCAGCTTTGGCGGCTGTCAGCAGTGCTTCGAATGCTGCAATCTGTTCGGTAGTCGCGGACGAACGAAATCTGTCTATCCAGTCCTCGGCCAACTGAGCGCTGCTCGGACACTCAGCCGCGGAAAGCGGGGATGGGGACCATCTGTCAACTTTGTGACGGACAACGTACGATGCAAAGTCGCCATGATCGCCAACCGAGCTGACGATTGCGTCATGAAACAATTGGCCGTTGTAGTCCTGCTTGAAGGTGTCAATCAGCGCGTCGGGCACATACTCTATAGGCCAGCTGCTCTGGTAGGGTGGCTTTGTCAGTGCAATGTCGATGGAAGCTGGCAAAACACCGCGCCAATCGGAATATGCCACGATGCCCCGCGCGTGATCCCGTAACAGTTCATTACACGGCGGCGCACCACTTTCGAATGTGAGCTCGTAAGCAGTCAAAGCCAGATCAGTCAGGCCTTGCGTCACTTTGCCTTGGAGCGCCGCTCCGTAGGCTGCGGCAAATAAACGTTCTCGGACGTAGAGGTCGTCTACATCGGCAAACAATCGAAGTGTGGAAGAAGCGAGATCCAAGCGCTCAGCAAAAAGGCAGCCAAGCGCTTTCGTGGCGCGATCCCTTATCATCCGATTTGAACTCGTAAGAAACCAACCAAGCGCAATCGCGGTCAGCCGCGCACGTTCATCTTCGACTGCGCCCATTCCATTCTGCATCGCCCATGAGATCAGTTGGCCGAGTGGGTCTGACTCGTCGCCTCGTGCATTAACGTAGACCGACCATTCGAAATCCCGCTCGGGCATTGTCAGTATTTTGAGCTGCTCGTGTAGGTAGTCGGCATTGAACTTGTTATCTGGCTCCGTGGCTACGGAAACGAGCACGTCTTTGACGCCGTCTTCATCGTTAAAGTGATGGACCAGCTCAAGAGTTCTGTCGGAGAAAAAGGCCTGATTTCGCCACAGCAGGCTCTCCTGAAAGGCATTCTCGACGGTCCAGTCGATCTCAGCTCGGAAGTCAGCAATCTCGATCCGAACGGCCTCAGGCAGCTGAATGGCGAGTGCTTCAATTATGCCCGCAAATCGATAGTTCTGAGAGCCAAACGCAAGCTCACCCAAACGAGTACCCTTCGCAAACGAGCCGTGAGGATTGGAAGGATCGAGGTGCTCGTCCAACAGTCGTTTCGCGATGGCGTGGTCGCTGTAGCGCTCGAACGTAAATCGGACCATTGTAGCGAACGAACCATCATCTTGCCGGACGGGTTCGAGCGCTATGACGCCTTCGCTTTCAAGTTGCGCGAGCAGGCTTCGCTCGAGGCTACCACTAGGCGCCAATATCTCGTCGAAAGCTGCAATTGCATCTGACTTGGAAGCATAGCCGACCCCCTGTGAAACAATCAAATCCGCAAAACGCTTTAAGGCTCGTTCCACAACGTCCAAATGGGGATCGAGTTTCATCCGCTTTGTCACGGCGCGTACGACGGCATTGTTATAGAATTCGAATATCGCGCTTACACCTCGCAAGCCGCGAGGCAGCTCATTCTTCCCCTCAACATCCAAGAAATCGCAACAAGTTTTGAGAAACAAGGGATTGAGGAATTCAGGGACGAGATTTGGCGCGCCAGGACGAACGATACCGCGCTTGGCGAGATAAACGTTCGCCGCTTCACCGCCGCGGCCACCGAAGCCTTCATGCTTGATCGAACTGAGTTGGTGGTCGCTGAGCGTGTCGGGCACCACATGCCGCACATATGTTGACCGGCACGAAAGAACGATCCCAACCCTGGGAAAAGGCTCAGCCGCCTTCAGGAACGCCGCCATGCGCTCCGGCCAAATTTCTGGGCCGTGCCGCTCGTTGATTGCGTCGATACATACCAATGCGCGCACTTCTGCGGCTTGTGCAGCAGCATCGAGCATGCCCAAGAATTGTTTGGCCTGTAGATCGGATGGAAGATCCAACTGGGTCATAATTTGACGCCAAGGATCACCTTCGATCATGGCGCTGCCAAGCACCACGAGAGCCGGACGCCCCAGATTGACTTGGTGCTCCACAACATCTGCAAGCAAGTGAGATTTGCCGGTTCCGGCTGCGCCAGTGAGCAATACTGCGTGCGCATTAGCAAGCGCCCATTGGCTTGAGTCCAAAGCTTCTTGGATTTCCGTAAGCAGGTCGCCGAAACGAAAGAGATTATGGCGGGCCCATCCTTGGTCTGTCGTGCCGTGTTTTTTCTCTTCCTCTGGGAGAGTGTAGACCCAGCTTAGAGATCTCCTCACAGCAGCGTAACAGTCAGTCACGGCACGTTTCCACCGTTCTACAGGATAGAGGGCCTCAGGCCCAACCGGATCAATTCGAAGAGCCTCGTTCAGCTCATTGAGAGCCTCGGAGAGTTCTGTGATCTCCGTTGAACTCGATCCACCGTTGGCCCGCTCTAATGACCGGAGAGTGGAGGCGCCTTTTTCGGGTAAACTAAGTGCCCATTCTTGGACCATTTCTTCAAGGAAAGGATCTCTCGCGAATGCTAGGAAATCGCGACGGATGGGGAGTTCGACGTTGGTTTCCGGGGTGTAGCGAGAGCCGAGTGAATCTTTTGCCTTCCCGAATTGCTCAACCAGCCACTGGGTTGTCAAAGCTTCTTGGTCGAACCAGTACAAGAGCCGTCCAGTCTGGGCCGGCTGGTCAACGGTGAGCTTTGAGATAAGTTCGCTCTTCCCCCAGAGACCGATCGTAAGCGACCGCTTTTGGCTCTTGGCCTTCTTTTCCCACTTATCCTTCCAGTCTTCCCACTTCTTCCGCGCACTCTTTGTTGGGCGCCCACGTTTGCCCGATTTCGGTCGTGAATCCGGAAGGTCGAATGGTAGACAAACGACAAGACGGGAAAGGTTTGGATGCTTTTCGAGAGCAGCTTCAACTGACTTATCGAGTTGTGAGCCCAAGCTCGCATCCCACTCGAAGACATATTTGGCCTGCCACCCAACTTCCTCACCACTGGGAAGCTTAAAAAAGCACTCTAGACCCGCATCACCACCGCGACCCTTTCTGGTGAAAACAGCTCCGGGGCCCTCAGTTTCCAATGAAGCGAGCTGAGAACAAAGCTCCTCAAATCCGGTATGACGGGTGCCGTCAAGCGGACGAATTCGCGTAAAGTCGATGTCAGGCAGATTCATGAAGTAACCTTGGAAAAGAACGCCTAGAGCAGTTCGATGATGCGGTCGAACGACACTTGAACAGATGAAGCAAGCCAACGGAAATGGGCGGGAAGTGAACCATGATCCTTCTTCGCCTGTTTGATTAGGGCTTGCTTTTCTGTGTTCGCCGCGTGGCCTTTGGTCTTGGAGCGCAGATGATGCAGCAGCCTCAGCGGCTCCAAGATCTCTTTTGCTTCATCCTCGTCCAAACCCCCAGCCAACAACACTTCCTGAAGGAGCTTGAGTGATTGCCATGCCTTCTCGAATTCGCGGCCTGCCGACTTCAAGCGCTGGCGAAGCGCTTTCACGACGAATCCTTCAACTACCAGTTGATCGAGGGCCAGAAGTGAATTGGCCCATTCCTCGGTAGATGCAGAGATTGGATAGTGAACCGTATCAGCGAGGTCTCTTCCCCGCGCGTCCCAGTAATCAGGTTTGATCTCGTCGAGTTTCGCAACTTCATGTTTCAAGTCGACGAGCGGATCTGGGATTGAGCTGAAGCTACCTTCAAAATCGGTCTGGTAGGCGCGCTCCGAGATAGGTGCCTTCGGCCACTCGTTGAAAGACTGCCAATATAGCTGCTCGCTGTAAGGCAGCTTCGCTAGGTCATAGAGGTAAGCATGCACTTGGCCTGCTTCATTCACGTCATACGATTTGAGGTACCAACCTCCGCGTGCTGAGATCGATCGATGTTCGAGCCGATATTTCTCGGGGTCGGCTTTGTATTTCTGCAACACCTCCGGCCGGAAAAAGGCTGGCGTCACCTGGAAGGGCAGGTCGGAGTCTTTATCGAAATAGCTCGCCAGCGCCCACGGAGCGCAGGAAATTTCGGCGAGCTGGTTATTCTTCCAGTCTTGAGCTTTGAATGTCGCGTACTCTTTGCCTTCGTCATTCCATTGCCGATTGGCCTGAGCAATCAACATCTCCTTTGTGAGAACGGGGCGGAGGATCATCGCGCCGTTGGCAAAGCTAGCATTGTTTTGGACACCGGCGTGGTAAAAAAGGTCGTTGTCGTTGGTCTCCGAGCGCTCAGGATCATGCCAGCCGAAAAAGGACCCAGAGGGGTACCGTGTAAAGTCGAACTTCGTGACGAGTGCCGTATCGGTAACCGCCATGTAGCGATGTAGCTGCTCGGCATCGATCGTAACGAGCGTTGCAGAGTTCTGTCCCAGCGCCTCGCTGAGATCTCGAAGCCGAATGATCGGCTGAATATCTCCGTGCTCGTCAAGCTTGCAGTAAGCCGCCTCTTCGTCGAGCCAATATAGATCGAGAGCCTGAACGAGTTGCTGAGACAACTCTGTCCGCATTGCACCTTTGTCGACGCCTGTAAAATCTCGTCGAAAGACGAGTTGCTCTGCACCGTCCAAAGCTGAGCAACCGTAACTGTCGACTGGGGATGACAAATACATACGGTCCGGTTCTCCGCCTCCTGAAACATGCTCAAGCGCCCAATGCCCCGTTGGGTCAAACCTAGCATTTTGAAGCGCGTCTCCGTCTGGCGGTGTAAGTCGGCTCTGTGGTGCGAGAACCGTGAACGCAATCATCTGGCCAGGATTTGCGAAAAGAATGACTTCATCGGAGGCGGAGTTCCGCTTCAGATATTGAGCTCCAGATTTTGCATCACGCAGCCAGTGATTGTCACCGGGATTGGGCCCTGCCACTTTCAAAAGTTCATCTAGGTCAAACATTCCGTGCCGATTCATTGGATTAGGGTGTGATTGCATACAATAGCTGCAAAGAGCCTACCCATGGTAGCAGCTATGTGTGCGTAGGAATCCAACACAAAGAGGAATGGCCAAATTCCGCCGTTTCGGCCTCTCAGCGTATTGGAAACCGACACCGCTATTACTTTCAGTTTGGTACAGTTTCAGCCGTCTGTGTCGGAATCCAATACCGGCAATCGACCTGAATCCCGCGCCTTACGAAAGGTCTTCAAAGCCCGCATTCCGCGCTCCATTCGCTTGTGCGCTTTGGTTCCGGGTTGCGGCTGGCAATCCATGAATGCCATTGAGGGACCTTTACGACCGGGACCGGCAAGCCAGGTCAATCGCCAGCATCTAGCGCGGGACCTTTCAGCCGCTTTGACATGAAACGAAGCGGCCTCGGTCATCTCGACAAAGCCGAGTTCCTGCAATTCATCGAAAGCACTTCGCACGGCTGAAAGGTCGGCCATACCCAGCCGCCCTGCCGCGTCACGGATACTGAGGTAGAGACTCCCGTTGTTCTCGCCATTGTCCAGCATGGTGAGCTCCACGAGCAGGGCTCGCGCTGCGGTGCTGAGCGCACGATAGGCGGGCGAATTCAACAGGCGATGATCCAGCCTAGCGAAACGCGAGGTAGGGTTGCGGCCTTTCTGGTTGGGTTTGTTTCTGTTTCGCTTGCGCACGGCAAGGCACTCCCATGTGCGGGATTGACCCTGCGAACGGAAACAGGGCGACCGTTGCCAGCCGCCCCGCGTTCATCCGCCTTGTCAGTCGGAAATCACTTCGAAGATGGTCACAGTTGACCGCAGGATGTAGCGGGCATGGCACCCCTCATCATGCTTTTCCCGTAATGTGACGATGACCAAGCTGCACCGATTTTTCAGCTTGCGCACATGGTCCCACAGTCGGAGCGACCAAGTCTCTCGTGCAAGAGGTGTGATCCCTGCTTCGCCTGCCTCCACAAGCGCCAGCAGCACCCTCGCGACTTGGCCCGACACTGTGAACGGCTGGTCATCAGGCCCGATCGCTTTCACGATAATGCGCTTGCGAGGTGTTCTGGGCGAATGGTAGTGGTTCAACTGTCCGTTGACATCCTGGCCTTCGACATTCGCCCCCAGAGCCGCTGCAACGGCGCTGGGGGCATCTTTCTTGCGGTCATCCATTGGAAGCCTCTCCGCCCTGCGTCGGCAGGCTGGAAGCCCACGCTTCTGCGTCGGCGACTGCAATACGAGTTGCACGGCCGATTTTCTTGATGGGGATGCGGTTGGCGGCCACCTCGCGATAGAACGCGGAGTGGCTGATTTTGTAGCGGTCCTTGAACTCCGCCACGGTCAGTAGTTGGCTCATTGTTGGTTCCTATGCCTCCGTAGAGACTACGCTGAATTGCGCAGCACCTCAGGGCATGGCTTGGGATGCCACGGAACAGTGTGGCGATTGCAGCAATGGGGATGCGAAAGTTCGCGCGCTCGTTGCGGCAATCAGGGATAGCGCATTATTCGCGCGACCTTCCCTCGCAGATTCCTCACTCTCGTTGCCACGTTATCAGGATTGATCGAGGCGTCAGGATCATCAGAAAATGCGGTCGCAAACTCTGCAATCGCTTTCCACGGTAGTTTGGGAGACAAGACGGCTGGCCTAGGGAAATGGAGTCCTCCAGCGCGATGGTCGTCCTTGCGGAATCCTGTCACGAAGTCGGCAAGCACCAGTGCTACAGCTATTTCACGTTTAGGCAGGCGCGTTGGGAATGTATCGTAAAGCAGCGGACCAAAGCGTACCGGGAAACGGTCGGGCCGCAATGACTGCTTCTCGAAGTCGCGAAGCGCACTGACTACGGCGCTGCAGCCATCTTCGTATGTCATTTCAAGCTTGGCGCTCGGGCACAACGCAGTGGCAATCGAGACGCCCAAATCTCGCTCAGCTCTCCTGAAACTTGAACTACCAATTGCTTGCCGGAATGCGCGAGTGGCCTTCGCCAACGTTTGCCGGTGCTTCGCGTCTCGCTTTCTCGCGGCAATCAGATCCCAGTCAGCTTGCCAATTGTGGGTCTGCCACTTTTCGCAAGCTCCAATGAGATAGTGCCTGAGCGGGAAAAAGCCGCTTGCATCATTGTCCGGCCAATCTGGGCCGGCCCAATCAGCGAGCGAAAATGAGGCGGCGTGATAGCGCTCTGGAATTGGCGCTCTGCCCGGCGCAACCCATAGCGGGGTAACGCCTTCGAAATAGGCCGAGTTCACGGCATCGGGACGATTGCGAGGCCTGGCCATGTCTAGACAGCCGTAACGGCAATGCCGCCTTCTATTCCCACGGTAGGGCCATTTCCACGGTAGGGTGCCCTCTCGCTCACAACGCCAACTCTCCTAGCGCCTTGACCGCTGCATCGCTCGCGAGGTGCCCATAGTGACGCTCGATCATTTCCGCGCTCGTGCCGGAAATCTGAGCGATGGTGAGCAATGGCAGACCAGCGCTCACGAGGTCAGTGATGGTGCTATGCCGCAAAGTGTATGCGGTGGCATCGGCTGGCAGATCGGCAGCCGACACAGCGCTTGCAATGGGCCGTTTCCAGCTGTCCTTGTCCCATGCCTTGCCGTTAGCGCGCATGAAGAGCGGTGCGCCTGGCAGCTTGTTCTTGGCCTGCTTGGCGAGCAGTTGTGCTGCTTCTTGCGGCAACTGGATGCGGCGCGGTTTCCCGGTCTTGTCCTTGCCAATGGTGAGTTCGGCCGTGCGCTTGTCGAAGTCGCCAGCCGTGAGCGCCGCCATAGCGCCGGGACGAAGCGGCAAGAGGCACAGGGCGCGGACGAAAGGCGCTGCGTATGCATCGGTGCACTCGATCAGTTTCTTGCGCTGCTTGCGGTCCAGATAGAGGGTACGGCGTCCATTGGCGTTGGGGATGGCCTTCAAGGCTTCCTGCCATGCCGCTTCGCTATTCGGTGCGCCGGGTGACAGAACCTTGCTTAATGCCGCTCTCAGCACGGCCATTTCGCGATTGACGGTAGATGGTGCTCGCTCGCGTTCGACCGGATCGCCCTTCTTGCGTCGGCTCACCAGTGCAGGTTGTGCTTCCAGCCGCTCGCGCCATTCCTTGACGTGACGGCGGCGTAGCTTGTCCAGCTTCAGCTTGGCGATAGAGTCCTCATAGACGTAGCGCTTGAAGCGCTGCTCGGCTTCAGGCCGGTCCTTGGCGTACTCACGGCAGGCATCGGCAACGGTCTCGATCTTGGCGCGGATTTCGCCGCCCGATTCCACAAGCTCGGCAAGCTTCTCGGCCTCCTTCTTTGCCGCTGCGAACATCTCGTTTCCTGGGAGCGTGCCGAAATCCCCAAGCGACTTCACCTGATAGCGGCTGGCATCCTCGTCATAGACGCGGGCAATCCATGTGCCCTTGCCCCCGCGCTTGGAAGGCCTGAAGCCAAGGAAGCATCCGGCGCGCAGCCTTTGCCAGTGCGGCTCGCGTTGCACTTTCAACCGCTCCCGGTTGCCGACTTTGCTTAGGTCCAATGCCACTGCCAATTCTCTCATTCCGTTTTGTATGGAATACGTATGGAATACATGCAGGGATTATCGGAAACAAGGAGAGATAGGAAATGACGTTATTTCAGAGCTTTCGGCGTTCCAGCTTGTCCCGCATTGTGCGTAAACTCTGCACTCCGAAGGCAGAGGTCACAGGTTCGAATCCTGTCGGGTGCGCCAGTTTTCTCCAAGACCATGACCTCGACGGGCGTCCGCGTCGGCGCGCTGGACGCCCGCGCATTTTTTGGTCATGCTTGGCGACATCGGCCAAATGGGAGAGCGATGATGAAATTCCGGGGCATGACGGCAATCGCGCTGGGTGTCGGGCTGCTCTTGGCTGCCGCGCCGCTGCAGGGCTTCGCGGCGCTCAAGCCCGGCGTGAAGGCGCCCGATTTCACGCTGGATGCGGCACAGGGCGGGAAGCCTTTCAGCCTGTCGCTGAAACAGGCGTTGAAGCAGGGTCCGGTCGTCCTCTATTTCTTTCCCGCGGCTTTCACGCCCGGCTGCACGATCGAGGCGCATCTTTTTGCAGAATCGACCGACGATTTCAAAAAGTTGGGCGCACGCGTCATCGGTGTCACCGCGGGCAATATCGACCGCGTCGCCGAATTTTCGCGATCGGAATGCCGCGACAAATTTGCCGTGGCGGCCGATCCGGGCGCGAAGGTCGCCGCCAAATATGACACGACGATGCGCACGGCGGACAACCGGATTCTCTCCGAACGTACATCCTATGTGATCGCGCCGAACGGGACGATCCTGCTCAGCTACACCGACAGCAAGCCGCAGGCGCATATCGAGAAGACAATCGCGGCGGTGCGGGCATGGAAGGCGCGGAAACGCTGATCGCCGCCGCGTGCCCGCGCGATCCGCAAGAGATATGTTGACGACAGCGCGGTCATCGTGGCACTCGGACGCCGCATCGCGAGGGCAACTGCAAAACGCGCTTTAAAACAGCACGGCAGGCAGGGGCCAAGTCGTTGAAATGCGGGTGTAGCTCAATGGTAGAGCAGAAGCTTCCCAAGCTTACGACGAGGGTTCGATTCCCTTCACCCGCTCCAGCCCTGCCGTAAGAGGCCCGGCGCAGGCCTCCCGCTTCCGACATTCAGGATTTTCTTGTGACGGCAAAGCGCACCATTCCGTTCATCGTGGCGACCATCTTCATCGATGCGATCGGGTTCGGAATCATCATGCCGGTGCTGCCGCAGCTCGTGATGGAGGTGGGGCGCATCGACCTCGCGCATGCGATCGAGGTCGGGGCGTGGATCGGGCTCGTCATGGCAGTGGCGACCTTCCTCGCTTCGCCGGTGCTCGGCAATCTGTCGGACCGGTTCGGGCGGCGGCGCGTGCTGCTGCTGTCGCTTGCCGGACTCGCCGCCGACTATGCACTGCTGACGATCGTCGACACGCTGCCCTGGCTGTTCGTCGCGCGGGCGCTGTCGGGGATTTTCGGGGGTAGCTATGCCGCCGCGATGGCGGCGATCGCCGATGTCACGCGGCCGCAGGAGCGCGCGCGCAACTTCGGTTTCGTCGGCGCCGCCTTCGGTGTCGGCTTCGTCGTCGGCCCCGCGATCGGCGGCTTTCTGGGCGAGTTGTCGCCGCGCGCGCCCTTTGTGGCGGCGGCGCTGCTCGCGGCGGCGAACATGATCTACGGCGCCTTCATCTTTCCAGAGACGCTGGCCCCCGACAAGCGGCGCGGCTTCGACTGGCGCCGCGCCAATCCGCTCGGCGCGGTTCGCGCGATGCGCGCGCTTCCGGGCATGAGCGGCGCGGCGGCGGTGCTGCTGCTGTGGCAGATCGCCAGCCTCGTCTATCCGATGACGTGGAGCTTTTACTGCATCGCGCAGCTCGGCTGGACGCCGGGGATGATCGGCGCGAGCCTTGCCGCGGTCGGCGTCGCCATCGCGCTCGGGCAAAGCTTCGTCGTCGGGCCGATGGTCGCGCGTTTCGGCGAACGCGATGCGGCGACGATCGGCATCGCCGTCGCGGTCGCGGTATTCGTCGGCTATGCGTTCGTCACAACGACCTGGGGCGCCTTCCTGCTGATCGTGCCGATCATGTTCCAGGCGCCGGTGCAGCCGTCGTTGAGCGCGATCTTGTCGCGCCGCGCCGATGCCGGCGCGCAGGGCGAGGTGCAGGGGATTTCGGCGATGGCGATGGGGCTGGGGCAGATCGTCGCGCCCCTGCTGCTCACCGGCACCATGGCCTGGTTCACGGGCGCGAACGCGCCGGTGCATTTCCCCGGCGCCGCCTTTCTGGTGGCGGCGCTGTTCGGATTGTTCGCGATCGCGATGCTGCGCCGCCTGCCCCGCGCGACGCGGACGAGCGACGCCGACGCGGCCGATCAGATGCCGCCGTCGGTCACCGTATAGCCCGCCGCCTCGAGCGCCGTGCGCACGGCGGCAACGCAGGCGGCGACCCGTTCCGCGTCGGTCGAGCGAAAGACGAAATTGGCGCCGACGCGGCCGTCGCGAAAGAAGGGATAGCTGCCGATCGCGACGCCGGGATGATCCTTTTCGCCCGCGCGAAGCAGGTCGGCGACCTCGCTTTCGGGTGCCCATGCGCCGATCGTGTGCGCGACGAGCGGCGCCCCGCCTTCCAGCGCTCCGGTCAGCGCATCGAGCATGCCCGCGGTGATGTGCGGCACACCCGCCATCACGAACAGATTGCCGATGCGGATGCCGGGCGCGCCCGACATGCGGTTGGGGATCAGCTCGGCGCCCTCCGGGGTGCGCGCCATGCGCAGCCGCGCGTCGGTCAGTTCGCCGCCGCGCGCCGTGTAATAGCGTTCGAGGATCGCGCGCGCATCGGGGTGGACGATGACCCCGACGCCGAGCGCCTTTGCCACCGCATCGACGGTAATGTCGTCGTGGGTCGGACCGATGCCGCCGGTGGTGAAGACATAGTCGTAACGCGCGCGCAGCGCATTCAGCGCATCGACGATCTCGTCCTCGACATCGGGGACGATGCGCACTTCGCGCAGGCGAATCCCCTGCACGTCGAGCCAGGTCGCGATTTGCGCGACATTCTTGTCCTGCGTGCGGCCCGAGAGAATCTCGTCCCCGATCACCAGCACGGCGGCGGTCCAGATGCGTTCGTCGCTCATCTTCTTGCCTTACCGCGCCCGCATGACAAAACAAGGCTTCTGGATCGCAGACGATGTTCCTGATATGTTCTTTGCGACTCGCAGCAAGGGAGAGCAACCATGGCCGACGATCTGATTTTCTATACCAACCCCATGTCGCGCGGACAGATCGTCCGCTGGATGCTCGAAGAGGTCGGTGGGCCCTATCAGACGCAAATCCTGGGCTATGACGACAGCATGAAGGGCGCCGACTATCTGGCGATCAACCCGATGGGCAAGGTGCCCGCGATCGTCCACCGGGGCAAGGTCGTCACCGAATGCGCCGCGATCTGCGCCTATCTCGCCGATGCTTTTCCCGATGCGGGGCTAGCGCCGCCGCTGGAGGCGCGCGCTGACTATTACCGCTGGCTGTTCTTTGCCGCCGGGCCGCTCGAAACCGCGGTGACCAACACCCACGCCGGCTGGGTGCCGAGCGCCGAGCAGCAGCGAATGGTGGGATACGGCTCGTTCGAAAAGGCGCTCGACGCGCTCGAAACGGCGGTGGCGGGCAAGGCCTTCGTTGCGGAGGAGCGCTTCAGCGCCGCCGACGTCTATGTCGGCAGCCAGCTCGACTGGGGTCTGCAATTCGGGACGATCCCGACGCGCCCCGCCTTCGAAGCCTATGTCGCGCCGCTGCGCGAGCGCGCGGGATACCGGCGGGCCAAGGACATCGACAACGGGCTGATCGCCGAGATGCAGGCGGCGAGCCCGGCCTGACGGCATCCGGCCCCAGGGTTATGGTCCTAGAAAATTCCCGCCGTCAGCCCTTCCGCGAGCGCCGCGCCCAGATCGCGCGCTTCGGCGAGGCGGTCCGCCGCAATCGTCTTGGGGGCGAGGATCGCCTCGGGCGTCTGGGCATCGGTGTTGACGATGACCGGGTCGGCGACACGCCGCAGGCGCCAGCCGGTCGCGATGCGATCGAGCTGGCGCTGGGCATTCTCGCCGTCGGAGCCGGCGCAGATGATCGTCGCATAGGGGCGCCCTTCGATCCGGCCGAGACAGGGATAATAGCAGCGGTCGAACATCTCCTTCATCGCGCCCGAAAGCGCCGCGAGATTTTCGGGGCCGACGAACAGATAGCCCGCCGCCGCTTTAATCATCTCTGGCGTCACATCGTCCGCCGCGACGCGGCGCGCTGCGTCGCCGGCGCCTGCCGCCGCCGCCTCGGCGAGCGCGGCGCTGCCGCCGGTGCGGCTGTGCCAAATGATAAGCAATTTGCATTTCATCGCCGCAATATCCTCTAGCGTCGCGCGAAGCCCGCACCGCCGGGCCGCCGCTTGCCAAGCCATGCCACAAGGCGCAAGCAGGACCAAAAGGGGAGGATGCGATGAAGCGTGCGATCTGTCTGATTCCGATCATGCTGTGGGCGAACGGCGCGGCCGCGCAGGATGCGGCCAGCGAGGCGACCCGCGCCGCGCAGGCCGAACTCGCGCAGCGCCTGCCGCTCGACGACCCGCGCGACGAGGCGAATGTGCTGCGCGGCAAGATCGCCGAGATTCCCGATGGCGTCATCATGGGCAAGGATGGCCGGATCGTCTGGGATCGCCGACCCTATGACTTTCTGAACGGGGCGAAGGCCCCCGACACGGTCAACCCGTCGCTGTGGCGGCAGGCGCGGCTCAATGCGGTGCACGGGCTGTTCGAGGTTGTGCCGGACAAGATCTGGCAATTGCGCGGCTATGACCTGTCGGTGATGACGATCATTCGTGGCAAGACCGGGTGGATCGTGGTCGATCCCCTGCTGTCCGAGGAAACCGCAGCGGCGGGGTGGAAGCTGTTCGCCGACACGGTCGAGGCAAAGACGGGCGTGCTGCCGATCCGCGCCGTCATCTTCAGCCACAGCCACAGCGACCACTTCGGCGGCGTCGGCGGCATCGTGACCCCCGAACAGGTGAAGAAGGACAAGATCCGCATCATCGCACCGCACGGCTTTTCCGAAGAGGCGACGTCGGAAAATGTCCTTGCCGGCCCGGCGATGGGGCGCCGCGCGCTCTATATGTTCGGGGCCATCCTCGCGCCCGGGCCGACGGGACAGGTCGATACCGGGCTCGGACCCAAGCTTTCGTCTGGGACGATCGGCTATATGGAGCCGACCGAAACCGTGTCCGCGCGCGGGACGACGCTGACCATCGACGGCCTGGCCTTCGACTTCATGGACGCAGGCGGCACCGAGGCGCCGGCCGAGTTCGTCTTTTACATCCCCGCCTACAAGGCGCTCCACACGACCGAGGTGGTGACCCACAATCTGCACAATGTACTGACGCTGCGCGGCGCGCAGGTCCGCGACGCGCTGCGCTGGTCGAAGGTGATCGACGCGATGCTGCTCAAATGGGGCGGCAGCGCCGAGGTTGCGATGGGATCGCACCATTGGCCGACATGGGGCGCGGGCGAGGTCCGCACGCTGCTCACGAACCAGCGCGACGCCTATCGCTACGTCCACGATCGTACCCTGTTTCTCGCCAACCGGGGCGCGACGCTGCATGAGCTGGCCGACCAGACCCCCGAAGCGGCGGTGCAGGGAAGCGATTTTTCGACGCGCGGCTATTATGGCACCCTCAATCACGACATGAAGGCGACCTATCAGCGCTATTTCGGCTGGTGGGACGGCAATCCGGCCAATTTCAACCCACTGCCGCCCGAAGAGAGCGCGCCCAAATATGTCGCGCTTGCGGGCGGCCCCGACAAGCTGCTCGCAGCGGGCAAGGACGCCATCGCCAAGGGCGATTATCGCTGGGCGGCCGAAATGCTGAACAAGCTCGTCTTCGCGGCGCCCGACAATCAGGCGGCGCGCGCGGCGCTCGCCTCGGCCTATGACCAGCTGGGTTATCAGGCCGAATCGGGGGCGTGGCGCAACTATTATCTCGCCGCCGCCGCAACGCTGCGCGGCAATGCGGTCGCTGGCGGCACCAGCAACGGCCAGAGCCGGTCGTTCATTAGCGCGATCCCGACCGCGGTCTTCTTCGATTCGCTTGCTACCCGCTTCGACGCGGTGAAGGGCGCGGCGCAGAAGGGCGTGTTCCAGTTCGTGATGCCCGACAGCAAGGAAAGCGTCGCGGTCGTCGTCGAGGGCGGGGTCGAATTCCCGCGCTATGGCGTCACCGACGCCGCGCCGACCGCGACGATCACGCTCGATCGCAGCACGCTCGACGATGTGATGCTCGGCCAGGCGCAGTTTCCGGCGCTCATGCAATCGGGCGCGATCCGCATCGAGGGCGACCGCATGGCCTTTCTGTCGTGGTTCGCGATGCACCCGCCCGCCGACCCGCGCTTCAATATTGTTGTGCCATAGGGGGCGCTGCGCTTAACGAAGGGCAATGACCGATACCGACGCCGCGCCGCCCATCGACCCTTTCGCACCCGATGCGCTCAACGCGGTGGAGGGGCTCGACCCGGTCGATCCCGCCTATCGCCACGTTCTGCGTATCGCCGCGGCGCTCAACGCCGTCCCGCTGGCGATCGGCGCGAGCGTCGCCGACGCGCTGCTGATCCGCAGCATTGGCGGCCCGTTCGGCCTGCTCACCGCGCTGGCCTGGCTGATCGCGCTCCTCGTCATCGTCATGCTGCCGTCGCGCCGGATGCAGCGGTGGGGCTATCACATCGGCACGGGGCAATTGCGCGTCGCGCGCGGCTGGATGTTCCGCACCGACACCATCGTCCCCTTCGTGCGCGTCCAGCACATCGACGTCGGGCAGGGGCCGATCGAGCGATGGTTCGGCCTGTCGCACCTTGTCGTCCATACCTCGGGGACGCACAACAGCACGGTGACGCTGCCTGGCCTGCGGTCCGATCTCGCCGCCGCGATGCGCGAGACGATCCGCCACCACATCCAGACCGACTTCGCATGAGCGAGGGCGAACCTGCCGCGGCGTCCGCGCGGGCGGCCGATGTCGAACCCGACTGGCAGCGCCTGCACCCGGCGACGCTGGCGCTGGCGATCGTCAAGCTCGGCCCGCGTTCGCTCAATTTTCTGCCCGCGCTGGCGGCGATCGGCTTTGCGGGCAAATGGGCCTATGTCGTTCCCGCGCTGCTCGCCTTTCTGCTGTTGTCGCTGCTCGTCGCGATCGCTGCCTGGCTGCGCTTCCGCTATGCCGTGACCGATGATGCGGTGGTGATCGAAAGCGGCGTGTTCGCGCGCCAGCACCGCACCATCCCCTTCGACCGCATCCAGGACGTCAGTATCGAACAGGGGCTGATCGCGCGCGCGCTGGGCATCGCCAAGGTCGATTTCGAAACCGGCGCGGGCGGCGGCAAGGAAGGCGACGGCGATCTCGATGCCATCGGGTTCGACGAAGCGCAGGCGCTGCGCGGCGCGATCCGCGCCTGGCGCAGCGATGCCGCCGACACGCAGGTTGCCGATCCCTCGGGCGTCGCAATCGAAGGCGGCGGCGATGCCGCGGAGGACCGGCTGCTCTTCGCAATGGATCCGCGCCGGCTGCTCGTCGCGGGCCTGTTCAACTTCTCGCTCGCCGCGCTCGCGGTTGTCGGCGCGTCGATGCAGCTGTTTGACAATCTGCTGCCGTTCGATTTCAACGTCTTCAACCCCGTCGACTGGGTCGATCTGGCCGAAGGCTATGGCCTCGACAATTGGGTGCTCGCGCATCGCTGGGTCGCCGGTATCGGCGCGCTCCTGTCGCTGCTCGTCATCGGCTTTGCGAGCGGGATCGCGATGATGGTCTTCGCCAACTGGGGCTTTCGTCTCGTGCGCGAACCGCGTGCGCTGCGCCGCACGCGCGGGCTGACGACGCGCACCGACGTGGCGATGCCGGTCAAGCGCGTGCAGGCGGCGATCCTCGTCACCGGCTGGCTGCGACAGCGCTTCGGCTGGCACGAACTGCGCCTGCAAAGCCTGGCGAGCGACGGTGCGAAGGAACCCGACCATCAGGTCGTCCCCTTCGGCCGACTCGCCGAAATCGACCGGGTGCTCGCCGAGGTGGCGATGCCGCGCCCCGGCCCCGGCGAGACGTGGCAACACAGCCACCGCATCATCGCCATCGGTCCGGTGATCGGCGCGGTCGCGGCGGCGACCGGCGGAACCATCGCGCTGATTCTGGGCAATGCGGTCGGCTGGCTCGGCCTGATCGCTGCTCCCCTGCTCGCGGCCGGGGCGCTGTTCGCGACGCGCTTTCATCTGTGGACCGACCTTGGCGAGATGGTGGTGATTCGCCGCGGCTGGTGGAAGCCGAAGACGACGCTGCTGCCGCACGCGTCGGTGCAGAGCGTCGATATCAAGACCGATTTCCTCCTCCGCCCGCTCGGCCTTGCAACCCTCGTTTTCGGCGTGCCCGGCGGCAGCGCGCTCGGCGCGCATGAAATCCCCGCCATCCCGCTCGCCGCCGCGCGGGATTTACGCGCACGCATCCTCCAGGCAGGAACGGCGGCATGACTACGGCCGCCCTCGGTATCACTCGCTCGATCCTCGGCCAGCCGTGGCATTGGCGCCGCACCAGCGCCGAAATGGGCGGCGAAAGCCTTACACCCGACGATCTCGTCACCCAATTGCTGCTCGCGCGCGGCGTCGCGCGCGACGACCTCGACCGCCAGCGCGTTCCGACGCTGCGCGGTTTCATGCCCGACCCCTCGCTGTTCCGCGACATGAACGCCGCCGCGGCGCGGCTCGCCGATGCGGTCGAGGCGCGCGAGGCGGTAACCATCTTCGGCGATTATGACGTCGACGGCGCGACATCGGCGGCGCTGCTCGTCCGCTTGCTTCGCGCGCTCGACGTGCCGGTGGGCGCCTATATCCCCGACCGGCTGATGGAAGGCTATGGCCCCTCGGGTGCCGCGCTGGTGCGCATCGGCGCGGCGGGGTCGCGGCTCGTCGTCACCGTCGATTGCGGCGCGCAGGCGTTCGACGCGATCGCCGAGGCGAAGGCCGCGGGGGTCGAGGTGATCGTCGTCGACCATCACCAATGCGCGACCACGCTGCCGCAGGCTTTTGCCGTGGTGAATCCCAACCGGCTCGACGAAGCGCCCGATGCGGCCGCGCACGGCAATCTTGCCGCGGTCGGCGTCGCCTTCCTGCTCGGCGCGGCGCTGCTCCGCACGCTGCGCGCGCGCGGCTTCTTCGGCAGCCGCCCAGAACCGCAGCTTATCGAGCTGCTCGACCTCGTCGCGCTCGGCACCGTCGCCGACGTCGCGCGTCTAACCGGCTTCAACCGCGCGCTCGTCACGCAGGGGCTGAAGGTGATGGCGCGGCGCGGCAATATCGGCATGGCGGCGCTGATGGACGCGGCGCGGCTGACCAAGCCCCCGACGGCGAGCGACATGGGCTTTGCGCTGGGGCCGCGCATCAATGCGGGCGGGCGCGTCGGCAAATCCGACCTCGGCGTCCGGCTGCTGACCACCGGCGACCCGCAGGAAGCCGCGGACATCGCGCAGGAGCTGTGCCGGCTCAACGAGGAGCGCCGCGCGATCGAGGCGGCGGTGCTCGACGCCGCGATCGAGGCGAGCGGCGCAACGGCGAACGCGCCGGTGGCGATCGTCGCGGGCGACGGCTGGCATCCCGGCGTCATCGGTATCGTCGCGGGGCGGCTCAAGGAGAAGCTGCACCGCCCGGCGATCGTCATCGCGTTCGACGAGGATGGCGTCGGCAAGGGATCGGGGCGCTCGATCTCGGGCGTCGATCTGGGAGCCGCTATTCTGGCCGCCAAGGAGTCGGGGCTGCTCATCGCGGGCGGCGGTCATGCGATGGCCGCGGGGCTGACGGTCGAGCGCGCGCGGGTCGATGCGCTCGGCGCCTTTCTGAACGAGCGGTTGGCCGCCGATGTCGAGCGGGCGAGCGGGGACAGGTCGCTGCTGATCGACGCGGTGCTCGCGCCGCGCGGGATCAATCCCTTGTGGTGCGAAGCGATCGAGAGCGCCGGTCCTTACGGCGCCGGCTGGCCCGCGCCGCGCGTCGCCACCGGGCCAGTGCGAATCGTCGAATCGGGGGTGGTCGGCACCGACCATCTGCGGCTGATCGTCGCGGGCGACGATGGCGCGCGGTTCAAGGCGATCGCTTTTCGCAGCGCCGAAACCGAACTGGGCCAGACGCTGCTCCATGCGCGCGGTGCGCGCAAGCTGTGGCTGGCGGGGCGCGCAAAGCGCGACGATTGGGGCAGCCGCCCCGCCGCTGAACTCCATCTCGAGGACGCCGCCTGGGCCGAATGAAACCGCGCGGCGCAATATTTTTGCGCACGCGCCGCCACCACGGCTTGACCGCACCGACGGGCCCGTCTAAGGCGCCGCTTCACCGAACGACGGCCCCTTCGTCTAGCGGTCTAGGACGTCGCCCTTTCACGGCGAAAACACGGGTTCGAGTCCCGTAGGGGTCACCAAATCGCCGGAAAGGCGCAGAAGTCTCGGTTTTCTGTTCGTTAGTGACTCGGTGGGTACACCAAATGAGTACACAAAGGACGAACAATCATGAATCCGAAGGGACTCTGGCGCGATCCTCGCAGCGGCATTTTTTACCTCCGCCGCCGTATCCCGCTGCCGTGCAAAGCGCCTTCGCTTGCGGCCAACTCTATAAGGTGAGCCTCGGCACCGCCGATGCCCGCGATGCAGAACGCAAGCTGGCAATAGCCAATGGTGAATTTGAGCAGAAGTGTGATCAGTTTCGCGCCACGCTCGCAAACGGTGTCGCAGGATCGTTCACCTCCGACGAGGCACGCGTCCTGGTCGACCGGCTCCTCACTGCTCGATCCGCTACCGGGTTCGCGAGCGGCGGTATGGATGTTGCCTTTTTCCTCAAGGACCTCGACGACGCTGTCGCGGATCAAGCGGGAGACCATCGGTCCACTGCACAGGACATGAGCCCCGCCGAATGGATCGCTTATCGCAAAAACTTGGCGGGAAGCGATCACGGCGATGAGTTTTCTCCCGAAACACTCGCGCGAATCGAGGCTCACCATGCTTCGGTCCATCGAGACCCTGGCGAGCTGTGGTTCAGTTTTCAGAAACGGGTACCGCGCCGCCGCTGGCGTCCCCTGCTCAGCTTCGCGGTCGCTAAAATTAAGCGTGAACTAAAACTACCCGAGGATGTCCGCCGTCAGCGCCAATGGCACAGATTTGAGGTTGTGATTTAAGGAGGATTTGGGCTTCGTCGTAGTGACGAAGGAACGAAGATGAAGCCCAAATCCTCCTTGAAAAAATCGGCGCCG